>JAGIBK010000002.1:379329-713659 GCA_017744355.1 bacterium | reverse complement strand
GTGTTGATGGTGATGCCGCGGGCCTTCTCTTCGGGGGCGGCGTCGATGTCGGCGTAGGCCATCGCCTTCGCGCTGCCGGCGGCAGCCAGCGTCATCGTGATGGCGGCGGTCAGGGTGGTCTTGCCGTGGTCGACGTGACCGATCGTGCCGATATTGACGTGCGTCTTGTTACGCTCGAACTTCGCTCTGGCCATGGTCTTGGTGATTCCTCCTCAAGTAGCCGTTAGTTATGCTGGGGTCCGGAAAAAATCAAATAAGCAAAGAAAAGAGCCCACGACCGGGATTGAACCGGTGACCTTATCCTTACCAAGGATACGCTCTACCGACTGAGCTACGTGGGCTTGGTGGTGGAGGGAGTAGGATTCGAACCTACGAAGGCAGAGCCGTCTGATTTACAGTCAGATCCCTTTGGCCACTTGGGTATCCCTCCAAATAAATTGCGAGCGAAACCCCGGGGCACACAAGGCGCTGACTTGATTTCGTTCGGTGGCGGCCCGCTGCGATGCAACGCGCAACCACTCTTCAAACTTATCACCGCCTTAACCGGGTGTCAACCCTTCTCGCCAACTTTATTTCAAATCGGCCAACTCGGCTTTCACAATGCCCACCACCAGATCATCCAGGTTGTTCTCCTGCACGGTCCCCACCTGATGCGAGGTTTGCCCGCCGTAGGTGAGAAACAGGAACTTGCCGCCGGTAAATTGCGCCATCTGCCGGAAGACATATTCCCCCCTGGCGTCGAGGCCGCTCGCCCCGAGCGGGTAGATCTTGATGCCGCGCTCTGCGGCCTTGACCATGTGGGTGGTGTAGGGGACGTCTTGCGGGTAGTCCAGGTGCGGCGGGGCGTCGCCCACCATGAACATGAGGCGCACGCTCTCTGCTGCATCCCAGCTCAGCGCATTGAGCGACGTTCCGACGCCCTCGTTCAGGGCCTCGGGGTAGTCGCCGCCGCCCGCCGCCGCCAGCGAGTTGAGGCGTGCACGGAAGGTGTCCAGGTCGGGGGTGAAGTCGAAGTGCCGGGTCACGAAGTCGTCGCCGCGATCGCGATACGCCACCAAGCCGTAGCGAAGCACCGGGGCATCCGGCAAGCTTTTGATCCGCGCGGCGATGTCCCCGATGGTCGTCTGGATTCGGCTCAGCTCATCCCCCATGCTGCCCGTCACGTCCAGGGTAAAGCAGAGATCAAGCTTGGGCGCGATGTCCGCGCGCGCCTCGGGCCACTCGAGCACCACGTCGCGCGCGCCGTCTTTCGGGATCGTCCGGGTGAACTGCTGTGCCCCCTTCTCGACCCGCACCGTGAACGAGTCGCTCGCCTGCGCGGCAAGCGGGAAGGCCTTGGGGAAGAAGAGGACCCGGCCATTGCTGGCGGATTTCGCCGAAAACACCTCATCGACCCCCGCGAGCACCGTGACCGTGGCGTTGGGAACACTCCGCGAGGCCGGATCCCTCAACCAAAACTGAAAGCGCTCGGAGACATCCAGGGGCGCGACGCCACCGCCGGAGAAGCTCGAGAGATACGTCAGGTACGCCGCGAAGTCGGCATTGTCGTCCACCTCGCCGCCCTTGAGCCCCGAACCCTGCTGCTCGCTCCCCGGAGCCCCCGAAGCAAAGCTCCCGTTCGGCGCGATGGCCTCGCCCTGAGCGGGTGCCATGTCGCTCGGCAAGGTGCTGCGGAAGAGCCCGGTGGTCGTACACCCCGCGATGCAGGTGAAGGTCAACGACAAGGCCGCAAGGGCGCTCAGACGCGAAGCCAGACGCATACAAATCTCCTCTCGGGGACGACGAGGGCTCGAACAGGAAAGCAACCGTTTTATTATCCTCGCTGCCACCGATCACCGAAACGATCACAACCGAAAGAAACTCCCTCCTTCACGGTTCATTGACCCGAACTGGCCGGTGGCATAGAATCGCCGGGTTGTTTTTCGCCGCCCGGGCGGCGAAGTAAGGAGCGAAACCAATTGGCATGGATCTGGCTACTCATTGCAGGGCTTTCTGAAATCGTCTGGGCGACGGGCCTCAAGTACACCGAGGGCTTCTCGAAGCTTTGGCCCAGCGTGGGCACCGTGGTCGTGATGATCGCAAGCTTCGTCTTCCTGGCGCAGGCCATGAAGCAGCTGCCCCTGGGAACGGCCTACACGGTCTGGACCGGCATCGGCGCCGTCGGCACGGTGTTGGTCGGCATCTTGTTGCTCGGCGAATCGAAAGACCCCATGCGGCTGCTCTTCGTGGCGCTCATCATCGCCGGCATCCTCGGCGTCAAGATGACGGGCAACGCCCACTAAGCCATCCATCCGTAAAAAGGGGGCGCCTCGCGAGGCGCCCCCTTCTTGCTAGCCGAGAAAGACGTCTTCCGGCGCCAGCACGTCGTGGCGCACCACCAACCCCGGGTCGATCATCACCTGGTCGCCGATCGAGACGTAGCCCATGATCTGGCTGCCCGGCCCCAAGAGGACGCGATCGCCGATCTGCACCCCACCCGAGATGTTGACCCCCGGGCTCACGACGTTATAGCTGCCGATCACGGCGTCGTGCGAGACGGTCGCGTTGGCCCCGAAGAGGTTGAAGTCCCTGACCTCGATGTCGCAGGTGAAGCGGCAGCCGGCCGAGACCACGTTGCCCTGGCCGAAGTCGATCCGCCGAAAGTCCAGGGTGGCGTCGGGGTGGATCAGGTTGGGGAACTGGAAGCGATCGGCTTGCTGGACGTACTCGGCGAGCACCGCCGCGCGCACGTTGGGGCGGCCGATGGCGATCACCAGGTCCGCCTCTTGGTCCTGCTCGAGGAGCCAGCGGTCGTTGCCCACGATGATGCCCAGGCCCAGGTCCTTGCCCACCACCGCCGAGCCGCTGCCGATGAAGCCCGCGAACTCCCAGCGGTGCTCGCGCGCGTTCACTTGTTCGGCGACCATGGCCATCTCGCGGGCCAGGCCGCCTGTGCCGATGATGTAGAGGCGGCGGCGCATTGGTGGGGTCAGCTCCATTCACGAACCGTGGAAACCCCTCCAGAATAGCCGCGAACAAGCGCTTTCGCGGTGATCCGCGCAACCAAGTTCGCCGATCACCGCAGCTTTCGAACAAGCTTGGTATGATGGTTTGGTTGGTATTTTCAGCCCCAAAGGAGCACCCCATGCAAAAGACAGACACTTTGCCCGACTTTATCGAAGAATTGACCGCCATGGTGCGGGTATACCGCGAGCTCAAGTCCCTCAAGCAGGACGAAGCCCCGAGCGCGGATGCCGCAAACGAAGACTAACGCTCTTTCCCAACCAGGCCGGGCTCGCCGATAAGCGCCCGGCCTGACGCGTTCAGGAAGTTACTGCGGCTGGTTTCCTCTTGCTAGCCGATCAGCAGGGGCTCCTCCACGTACCGGATCGCCGAGCGCCGGCGCGACGGGAAGAGCGAAAGCATGACGGTGATCATCCCGACGCGCCCGATCAGCATGGTCGCGATCAGGATGAGCTTGCTCACGGTGCTGAGTTGACCGGTGATCCCCATGGACATGCCCGCGTTGCCGAAGGCCGAGAGCACCTCGAACAAGATCGGCAAGAAGGGCAGCGACTCGATCGAGGCGAGCAAGAGGGTCGAGAAGGCCACCACGGCCAGCGAGAGCAGCACGACGGCGAAGGCCTTGCGGACCAATCGCTCGTCCAGGCGCCGCTTGAACCAATCCAGCGCAATCTCCTGGCGTCCCTGCAACACCCCCTTGACCCCCGCCGCCGTGACGGCAACGGTCGTCAGCTTGATGCCGCTACCCGTCGAGCCCGGCCCCGCCCCGATGAACATGAGGGCGAGCATCAAGAGCAGGCTCGGGCGGGCCATGGCCTCGACCTCCACGCTGTTGAAGCCGCACGATCGGGGCTGCACGGCCATGAAGAAGGCATTCGCCGCCTGCAGGTGCAAGGGAAGCGGCCCGAGGGTCTTCGGGTTTCGCGCCTCGAAATACCAGATGACAACAGTCGAGCTCACAAGCAGGGCCACCGTCAGGCCGAGCACGATGCCGATGAGCACGTTCCAACGCTGCCTCGGCGCCCGGCGCAAGAGGTAGCGGCGCACGAGCTCCTGGTTCACGTTGAAGCCGAGGCCCCCGATCACGGTGGTCATCGCCAGGACCAGCAGCACCCCGGCGTTGCGCTGCCAGTGGATGGCCCCTTCGGGCAAGAAGGGGAAGCCCGCGTTGTTGAAGGCGCCGACGACGTGAAAGAGGGTCATGACCAGGCCCTTGGACCAGCCGAACTCCGGCACCATCGTCCAGGCCAGGAAAAAGGCGCTCACCAGCTGGACCACGAGCGAGAAGCCGACGATGTTCAGCACGAAGCGCACGAGCCCCGCCATCCCCGGCTGCTCCAGGCCTTCCTGGATGTTGAGGCGATCGCGCAGGGAGATGCGCTGACCGATCAGCAGCATGGTCAGGGTGAAGAGGCTCATGTAGCCGAGGCCCCCGAGCTGGATCAAGAGCATCAGCACGCCCTGGCCGAAGGGCGAGTAGCGATCCACCACGTCCCCCGGGGCGAGGCCCGTGGTGGTGACGGCGGAGGCGGCGAAGAACAGATCGTCGATCCCCGGCTGCGGGCCCGGCACGTGGGAAATGGGCAGCATCAGCAGGATGGCCCCGAGCAGGATGAAGCTCAGGTAGCCGAGCACGATCAGCTGGGAGGCATTGGGCTGTGGCCCCTTGCGGCGGGCGGCCTTCGTGGAGGTCACGGCTAGCGAGGTAGCTGGTTCAAGCGCTTGTTGTCGCCGATCACGGTCAGGATGTCCCCGGGGTGGATCCGGTCTCCGGTCAACGGCGCGATGTTGACGCCGCCCTTGCCCTTGATGGCGATGACCGTCACGCCGTAGCGCTCGCGCAACCCCGTGTCCCCGAGGGTTTTGCCGAAGAAGAGGGGCGAAGCCGGCACCTCGATGATGCTGTAATCGGGGTCCAGCTCGATCATCTCGATGATGCCCTGGCCGCTGATGGCGTTGGCGACGCGCTCGCCCATCTGCATCTCGGGGTAGACGACGCGGATGGCCTCGCCTCCGACGCGCTCCATGACCTTGCCGTACTTCTCGTGGGAGGCCTTGGCCACGATCTGGGAAACGCCGAGCTCCACGAGGTTGAGGGCCGTCAGGACCGCGACTTCGAGGTCGGTGCCGATCCCGATCACGACCGTGTCGAAGCCCGAGAGGCTGAGCTCCTCGAGGGCGTGCAGGTCGGTCGAATCCGCCTGGACGATGTGCGTGGCGATCTCCTCGGCCTGGGCCGAGCGGGTCTCTTCTTCCGAGGCATCGATCCCGAGCACTTCGTGGCCCTGCTGGTGCAGGGTCCGGCAGACGCTGCGGCCGAAGCGACCGAGGCCGATGACGGCGATTTGCTTGCGTGGTTGCGGCATGGTGAGTTCCTCGTGCGGCGAAGTTCCTGCGATGGTAGCAGACGCAGACCGATCTTGCCGCTCCGAATAAGCGTATGCTATATTCTGAGCGCGTTAAGGGCGTCTAGCAAAGCCGTTCCTTCAAGTCGCGAAAGCGCCCAGGCTCGCCCCATGCCTGGAGTTTGTGCAGATGCGCGATGGGGCAAAAATCCCCGAAATGAGCCTTAGGAGACGAAAGTGCAAAGCCTCTACCATTATCCGCTGGGCGATCGCTTCCCCCAGGAAGCGGACGTCATCATCGAGATCGCCAAGAACAGCCGCAACAAGTACGAGTACGAATCCGAGACTGGCAACTTCCGGCTCGACCGGGTGCTTTCGAGCCCCCTGCACTACGTCACCGAGTACGGCTTCTTCCCCCAGACGCTGGCGGGCGACGGCGACCCCGCCGACGTGCTCGTCCCGATGGAAGAGCCCACCTTCCCCGGCTGCATCATCCGCGTGCGCCCCATCGGCCTGCTGAAGATGGCCGACGAGAAGGGTGAGGACTTCAAGATCCTGGCCGTGCCCAGCAAGGATCGCCGCTACACCGAGATCACCAAGCACACCGACGTCTCGCCGCACCTGCTGCTCGAGATCGAGCACTTCTTCCAGGTCTACAAGAACCTCGACAACCTCTACCCCACCATCATGGGCTGGGAGGACGAGGCGTTCGCCAAGAACTACCTGCTCGAGTGCCACGAGAACTTCAAGAAGTCCGCGCTCGCGCTCAAGTAATCAACCAAAAAGGGCCCCGGTCGCTGAAGCGACCGGGGCCCTTTGCCGTCTCGACTAGTGCGCGGCCGGCACGCTGCCGGCGCTCGCGGCGAAGAGGTAGACCAGCAGGGTGAGGTACAGCGCCATGAAGACGGCGCCGATGACGACGCCGGCCCCGGCGGAGAGCACGGGGGGCTCGGTCGACTCGACCTGGGGGGCGTGGGCGGCGGATGCGTGTCCCATGATTTCTTCCTTCACAGTGCCTGACGGCGGCTGGCGCGCGGCAGGACTTGGCCATGAATCTCGTCGATACCGAGTATAGCACCTCTCGGGCGAAGCGATCGCAGGTTGTCGCGCCCGCCCACTGGGGGCATAGAGCGTCATGGAGGCGTCGGTCACCGATCCCGCCCGCTCGGGGGAGCTAAGCTAGCGACGTCGCGTCTTCACCACAGGAATGGGAAATGAGCCTCAGCACGAACACCTCGCGGGTCCGCTCCATCCAGCCGGCGTCCTTCACCACCGGCCCCCTCAAGCTGACGCTGGAAGGCGGTCGCGAGCAGAACCCCGGCGATTGGCTGCTGCGCAAGTTCGCCGAGAGCAACGCCAAGCACAACCCCTTCGAGGGGCTCAAGGCCACGACCAAGCGGCCTTGGTGGCGCTTCTGGTAAGAAGCCTTACCGAAACTTTCTATCGATTTAACGTATTGATTACCTAGTCTCCGGCCGTCGCTCCGACAAGTTGATGAGAGGTTGCCCCCATCATCGAAAAGGAGCATCCATGTCGGCATCGTATCGTCCCCTGTCGCGCCTCGCCCTCTTCGGACTGACCGTGAGCATGCTTGCGGGCTGCGGCGCGCCGAGCCTCATGGGGCCGGGCGCTCAGGGTGAGGGGACCTTCCGGGCCAAGGCCAGCGAGGGCGACTTCCCGGCTTCGAGCCCCCTCAAGGCGAGCACGGTGCTCAGCTACCAGGCCGTCGACAACAACCTCCAGGGCAGCCTGCCGTCCGATCTCGACGTGATGGAGCGCCTCGTCGACCCGAAGCACATGAACCTGCTGGTCTCGGCGGACGTCTTCGCCTTCCGCTTCTCGTGGGCCAAGGGCTTCGAGAAGGTGAGCCACCGGGAGAAGGGCGGGGCGTACCGCTTCTTCGTGACCCCGG
Source organism: bacterium (assembly GCA_017744355.1). Lineage (NCBI taxonomy): Bacteria > bacterium. Next base: position 706,399 of record JAGIBK010000002.1, on the reverse strand, counting down.
ATGCGCGGGAAAACGCCTACGCCTCGCCCTACATGGGCCTGAGCGATCCCGACTCCGGCAGCGCCGGGCACCTCCAGGAGTTCGTGTCCTGGGGCTTCGGCAAGCATCCCGGCCGCCTCAAGGTCCTCGACATCCGCAGCCACGGCCACGGCCCCCTCGGCATCGCCGACGACTTCCACTCACGCACCCGCATCTTCCTGCCCGAATTGCACGGAGCCATCAAGCAAGGCACCGGCGGCAAGGGGGTGGACGTCCTCACCACCAAGGCCTGTCTCATGGCCTCGGTCGAAGTCGGCTATCAGCTCTCGGACAGCGTGGGCTACCTGGTGGCCTCCGAGGACGGCATGCTCACCCGCTCGGGCCAGGACTCGCTCTTCTACCGCAACCTGGACGTGCTCGCGAAGAACCCGACCGTCACCGCCCGCGAGTTCGCCACCGCCTACGTCACCAAGGGGATGGCGATCCAGACCGCCGAGCTCCGGACCGCGACCACCTACTCGGCGACCGATCTGCGGAAGGTGCCGGCGGCGATCGCCCCGCTCAAGGCCGTCAGCCGAGCGCTGCTCGCCCTGATGCCGACGCGCAAGGCCGAGATCCAGGCGGCACTGGAGAGCAGCCGGAACTGGGGACGCTCCCAGACCCAGACCGACCTCTACGACCTGTGCGAGAAGCTCGAAGCGCTGCGGGACCCCGCGCTGAGCGAGGCATGCGCCCAGGTGCGCCGCGCGCTCGACGGCGCGGTGGTCGTAGCCCTCTCGGACGAGGCCAACCGCGCCGGCATGCACGGCCTGACGGTCATGACCCGCCTCACCACCGGGGATCAGGCGACGAACGAGGCCCTCTTCGCCCAGTACAAGCGCACCGCCTTCGATCGCGAGGTGGGCTGGTCCCGCGTTCTCGAAGCACTCGGCCCCTACGGCCCCGAGCGCAAGGATCACAACGGCTAAGCAGGCAGTTTAGCCAGGCTCAGCGCCGGGAGGGTGAACCAGAAGGTGGCCCCCTTTCCCAGGGCGCTGCTCACGCCGATCGTGCCCCCATGGGCTTCGACCAGGGTCTTGGCGATGCTCAGGCCGAGACCGGTCCCCTTGGCCTTTCGGCCTCCGGCATCGAGCTGGCTGAAGGGCCTGAAGAGCTTTGGCTGGTCCTCCTCGGCGATCCCACCCCCCGAGTCGGCGACCTCGAAGCGGACCATTCCCTGTTCGCGACGGACCCGGATGGTGATGCGCCCCCCCGGCGGAGTGAACTTGATGGCATTGCTGAGCAAGTTGCCGAGAATCTGCTCGATGCGCTGAGGATCGACCCGCAGGACGAGCGGCTCCTCGGCAAGCTCGAGGCTCAGATCAAGCTTGGTCTCCTCGATCTGGGGGCGAAAGCTCTGGAGGAGGCCTCGGATCTTGGGGGCGAGATCGGTTTCCTCCAGGTTGATCCGGAAGGTCCCCGCCTCGATCCGGGCAAAATCCAGCAAATCGCCAACCAAGCGTTGCAGGCGCTGAGCCCCGCTCTGGATCTGCCGGACGAACTCCGCCTGCTGGGTGGTCAGGGTACCGCCCACGGCATCCTCCAGGAACTCGGCATACCCGATGACCGAGGTCAGGGGGCCTCGCAACTCGTGGGAGACGGAGTTGACGAAGCTGCTCCTCAACCGCGCAAGCTCCTTGGTCTTCTCCAGTTCGACGGTCTGATGGATGACCTCCTCTTCGGCGAGCTGCCGCTCGAGCTCGGCTTCGATGCGTTTGGCGACGATCTTCAGCAGCATCTCGACGTAGGGAATGTTGGTCAGTGGGGCCGTGTGAACCACGGCCACGATCCCCAAGGGCGCCCCGTCGGACCTGAAGAGCGGGATCCCCGCGTAGCTCTCCAGGCCGATCTCTTTCACGAAGGGGTCCTTTGGAAAGTGGGTCGCCAGATCCTTCGGATAGGCAAGAAACTTTTTGCCGTAGACCAACTCGCATGGGGTCCCGATCATCGAGTAAGAGAAGTCCTCCTCCAGCTTTCCTGGGCTCAACCAAGTGACCGCACGGATGATGGTCGGATCGGGGGTCGCCACCTCGATCAGGACGTGGCCCACGTGCAGCGCCTTTGAAAGATAACGCGCGATCGAGGTGAAGAAGGTACGCCCCGTGGAGGCCGAGAGCCCCTGCGCCAGCTCGTTCAGGGCGCTCTCGAGGCGCTTCTGCTCCGTGACGTCACGGCCGATCCCGATGAGCCCAAGCAACCGGCCCTCTCGGGAGAAGTAGGGAAACTTGATGGTCTGCATCACCCGCTCGGCCCCATCGCTGGAGAAGCGCTCCTCCGAAAGGCGCGGCTGGTGGCTGCTCATGACCGACCGATCCGCCTCCTCGAGGGAGGCGGCGAGCTCGGGTGAGACGAGGTCCACGTCTCGCTTCCCGATGATCGCCTCACGCGCGAGCCCGATAACCCTCGCGCCGGCCGGGTTGATCAGCTCGTAGCGTCCCTTGAGATCTTTGACGAAGATGACGTCGGGGGCGTGCTCGATGATCGCAAGCAGCTTGGCTTCGCTCTCGAGCAGGGCCCGCATCCGGGGATGCTGGAGGCCGCACGGGCTTGCGAGGTAGTCATTGAGGACCTTCGCGATCGCCTCCTGCTCATCCACGCCGAATACGCGGCTGAGCTCCTGAAGCTGGTCGCGGGTGCCTGCGCTGAGGTCGAGGGCGGTCGGTTCCATGGGCATTACCTCGACCGCGTATTCTCCCTCCGATCGCGCGCATGGACAACATGAGAGCGTCTCCTGGTCGATGCCGCGCTCTGGTAGACTGGACCCGTGATTCTAAAAGACGCTCAACCAGAGGAACTGCAGGCGATCTACCAGGGCCTGTTGGCGCACTTCGGCCCTCGTGGCTGGTGGCCCGCCGACTCTCCGACCGAGATGATGGTCGGGGCCCTGCTGACCCAGTCGGTCGCCTGGCGCAACGTGGAAACGTGCATCAGGCGCCTCAAGGAAGCGGAACTGCTGGACTGGCGCGCCCTCCACGCGGCGCCCGACACGCAGATCGAGGAGCTGATCCGCCCCTCTCGCTACTTCCGGGCCAAGACGCAAAAGCTCAAGGCCCTGGCCTCCCACGTCGTCATGCGCCACGGCGGGGACCTCCCGCGCATGTTCGCCACCCCGCTGCCCGAGCTTCGAAGGGAGCTACTCGCCGTCCACGGCCTCGGCCCCGAGACGGTCGATTGCATCCTCGTCTACGCGGCCCAGTTGCCGAGCTTCGTGGTGGACGCCTACACCCGCCGGATCTTCAGCCGGCTGGGCTACTTCGACGAGCGAATCGGCTACGAGGCCATGCGGCGGTTCTTCAGCGATCGCCTCCCCCCCGACGTCCCCCTCTTCAATGAGTACCACGCCCTGATCGACGCGCTGGGCCACCACCACTGCCATCCCCAGGCGCCCAAGTGCGACACCTGCCCCTTACGGGACAGGTGCCAGCACCCTTAGGCGGCCTCTATCAAACCGGGCGCTTGACCGCAGCCAGGGTCTCGATGAACGCGTCGGCGAAAGCCGGGATGTCCTGGGGCTTGCGGCTGGTGACGAGGTTGCCGTCGCGCACGACCTCCGCGTCGACCCAGGTGGCCCCGGCCCGCTCCAGGTCACGCCGGATGCCGGGCCACGAGGTCAGGCGGCGGCCTTCGGCCATCTCGGCGTCCGCCAGCACCCAGGGCCCGTGACAGATGAGGGCGACCGGCTTGTTCGCGCGCATGAAGGCCCGCAAGAAGGTCAGGTGCGCCTCCGACTGGCGCATGGTGTCGGGGCTCGCAAGACCGCCCGGCACCAGGAGGGCGTGGTAGTCGTTCATCGAGGCGTCCGAGAGCAGCCTATCGGCCTTGACCCCGGGGCCGTGCTCGAAGTGGCGCACCCCGATGATGTTCTTCAGGTGCGCCTCGTCCTGGGCCAGGATGTCCACCGTGGCACCGGCTTGGCGCAAGGCCTCCACCGGGCCATCGAGCTCGGACTGCTCGAAGCCGTCCGCGACGATGGCCGCGACCTTGAGGCCCGTGAGATCCGCCTTGGAGAGGGGGGGCATGGGATCCTCCTTTCGCGCTGTTTGGGCTCATCGTACCGGGAGGCGCCGAAACCTCAAGAAGGATTCGAGCGACGAGTTTCGCCGATCGGCGCAAGTCAGTCGCTGCGATGCAGGAAATAGATCATGACCCTCGCATGTCATCGAGGGTGGACGAGAGGAGTCCCCGAATGCCCGATACCCGCATCACCTCCGCTTCACCCGTTCGTCCGCGCCCCCAGGCGCCGGCTTCGGCGCCGGCCTCGGCCCCTGCCACTCCGCAAGCAACGGTCCGGGCAGAAGCGGATAAGCTCATGACACGAGGGGTATCCCAGGCGGATGCGACCCTGCACATCGCCCACACGGCCCTCATGCTTCCTCCAAAACCCAAGACCTCCGCAGAAGTGAAGCCCTGGCTGATGGAGGGATACAGCCGAGTGCTGAAGGCCAAGAGCGCCCAGCAGATGCTCGAAGGGGACAAGAGCGCCAATACGCGTAAGGTCGGCGAGCTGACCATGCTGATCTGGGACGTCGAGCGGCAGCTCGCCAGGCTCGACAAGGGTGATGCCGTCAAGAAGGAATTCTTCGCGGGCATCCTGCCGCCCGCCCAGCAGCTCATCGATGGCCTGGCGAAATACCCCGCGCCACCGGCCGACAAGGAAGGCAAGGCCAAGTGGCTGGGTGAGGCCAAGCAAGAACTGGCACGCGCCAAGGCAGCCGACGACCTCGTGAACACCGCGTGGATCGAGTTCCGGGCGGTCGGCTTCGACCAACGCACCAACGCGAGCGACAAGCTCTATGCATTCGAAGCCCGCGTGCGCAAGACCGAATACGAGCTCAACCCGCCGGCCCCCCGGCCCGCCGGCACGGCCACGAAAGCTGCGACCAACCCCGCCTCCTCGGCCCCCCTCTTCGGGCTGACCCAGGGCGCCAGCGAGCTGGCCAACAGCAAGAACCCCGCCGCTCAATCCGCCGGGGCCGTGATGCTGCCGATTGCGGTCACGGTCGATCTGATCGACCTCTTCACGCGCCCTCTGGCCAAGTAGGTCGATAGGGCCCTCGGGCTGCCGCTTAGTTCATGAACGGCATGCGGATCGCTTCGAGCTCGATGCTTCGCTCGGCCAGCAGCAAGAGACCGTCTCCGCCCATATCGGCGGGCTTTCGCACGACCACGACGTCGATGGCGCCACAGGCGATCGCTTGCTTGAGGTGGGCGAGCGCTCGATTATCGTCGGTACGGGTATCGTCGTACTCGCCGACGAGTTGCCAGCCGTAAGTCTCGCAGCGCAAGCGGGCCTGGTGGAGCCAGTCATGGCGAATCCCACCGGGACAGGGATCTTCCAGGATCCGAATGTAGATGGCTGCTCGCTTCTCTTTCATCAAGCACCTCGCGAAACACTCACGATGTCTTCACGATAAGACTCTTATTCTTGCATAGAACCGCTTGAGCATTCAAGCAGAAGTTGAATGCTGAGAGCAGGCGCCCGTTTTCAAGGCTTGCTTTGAGTCCCTAGGATTCCCCCACGAGGCTCCCTGACGGCAAGGAGGTACGTGGTGCTGGAGAATCGTTCGAATCAGGCGAGCGAAAAGGGAAAATCAGGCGCTCCTCAGGTGCCTCCGCCCTCGGCCGGGGCCGTCTTCCGGGGTGAAGCCCCGCAGGATCCTCAAGCGGGCATCAAGCCCGAAGAAGCGGAGTTCGCCCCTGGGCCTGGGGCCGGGGGCGATTGACGATAGGCACTGAGGCAGTCCCCAACAAAAAACCCAATCCTGAAAACTGGTTTCAGGATTGGGTTTTTTGAGGAGCCGGTAACAGGAATCGAACCCGCAACCGCCTGATTACAAATCAGGTGCTCTACCAATTGAGCTATACCGGCACAAGTACCGATCTTAACAAGCGCCAAGGCTTCTGGTCAAGGCAAGGGCAATCGCCAGGCAATGTCGCTACACCTTGCTCTTGGCTTGCAGAACCTGTCTCTGGCGCACGCGGCTCAAGGCTTCGAAACACGGCTCGGTGAGACCTTCGAACAACGGCCCTCGCTCAGCGAGATCACAAGCCAAGCGGAAGAATGGAAGCGCCGTCTCGACACTCCCCAGGCGTTCCAAGTCGCAGGCTTTTTCATAGACCAGTTCAAAGGCAAAACGATCGCAAGACCCTAGACTCTCGGTGCGCAAGCGATAGAGGCCCGGCACCGAGACGATCAAATCGGCTCCCCCCTTCACATCGAGCGCCTGACGCGTGGTGGCGACCAAGGTGTAGATGGTCTTCTTGGCATTCGAGTGGCGCACCTCGGGATAGAGCAGCGAAAAAATCGCGTCGACCTCTAGCCCTTGCGGGTGAAGCGCCAGCAAGGCCAGCAACGCGAGGCACTTCTTGCGGGGGAAGCGGATCGCCTCTCCCGCGAGCGCCACACTCGGCTCGCCGAACCATCGGAAGTGCACCAACGGTACGCGAGAAGTGCCCACAGCACTCGGTCGCACATCGCGCCGCGGTGTCTCGCCGAGGGCGATCGCCATCTCGAGGATCGGCGAAGGCGTGGCCCCCAAACCCTCGCGCAACTGGGCAAAGAGCCGACTCGCCACCTCTGCCTGTCCCATCCGGATGAAGTAGTGCCCGATGGCCGCCAAGTACGTTCCAAGCGCGGTGGGATCCGCTGAAACGAGCCAATCCGACGGAGTCTCGAGCAGGCTCTCAAGCGAAAGGGGATTGTTTTCATCGAGGCGGCGCGAGTGCAAGCGGATGGCTCGCACCATCAAACGATCCAGCGTGCCGGGATGGCGCGCTGCGTGCGTCATCAAGCGCTCCGTCCAGACGAGCGCATCAGGAGCCTCTCGCGAAAGCGCCATCATGCACCCATGCACCAGCACGATGCCCCGCGCGATGCGCACGGTGCGATCGCCAATCGAGGTTTCGATGAGCAGGGCCTCGATCTCCGCCTGCATCTTATCTTCATCACCCGCCACCCAGGTGCCATGGAGTGCCCGGATGCGCTGCGCGACGGCCGGGTTCGCTTGCTTGATCGTCTCCCATGCCTCGCCCCAAGGCAAGTCAGGATCGGTGGGCGCCACTTCCTTGGCTAGCAAATAAGCGCGCGACTGTTCATAAATGGCCAACAAGCGCTCTCGCGGCGCAACGAAACAGGGCTCGGGCAAGCCATCGAACGGCTGGGCGGCTCCCATCCAGACGATGAACTGATGGAAAAGGCGCGCCCCTTGATGATGGCCCTCTCGCTCGCATTCGAGCGCTTTGCGGTGCAGGCTCTCTAACTCCAGGCAGTCAATCAACGCAAAACGCTCATGGCACAAGCGATAGCGCCCCTTCCCATGCTCGATGGGATCCGGCATGCCCGCAGCCTTGAGCAGCTGTCGCGCCAAGTAGATGGCCTTGCGCAAGGCGACCTGAGGCTCGAAGTCCTCACTTTCCGGAAAGAGCTGCGCGACCAATTCCTCGCTGCTCAACCCTGCGGGATGCAGCGCAAGCAAGGCGAGCAGAGACAGGACCTTGCGCCTTGGAAACTCGATGACGTGCTCGCCTACCCGGAGGGAGGGCTGCCCGAGGAGCTGCAGGCAAAGGGGGGGCAGGGTATCGGCCTCCCCCACGCGGCGTAGCAAGCGCGCTTCGAGGTAGCTCAGTTTTTCTCCGTCAGGGCCTTCGAGAAAGCGTCGCAGGCGCGGCCCGGCCCCCTCATTGTCGGCGAGCACGTCCGCGACCAGCTGGTAGAGGCGCACGCGGGCCCGATCGTCCTCCGTGAGGGCCTCATCCTCGATCCGACGCAACGCCTCCTGGGCCTCCGGCAAGCGGCTCGTCTGGATCATCAGCGAGGCCCACGAGGGCCACAAATTGGCCAGAAAGCGCTTGGGGGCCGAGAGTGCTCGAATCTCGGCAAGGTTCGCCTGAGCCGCCTCCAGGTTCCCCTGATGCGCCAGCACGTGCATCTGCCAGAACCTTGCGATCGCAAGCCGGTGATGCAACGACGAGCGGCGCGCATCGGAAACCAGGTGCTTGAACAGAGAATGGGCCAGGTTGAGCTGCCCCAGGGCCAGTGCGCGGATGCCGAAGCTCGTCGCAAAGTCGAAGCGCGCCGCCGAACTCGCGTGATCGAAGGCCCCGCCCGGCACTCCGATGAAGGACTCGAGCGACGGCACCCCGCGCTGATCGAGCAGTTCGGCGTTGAGGTGCTGAACGAACGCAATCAGCACATTGGAGCGAAAGTCGTGGCGCAGGGCCAGCTCGACCAGATCACCGGCATGGGCGGCCGCCTGCGGGATTGCGGCCAGATCGATGGCCGCGGCGCTGAGGGCGTATCGCGCGCGGAACTGGGTGAAGGCGACACGCCGATCCACTTGCTCAGGGATGGCGAGAACCTCGGTCATGGCCTCCCCGGCCGCCTCGACGTCCCCTTTGCGCCAATGCAGAACCCCGCGGTAGTGTCCCCACAGCGCCTGGCCGTAGGGCGAGAGAAAGGGCGCCTCCGAAGCGAGGCGTGGCATGAGATCGATTGCCGTCTGTTTCCCGAGCCGGGTAAGCGCGGCGAAGAGACGCACCACGATCTCTCGCTCGAGTTCGGCAGAGGGCTGAAGGGAAAGCGCCCGCCGGTACAACTGGCACGCGAGGGCATCCTCCCGATCCGCCACCAGCAAGTCCGCGTGGAACATCACGAAATAAGGGTTGCTCGTTCGAAGCGCCTCCGGAGCCTCTTGGAGCGCCTGTGCGAGCCGGTCGTCTTGGCCTGAGTGACTCAGGGATGCCGCCAAGCGCTCGAAGGGCGCCACATGGGCAGGCCAGCCGCCTCTCGCCGACTCAACGGGCGCGAGGGCAGCCAGCGTCTTCGAACCGTGCGGATCGTTCGTATCCACGGATCAAGCCGATCTTTCTGTGCCGAAATGCGAACTCAACGTGGAGAGAAGGTCCCACCGACATCGGTGGCGGCGATTGCGGTAACGGTAAAAGGCAGGGCAGCGCTCGTGCCGCCGCCGGTTCGGACTGTCAGGTTGCCGCTGGTCGCGCCCGCCGGCACCTGAACGACGAGCTGTTGAGGATCCGAGCTGATGATCGAGGCAAGACGGTTACCAAAGTAGACGGCATTGTCTTGTTTCGCCCCAGCGAAGTCAAGACCGTACAGCGTGACGAGGGATCCGGGCGGAGCCGCCTGGGGCACGACGGCGTGGAGGGTCGGTGCGACCACATAACCGCCCACCCCCATCCCGGCCTTGAGGACGAACGTCTCCCCCAGGGGCACGATCCGATCCACCGGGTCCGTGTCCGCGGCGATAGCCTGCTCGACCAGTTCGTGCACCTTGTGGAACTGAGCATTCGTGATGCCGGTCCCCGCATGCAGGAAGGTGTCGGCGGTCGCAGGCATCAAGGAATCGTCGGACTGGCCGACGATCATCTTGCCGATGAGGCCCGTGACTGGCACCGAGGCAGTGCCTAGGTGACTCGTCAGGACTGCGATCGCAGTGGTCCCCGAGGTGATGCTGAGCTCCTTCTGGGTCATGAACTCCCAGGCGCCGGCGTTCCAGCGCCCCATGGTCCGCACCCGAGCGGCCGAGTTGCCCGCAAGGTTCTCGCTCAAGCCCTTGATGGCCTCGAGATAGTAGACCTCGCCGGCGGTGGGCTTCCAGTTGCGCAACGTCAAGAAGAAGCGCCCGGTCGGATCGGTGATGGTGGATGCAACCGAGCGATTGGTCACGGCGCTGATCAAGGTGACGGTCGCCGCCACCCCGACCTCATCAAGGGTCGCCTGGCTCGTGCGCGTCGCGCCGAAATCCACCCGCCCGACCAGATCCGGCACGGCCGTTTCAGGCCCGGGCGGGAGGGCGCAGCCTCCCAGCCCCACGATCAGCAACATCATCGCTCGGCGCATGGCGTCTTCCCCTAGTAGGTATACGGCAGGGTGATGCGGGTGATCTGGGTGTTTGACCCAGAGAAGTTGACCCTATAGCGAATGTAACGACGACTGAGCGTGGTGATATCCGATACCCAGGACCCCCATGCGCTGTTATCCGCGCTGTCCGAGTACTCGAAGGCGTAGTTGGCATTGTTCGCGGTGATGACAGGAGTCTCGTAGACGCCGTAGTTGGTGCCCGTATCATAGCCGTTGGAAATGGCATACGAGGGGCGCGTCGTCACCGACCACGAGGTGAGCACAGGCACTGCAGCCACCGCCCCTGTTAGATTGGCCCTAAGCTTGATGCTGGCAGCGGTGATGCCATTTAGGCTCGCGCCGATCGAAACGTTGCTCATCAGCACGGCGTTGGTCGCTCCATCGAGGACATCCACCGTGAGGGTCGTACCAGCCGGAAGCGTCCGGTTGAAGGTGACGGTATCCCAGAGGGAACTCGCCGGCAGACTGATGGCGGAGGTGACCGAGGTGCCGGTTGAACCACTCCCAAGCGTAATCGCCGATCCGCTGACGTTGAATTTAAAGAGCGACAGTGCCCCACCGTTGTAGGCCGCATTTGAGCCCAGAATGAAGAGGTGAGTACCATTCGAGCCGATGGTCGGGGACCCGATGTTACTAAGACCGGTGCTTCCGATGCTGAAGGGCAAGCTAGTAGCCGCCGACGACGGAGAAGGGTACGTCAGTGCCATCAAGGTGGTGATGGTCGCTGCAGCCGAATCCTTGTAGAGGAACGTACTTGAACCCGTGAAGCCGGCAGCGGAAAAGTTCGTGGTGCCCAAGCTAAAGGGGCTGGCAACCCCACCGAAGCTCGTGTTGGTGATCTGATGGCTCCCCCAGCCGTTGCTGAGCAGGTAATGAGTTCCGTTCGAAGCCATAAAAGGGGTATGCGAGAAGCCGCCGGAAATATACGAACCTGCGAAAGCATTGAACTTGTAGATGCTTGCCGCGTTCCCGCCAATTTCCGCGTATGCATTCTCTGAAGCCAGGTAAACATAGGCAGCCGAGGAGCTCTGATACACCATCGCACGCGTACCCAGCAAAGAACCGTCGAGAAGGGAATAGCGATAGACGGTGCCTCCGTTGTTGATGAAGTAGCTGGTCCCATCTACCCCCAACTGCGCGCACCAGGAATTTCCTGGCTGTTGTCCGGTATGGGCGATCGCGAGTGGCTGCACCGTAACTTGGTTGCTAGCATTCAGCAGCACGCCTACATTGGTGTTGGCGCTGAAGTTGGTCTGGGTGAAGGTCGTGACCGCCGCTGCCGGCTGGAGGGCGTTACTTCCCCAGGCGGCATTGGTGCCGGCATTGCGCTGGTTGGTGGTCGCGAAGTTCTCGACGACGTTCTGGCGGGCAGTGAAGGGTCCTCCGCTCTGGCTGATGATCCCCGCGTCCGACTGGACCGTGAGCGGGCCCGAGATGCGTGCGCTCAGCGAAGGGGGCGGCGCAAGGCCAACCGCCTGCGTCCCGAACCAGGACGTGATGTTTGGCGAGGGAACCCCGTTGAAGCGGATCTTGCTCTGGGGGCCTTGGGTCGCGAAGTTCTGGCCGTTGACCGTCACCGAGGTCAACTCGTTGCCAGTGTTGGGGTTGAACGACGCGATGATAGGCACCGTGAAGTTGAAGAAGAAGCCCTTGGTCACCCCGCCCACCGTGATGGTCATGGGGCCCGAGGCTGCCCCGGCGGGCACCTTGGCCACGACCATCTCGCTGTCGGCGTAGGTGACCTCGGCATCGACCCCGGCGAACTTGACCACGTTGTCCGTCAGGACCGGGCTGAAACCGGTCCCCCGGATCATGATCGAGTCGCCCGGCGCCCCGTTGGCAGGTACCAGGGCCGAGACGCTGAGGCCGCCAACGCTTCCCCCGCCGCCACCGCCGCCGCCCCCCGTGGCGGAGAGCGTGTAGCTTGCCGCCTCCTTGCTCGCCCCGAGGCTCGTCTTGACGGTGACGGTCCCCAAGAAAGGCGCGCCGGGGGGCACGAACACCCCGAGCGCCGTGGACGAAGCCGTGAAGATCGAGGCGGTCGCCGCGCCGAAGAGGACCACGTTGCCGCTCTGGATCGGCGAGAAGCCGCTGCCCGAGATGGTCATCGCCCCACCTGGCGCCGGATTCGACGGGGTCAGGGTGGTGATGCTCGGCCCGATGTTCGCCGTGTTGCGCACCGGGTCGAAGTCCTTGATCAGGTAATTGAGCATCTCAGTCGCGAGCGCTGCAATCTCGGAGTTGGGGTGATTGGTCAAAGCCGGCGAGGCGTTGAGGCTGGTACCAGAGACCTTGTTCATGGTGCCGCCAGGCGGCACGTTGAGGGGATCGAGGCTGCTGATGACCGCCACCGCGGTGGTCTGGGCGTTGATCACGACCGCCGTGCCCGAGACGCTCGTCCAGGCGCCCCCCGTCCAGGTCAAGAAGGTGCGGAAGCGTGCGACCTCGTTACCCGCGGCGTTGTTGTTGAGGCCCCGACTCGCCTCCAGCAGGTACGTCGAGCCGGGGGCGGGGGAAAAGCCGTTGAGGCCGAGCACGAAGGTGCCGTCGGCGTTGGTGCGCCCGGTGACGATGGTGAGGTTGTCCGCAAGCGAGACGAGCGTCAGGGTCGCGTTCTTGGCGGCATAGTCCGGCGCGGCCTGAATCGCGCGGCTCTCGGGCACTGACAGCGTGCCACGAATGGCAGTGTCGGTCGCGCGGGACTGTGCCGCCACCTGCTCGAGGCTCGACGTGCCGTCCGAGGTGCGCGCCGGGGCATCCGGCAAGCTCGAAAAACCAGTGGTAGCCGGAGCCACGCAGGAGGTGACGCCAAACGCGAGCAGAACGGCCATCCCAGGGGCGATACCGGGCCGGCGGCGCTTGATGGGCTGAAGCATGGTGACCCTCCTAGTTGACCGTGACCGAGGCAGTGGCGACGAGGCGCCCCGCCACGATGCGTATCTCGTAGCTTCCCGTGGAGCCGGGGGTGAAATGACCGTCGAGCAGGATGGATGCGGGGGTCCCTGGGGGAGGCGGCAGGATGGGGTAGGTTTGCTCGAAGAACCACGCGACGTTTGGCTCGGGGATCGAAGCGCCGTGCCTGTCGATCGCGCTCAGGGCGTAGTCGATGCGAGCTCCGGCCGAGGCGACGGCGCTCTCTGGGCTCAACGAGAGCCCTCGGATGATCCGAAAACTCTCCGAGCTCGTTGCCGTCAGGCCGTCGGCCTTCACCGTGATGGGGCCGTCCTCGGCGTCACTCGGCACCACGACCGAAAGCCGGCTCTCGGTCCCCGAGACGTAAGGCGCGAGAATGCCTCCGAAACGCACCTCGACCGGCTGGCCCCAGCCTTCGAAGCCGCTGCCATCGATCGCGATGGAGGAGAGGGGAGCCCCATTGGCAGGGATGGAGAGAATCTCGGGCATGTCGGCCGGGACGAGGGTTAAATCCGCCGTCACCTCGCTGCTCGGCTCCACGGTCACGGTGGCGCTTCCCTGGGCGAGCGGTAGCGAGTCGAAGCCGGGTACCTGCTCCTGATAAGCCTTGACCACGACGAGACGATTGGGACCGGCAGGCACCGAGAGGTTGGCGGTCGTCGGCAAGGTACCCGCCTGGGGCCGGCTCAGGACCGCCGAAGCCAAGACATGATTGGACGTGTCCAGCACCTGGACGGTGAGCGCGTTCGTTCGCAAGGGGATGGCCTGGCTCCGGTAATCCCGCCGCTCGGGCCAAGCCACGGTCACCGTCACCGTTCCGGACAAGGTCGGGCGAGAAGTCTCACGATGCGCGGATGAAGCCTCGGCGCCAGCAAGGGGGCTTGAGTGCTCACCCGGCATGAGCAGCGGCATGGAGACGCAGGCGGCGAGCGCGAGAGGCGCAAGCAGCGAGACGATCGACAGAGACGGGAGGACGGGGAAGCGCATCATCTTCTCCTACTTGACGATGACGTTGACGCGACCGTGCGTCGTCACGGTGATCAGGGCCGAAGCCGAGAGGCTCGATCCACGGGCGGTCGCGGTGATGGTGACGGTTCCGGCCGTGGCGGTGGATGGCGCCTGCACCGTGCCGTCCGCACCGACCGTCGCGCGAGCGGGGTCCGAGGTGGACCAGGTCACGGCCTCGTTGGTGCTGCCGTCAGACATCGCGACGGTCGAGACCAGGCGGATGCTGGTGACGAAGCCCTGCGCGCCCTGCCCCGAAGGGGACTTGGCATTGATCGTCGCCGAATTGGGCGAGACCACCACCCGCTGTGCCGTCGGGGCCTGAGTCGGCGTCGGCTCGGGCGAGGGCGTGGGGCCGGGCGATGCGGTCGAGGTTGGCTCCGGCGAGGGCGTCGCGGTCGCCTCGGGAGTCGGGGTAGGCTCCGGCGTTGGGGTCGGCGTAGGCTTGGGGCTCGGCGTGGACGTCGGAGTAGGGGTCGGCGTCGGGCTTGGGGTCGAGGTCCGGCGCTCGGACGGAACGATGGCAAGCGGCTCGAGGTGGCCCAAGTCCTCGGAGCTCGCGCAAGCCCCAAGGAGGCCCCCTGCGACCAGGAACGCAAAGAGGGGGAAACGCTCGCTTCTCTGCACTCGAAACGCCATTAGATTCTCCATGACAAAGCTCAGGGAAGTCTATACCCCTGAGATAAGCAGGCGAACGTAGGCAAATGGCTCACGCTTTTCCTGACGAGCGATCTCATGACGTCCGCCGACCCTCTTAACGCATCTGTCCCGGAAATTAACGGTGACTTAACCGTCCGATAACCGATTAACACCGTCCTAACGGTCATAACCCTCTCAGGTAACCGTTTCCCTCACGCAAGGAGGTCCCTCATGGCTGGCATCAGCGGCGTTAACAACAATCTCTCCGTTCGGACGAAGACCTACGCGCCGGCCGTGCAGAGCGTCGATGTCCAGGCGGGTGGCCCCAAGAAGGCTCCCGCGGGCGACTCCTTCACCAGCACCGTCCGCATAGGCACCCCCCTCATCAAGGTGGGGCTCGATTCCGGGATCGGCTCGAACCTCCTCAACGGCGTCAAGAACTTCTTCTCGCGCTTCACGGGTGGCCTCACCGGCGGGATCGGCGGCGGAGCGGCAGGCGGCGTCATGAACCCGGGCCTCGGCGGCTTCGCCAGCGGCGCCGAAGCGGCAGCCGGCGGGGTGGCAGCGAGCGGCCTATCAGGCGGCGTGATGGGCGGCACCGGCGGTGGCGTCATCGGCGGCGGCCTCAGCGGTGGCCTGAACGGCATCGGCAATGCCCTCAAGAGCGGCATGAACATGTGGGTCGGCGCGCTGAAGTCCAACTTCCTCGTCTCGGCCGTGGTCTCGGGCGTCACCAACCTGATCGACGTCGCCCGGGGCGAGATCACCCCCTCGAAGGCGATCGCCACCTTCGCCGTGGACACCGCCGCCTACACGGGCATCGGCGCCACCAGCACCGTCATCGGCGCGACGCTGGGCTCGCTCATCCCCATCCCCTTCGTGGGCACGGCCCTGGGCATCGCGGCAGGCATCGGCTTCGGTTACCTGTATGAAAAGACTATCCGCAAGCCCTTCGTGAACAACGTTCACAAGGCCATCACCTAAAATCACGCGACGCCACGCGTTCAGGACGCCTGCTCGGGTATATACCGAACAGGCGTCTTTTCGTCCCACGCCTCACAGGTAAAGACCCATGCAAAAGATTTCCGGCCAATCCCCGCTCTCGGGCCTCATCCCCAAGCCCCGCGCCGCCGAGGAGGGCACCGCTCCTGCCAAGGCCACGCTACCCAAGGCACGACTGTCGAACGACGCTTTGATGCTCTCGTCGGCGGTCGCCCAGGCCTCGGTGACCGTCGCCCTTCCGCCCCAGCCCATGACGAAGCTCGGCGGCACCGACTACTACCGGGCGCGCTACGAAGACTTCCAGCGCCGGCACCCGGGCGTGGAGCCCCCTGGCTACTACCTCAACTATGGCGAGAAGTACGCCAAGCGCTTCACTGAAGAGCTCGCCCCCAAGCTCTCGCCCACGGGGCAGGCCTGGCTCGCCCAGGCGCGCATGAACCTCCAGGTCGCCATCGAGGCGCGCCTCAAGGCGGACCCGGCCGCTTTCGACAAGCTGGAGCTGGACGACGAGGCCTTCAAGCAGTTCGCCTACGACACCCACCCCGAGGCCTACCTGAGCGCCGGCCTCGACAAGCTCCCGCTCAAGGACCTGGTCCGCATCGGCCTGACGCCTGACAGCAAGGACCTCTTCACGGTGATGGGCCTGGAGCAGGTCGCCGAGGTCGCCGCCGGCCTCGCCGCCGCCCACGCCAGGGATTACCTGGACCGAGGCCTGAAGCGCCTGCCGGACTGGATGAAAAGCTAAAGAAAAGCCGCCCTCGCTTGAGGGCGGCTTTTCAGTTTGAATTAGGTCACGGCCTTGGCGGCGTTGAAACGCTGCATCGCCTCGGTGAAGCCCTGGCGGATGGCCGTTTCGACCGCTCCGACCGCGTCGTCCAGGCCCTGCTCCAGCAAGGGAAGCTCATCCGGGCGGAACTTGCCGAGCACGAACGAGGTGGTCGAGGCCCCGGGCGGCAGCGGCCCGACCCCCACCCGCACCCTCGGGAAGGCCTGGGTGTTGAGGCAGGAGATGGTCGACGAGATGCCGTTGTGGCCCCCCGCCGAGCCCGAAGTCCGCACCCGCACCGTGCCGCACGGGATGGCGAAGTCGTCGTAGACGACGATGAGGTCGTCGGGCGTGAGCTTGTAGAAGTGCAGCACCTTCTGGATGGAGCGGCCCGACAGGTTCATGAAGGTGAGGGGCTCGACCAGGATCACCTTCTCGGTGCCGAGACGCCCCTCGCCGACCATGGCCTCGAAGCGCGGCTCGTGCTTGCCCTCGACGCCCATGGCCTTGGCCAGGCGCTCGACGACCATGAAGCCCGCGTTGTGGCGGGTCTCCTCGTACTGTTTCCCCGGGTTCCCGAGGCCAACGACGACCTTCATGGCCTACTCGAACATGGTGCTGATCGACGCATCCTCGTGGATGCGCAGGATCGCTTCGCCCAAGAGCCCCGCCACCGAGAGGACCTTGATCTTGGAGATTTGCTTCTCCTCGGGCAGGGGGATGGTATTGGTAATGATGAGTTCGGAAAGGGGCGAGGCCTCGATCCGCTCGATGGCGGGCCCCGAGAGCACGCCGTGGGTGACGCAGGCGTAAACCGCGCGAGCACCCTGAGCCATCAGGAGCTTGGCGACCTCGGTCAGGGTGCCAGCGGTGTCCGCCAGGTCGTCGAGGATGACGCAGGTCTTGTCCTTGATGTCGCCGATGATGTTGAGGACCTCGGCGGTGTTGTGCTTGGGACGGCGCTTATCGATGATGGCCAGGGGCGCGTCGAGCTTCTTGGCGTAGGAGCGGGCGCGCGCCACGCCGCCCACGTCGGGCGAGACGATGACCAGGTCCTCGAAGTTCTTCTTGCGGACGTACTCGACCAAGACCGGCGAAGCGTGGAGATGATCGACCAGGATGTTGAAGAAGCCCTGGATCTGGGGGGCGTGCAGGTCCATGGTCAAGACGCGGGTGGCGCCGGCGGTGGTGAGCAGGTCGGCGACCAGCTTGGCCGTGATGGCCTCGCGGCCCTGGGCCTTGCGGTCCTGGCGAGCGTAGGCGTAGTAGGGGATCACGGCCGTGATCGAGTGGGCCGATGCGCGCTTGAACGCATCGAGCATGATCATCAGCTCCATCATGTTGTAGTTGACCGGGTGGCAGATGGGCTGCACCAAGAAGACGTCGGCCCCGCGCACCGAGTTCTGGATCTGGACGTAGATCTCGCCGTCCGAGAAGTTCGCGATCTTGATGGGTTCGATCTCGGTGCCCAGGTAGGTGGCGACCTCCTCGGCGAGCGCCGGGTTGGCCGACCCCGAGAAGATCTTCATGGAGCGCTGCGGGATGTGGACCCGCTCGCCGCGCCGAGAGGAGAGCATGGTGGTCTGGTCCGTCATTGCTTGATGCCCTTTCGCTGCATGGCCCAGCCGAGCTTCACGGCCTGCCGAGCACGCCCAAAAGCGAGCGCGCCGTCGGGCACGTCTTGGGTGATGGTGGAACCTGCCGCCGTGTAGGCGCCAGCGCCGATGGTGACAGGGGCGACGAGGGTGTTGTTGGAGCCGACGAAGCTGCCCTCGCCGATCGTGGTGCGGTGCTTGCGCTCCCCGTCGTAGTTGCAGGTGATGGTGCCCGCCCCGATGTTGGCCTTGGCGCCCACCGAGGCATCCCCGATGTAGGCGAGGTGCGAGGCCTTGGCGCCATCGCCGAAGACCGAGCCCTTGACCTCGACGAAGTTGCCGATCCGGCAGTTGGTGCCGATTTCGGCGCCGTTGCGGAGATGAGCGAAGGGGCCGACGATGGTGCCGTCGCCCACCGCCGACTCCGAGAGGTACGACTGGAGGATGGTGACGTCATCGCCCAGCACAGCGTCGATGAGCTGGCTGTGCGCGCCGATGCGGCAGCCGCTGCCGACCCGGGTGCGGCCGTAGAGCTGGACGCCCGACTCGACCACCGTATCCTCGCCGAGGGAGACCCGGGGCCCGATCCAGGTGGTGCGGGGGCTCTCGATGGTCACCCCGGCTTCGAGCCACTGGCGCGCGGCGCGCTCCTGGTAGGCTTCGCCGAGGGCCACCAGCTCCAGGCGGGTGTTGACGCCCGCGACCTCAATCTCGTCGTCGGTCGCGTAGGCGGCGACCACCAGGCCCTTGGCGTTGAGGGCCGTCACCGCATCCGGCAGGTAGTACTCGCCCTGGGCGTTGTCGTTGCCGATGCCCTTGAGGGCCGCGAGCAGTTGGGGCCAGTCGGCGAGGTAGACCCCGGCGTTGACCTCGCCGATTTCGCGCTCGGCCTCGGTGGCGTCCTTGTACTCGACGATCCGCGAGAGGTGACCCGCGGCGTCCCGCACGATGCGACCGTAGCGCGAGGGGTCCTGGGGCTTGAAGGTGAGCGCCGTCAGGGCGGCACCCGCCTTGCGGTGGGTGTCGAGCATCGCAAGCAAGGTCTCGGGGCTCAAAAGGGGCACGTCGCCACTCAGGATGACGACCTCGCCCGTGAAGCCCGCAAGGGCGCTCTCGGCCTGGAGGACCGCGTGGGCGGTGCCGAGCTGCTCACGCTGCTCGACGGTCTGGACCGCCTCGCTCAGCGCGGCGCGGACCTGCTCGGCGCCGTGGCCGACGATGGCGACCGTGCGCGAGATGCCGAGCCGCTCGACGGTCGCGAGCACGTGCCCGATGAGGGGCTCGCCCGCGATCCGGTGGAGGACCTTGGGCAGGGCGCTCTTCATTCGAGTTCCCTTGCCGGCGGCGAGAATCAGTGCGGTGAGCTGGGAAACGTCGTGAGTCGATTCGGGCATCGGGACTCTTTCTCTCCTATCACGAAGGCCGGGTAGGGCCTATTCTAGCACTTGATCGTCAGGCTGGCCGTCAGATTCTTCGTCGTCCTCGGGCTCCTCCAGGTGCAGATCCCGTAGGCGCTGCTTGGATTTTCGGCGCGAGTCGTCGCGCGCTCCCGCCGCCAGGCGGATCAGCTTGGTTTCGCCCCCGCCGGCTGCGGCCTTGCGCTTGATGGCGCCCTCGTTCTTGGTGCTGGTGGAGGCCAGGCGCTCCTCGGTGGCTTCGAGCTCTTCGAGGAAGCGCAGGTAGCTGGCGAAGCGGCTCTCGGCGACCTGCGCCCGCTCGGCGACCGCGCAGCCGGGTTCGCCCCGGTGCAGGCAATCGGGGAAGCGGCAGTCGGGGATGTGGGGCGCCATCTCGGGGAAGAGCCAACCGAGCTGGGTGGGGTGCAGGGGGCCGAAGCCCAGGTGCGAGTAGCCGGGGGTGTCCGCCACGTAGGCGGTCTCGCCGGCGGTTTCGAGGGCGTAGAGCGAGGCGTAGGTCGTGGTATGGCGGCCACGCTGGATCTTGGCGCTGACCTCGGCGGCCTTGAGGGCGAGGCCCGGCTCCAGGGCGTTGAGCAAGGACGACTTGCCCACCCCCGAGGGACCGGCAAAGACGGTCTCCTTGCCGGCGAGCAAAGCGCGCAGGGGCTCCACGTCGCCGCGCTCGGCCGAGACCGTCACCACCGGGTAGCCGATGGCGCGGTAAGGGGCGACCAGAGCCTCGAGGACCTCGGGGTCGAGCAGATCAGCCTTATTGATGGCGATCGCGCTGTCGATCCCGCTCTGGGCGACGAGCACCAAGAAGCGGTCGAGCAGCATGGGATTGAAGGCGGGGCGATCGGCCGCGAAGACCAGGACCGCCTGGTCCACGTTGGCGATGGGCGGCCGCGGCAGCATGTTGAAGCGGGGCAGGACCTCGGCGACGGTGGCCGTGCGGTTGGCCAGGTCGATCTCCTCGATCAGGACGCGATCGCCCACGTGGATGGCGACCCGCTCCTTCTTGAGGCGGGCCCGCGGCAGGCAGACGTAGTCCTCGCCTCGGAAACGAACGGTGTAGTAGTTCGTGATCCGCCGGATCACGACCCCCGCGTCCGGTCCCCAAGCGCGCTCGGTCATTCGGCCACGGGCTCCGGATCCTTCATGCCCTTCAAGAGGGGCACGATCTCGCCCGAGGACTTGAGCGCCTGGCGCCGCAGCTGGCCGCAGGCGGCCGCGATGTCCGCGCCGCGCTCGACGCGCACCGTCACCGGGAAGCCCGCCGCCTCGAGCACCGCGCGGAAGGCCTGGATGGCCTCGGGCTTGCTCGGGCCGAACTGGGCGTCGGTCGCGTTGAAGGGGATGAGGTTGACGTGGGTGTGGATGCCCCGCAGCCAGTCGGCGGTCTGCTTGGCGAGCTCGGGGGTGTCGTTGACCCCGTCGAGCATGACGTACTCGATGGTCAGACGACGGCCCGTGCGCTCGGTGTAGTCGAGCACCGCCTCGCGCAGGACCGCGAGCGGGTACTTGCGGTTGAGGGGCACCAGGAAGTTGCGCAGCTCGTCGTTCGGCGCATGCAGCGAGAGCGCGAGCGTCAGCTGCAAGTCTTCGTCGGCGAGCTTCTGGATGCCGGGCACCACCCCCGACGTCGAGACCGTCAGGTGCCGCATGCCGATGCCGACTTCCTCGTTGAGGAGGCGCACGGCCTTGAGGGTGCTCTCGTAGTTGAAGAGGGGCTCGCCCATGCCCATGAAGACCACGTGGGAGACCCGCTCGCCGGTGCGGCGCTGAATCTCGAGGACCTGGGCGACGATCTCGCCGGGCGACAGGTGTCGCTGGAAGCCCGAGAGGCCCGTCTCGCAGAAGGCGCAAGCGACCGCGCAGCCGATCTGGGTCGAGACGCAGACGCTGGTGCGGCCCTCGCTCGGCATGAACACGCTCTCGATCATGCCGCAGCCGTGGGTGTCGAAGAGGAACTTCTGGGTGCCGTCGGTCGCCACCTGGACCCGGGTCACCTCGAGGGCGCCGGTACCGTGGCCCGCCTCGGCGAGCTTCGTGCGGAAGCTTGCTGGCAAGTCGCTCATGGCGGCGAGATCCGTCTGGCTCTTCTGGTAGAGCCAGGTTGCGAGTTGCTTGCCCCTGAAGGGCTTCTCACCGAAGGACTCGGCGAGGGTTTTGAGCTCCTGGGTCGTCAGACCCGCCAATTCAGCCATGCGTGCGCTCCATTCGCGCGATGAAAAAGCCTTCGACCCCGTGCTTGCTCGGCAAGAGCTGGATCATGCCGTTCGGGGCCTCCTCCCGCCACGCCTCCGGCAGGTAGGGCCGGATGTCGCCCGGCTTGAAGTCCGGGTGCGCCGCGAGGAAGTCCCTGACCACCGCTTCGTTCTCAGCCGGGTTGATGGTGCAGGTGGCATAGACCATCACCCCTCCGGGCTTGAGGGCCTTGGCAACGCTCGCGAGGATCGCGAGCTGCTCGGCCGGCAACGCGTCCACCTGCTCGGGCGTCTGGTGCCAGCGCAGGTCGCTCTTGCGGTAGAGCACGCCGAACCCGGAGCACGGCGCGTCCACCAGGATGCGATCGGCCACCACGTCGAAGGGCGCGGTGCCGTCCTGGTGACGCAGGGTCACGATGTGCTCCCCGAGGCGGGCGGCGTTCTCTGCCACCAGTTCAAGGCGCCCCTCGTGCGGATCGACGGCGATCACCCGACCCTCGTCCCGCATCAAGGCGGCCAGGTGGGTGGTCTTGCCGCCGGGGGCCGCCCCGATGTCCAGCACGGTCTCTCCGGGTTGGGGATCGACCACGCGGCTCGCGAGCATGGCGGCCTCGCCCTGCACGTACCAGGTCCCCTCATTATACGCGGGGATCTGGCTCAAAGCCACGCCATGGGCAAAGCGAAGCCCCTCGCTCACGACCGGGCTCGGCTCGGCGTCGAGGCCCGCCTCGCGCAGCTGTGCGAGCAGGGTGTCGCGCTCGATCTTGAGGGTGTTGGCGCGCAGGGCCATGGGGGTGGGGTGATTGCTCGCTGTGGCGAGCTCGGCGGCGACTTCGAGGCCGTAGGCTTCGACCCAGCGCGAGACGAGCCAATCGGGAAGCGATTCGCGCACGCCGATGGCGGCGACCGGCTCGCGAGCGGGGTCGGGCATGGGAACCTCGCGGCCTTCGCGCTGGACGCGCCGCAAGACGGCGTTGGTCAGCTTGGCGACCCCCGAGTGACCGTAGCGGTGGGCCAGCTTGACTGCCTCGTCGATGGCCGCGTGGGCGGGGATCCCCGAGGTGTAGAAGAGCTGGTAAGCCCCCATGCGCAGGTTGTTGCGGATGGGGGCGGTGAGCTTGTCGAGGCCGGTGCGGACGAAGGCCGACAGCACGTGATCGAGGGTCCGGCGCCGACGGACGGTGCCGTTGACCAGCTCGGTGATCAGGGCGCGATCGCGAGGGGAGATGCCCGAGAGGCCCTGCAGGGCCAGGTTGGCGAAGGCGCCGCGCTGCTCGACGTCGATGAGGATCTTCAGCGCCTGAGCGCGGGGCGTAAGTGTGGCCATAATCTCCTAAAATGCAAGAAAGGCGGCACGTGCCGCCTTTCCAGCTTAGGGGTTTACTTCGCTTGTTTCAAGGTCTCGGCTTCGACCAGGATGCTGCTGATGCCGAGGAGGTCCTTCTTCATGAGCTCGAAGAGCTCGCGCAGGGTGGGCTTGATGGGCGCCTCGCCCGTCACCCACTTCCAGACGTAGGGGGTCAAACGCGACCAGAGGAAGCCGAAGGGCAGGCCGCCGACCCCTTCCTTGATCACGCCGTAGAGGATGGCCTTGACCAGCTCTTCCTTGTTGTACGACGCGCCCTCGTGGGTCCGGGTGTACCAGTACCAGGCCTTGGCCCCGCCGTAGATCATCTTGGCGGCGATGTAGACGACCCGCAGGGGGAGCATCTTGGCCTGGACCTCGTCGTGGTCCAGGGTGGTGACGACATCGCCCGCCCGGAAGACCACCTTGCCGGTCTTGGGGGTCTGGGTGAAGTCGTAGGTGACGACCTCGCCGTCCTGGGTCTCGAGGGTGACCACGGCGCCCGCGAGGCGCACCTTGGCCCCGCCTTGCTTCATCTGCTCGGCGAAGGACGCGGCGAGATCCACCCCGCTGCGGGTCACGGCGCTCGCGCGGCTCGTGCCGTTGACATCACCCTGCGAGAGGGTGTTGGCCGTGGTGCCGCAACCGGTCAGCGAGATCAGCGCGAGGCTGATAGCGAGGCTGAGGCATACTCCCTTGTGGCGCAGTCGGGTCATGATCCGGGTCTCCTCCCCTTGAAAGGCAGTCGGTCCGTGGGTTACGCTTAGATGAAAAGCTCTTTACTTGAACTTAATCTAAACATAACTATATCAACCGCAAGGGAGGTTGGCAAGATGCTCCGGATTTGTTTGGTCGAACCCGAGATTCCGCCGAACACCGGCAACGTTTCAAGGCTCTCGGCGGCCCTTGCCGTCCCGCTTCACTTGGTCGAGCCCCTCGGCTTCGACGTCTCGGAAAAAGCCGTCAAGCGCGCAGGGCTTGATTACTGGGAACACGTCCAGCTCCAGGTGCACCCGAACTTTTCGGCGTTCGTCGAGGCCGCGCGGCCGAAGCGCTTGATCTACACCTCCTCCACCGCCGAGACCCTGTACACCGAGGTGGAATACCAGCCAGGTGATTGCCTGGTCTTCGGCAAGGAGACCGCGGGGCTGGATCCGGCCCTATGGGGCGAGCACCCGGGCCTGGTCGTACGGATCCCCCACTGGGGGCCGGTGCGCAGCCTCAACCTCTCCAACGCCGTGGCGATCGTCGCCTACGAGGCCATGCGCCAGCTGCGCGAAAGGGGGGACGTGCCCCCGCCCGTACCTCGGGCTGAGGACCGTCCCCCCACGACGCCTTACGAGCGCCGCAAGCGGCGCCCCACGTGATCAGGGCTTCAGCTTGCGGATCTTGCCGACCCCGTACTCCGAGAAGTACACGTCACCCCGCTGAGTCACGGTGACCCCATCGGGAGCCGAGATGGGCACCTTACGCGCCTCGGTCCCCTCGGCGACGGCCGTCTCCCCATCAGGGGGCTGCCAGTTGCCCGCGACGGTCGTGATGACGCCCTTGGTATCGATCCGGCGGATGGCGTAGTTCTGGGTGTCGGTCACGAGCAGGTTGCCCACCGCGTCCACCGCCACGGTGGTCGGGCCGTTGAGGGTGGCCTCGGTGGCTGCCCCCCCGTCGCCCAGCGGCGTATCGCCGAAGGGGCTCGGGTAGTAGCCGAAGACCTTGGGGTCGTTGGTGGCCTTGCCCGTTCCCGCCACCGTGCTGATGACGCCGGTCTTGAGGTCCACGGCCCGCAGGTTGTTGTTCTCGGTGTCGACGATGATCAGGCGCCCCGCCTTGTCGAAGGCGAGCCAGTTGGGGGTCGCGAGCTTTGCCTGGGTGGCGGGCCCCCCGTCGCCGCTGTTGCCGGTCTCGCCGGTGCCGGCCACCACGGTGATCGTCTCGGTCTGGGCGTCCACCCTGACGACCCGGTGACCCGCGTACTCCGAGATGTAGAGGTTGCCCTCGGCGTCGTAGACCAGCCCCTGGGGGCCCTTCAGGATGGCGTCGCGGGCCGGCACCCCGTCGACCACGTCCAGCTCGCCACCTCCCGCGATCCGGTGGATCCGGCCCTGGGCGTCGATCATCCGCACCTTGCCCGGGATGTCGTTCCCGGCAAAGCCGTACTCGGAGAAGACCAGGCTCGACTCGGGCCCCGCCACGATGGCGTAGGGCTTGGCGAGCTCGGCGTCGAGGGCGAGGCCGCCGTCCCCGCTCGATCCTGGGTTGCCCGTGCCGGCCACGTTCTCGAGGATCCCCTCGGGGGTCACCCGCCGGATCCGGTGGGCCTTGTAGTCGGCCACGTACACGCTGCCGTCCGGGGCCTGGAAGACGCCGGTGGGCGAGTCGAGCTTGGTCTGGAGGGCCGGGGCCCCCGGGTCGGGCTCGCCCTTCACCCCGATCCCGGCCACCGTGTAGAGGTGATAAGCCTCGGGGGTCTGGGGGGGCGCCACGCTCGGGTTCGGCGCGGGCGTCGGCTGGATCCCCGTACCGGGGCCAGGGCCGACGACCGGCGGCGTGGCGACCGGGCCGGGCCCCGCGGCGGGGGGAGCCTGGCCACAGCCCACCAGGGCGATGGTGCCAGCGAACAAGACGCCCAGCAGCAGGCGCAATGGACGGTCGTACTTGGTCATGCCTCATCCTCTCAGACAGCCGCTTCCAGACAAGGAAGCTTAAGCCGCTGGGATGACGGAGGCATGGCGCCTGGATTGAGCGAATGTTTCGCCCGTGAGGGCGGGTATTAGGGGAGCTTGCTGAGGTCGATCCGGCCGTAGCCGAACTGCTCGGTCTTGCCGCGGGTGCCGAGCGGATCGACCGCCTGGGCGAGCGCTGCCTGGATCTCGGCGGGGCCCCAGCCGGGGTGCTGGGCGTACAGGATCGCCGCGGCCCCCGCCACGATTGGAGCGGCCATGCTCGTACCGCTGAGGCTCTTGTAGCCGCCGCTCAAGTAGGTCGAGAAGATCCCCTCGCCGGGAGCGGCCAGGAAAACTTCTTTCCCGAAGTTGGAGAAGCTCGCCAAGCGCTCGGTCCCGCGCTTGGAGGTGGCCGAGATGGCGAGCACCCCCGGCGAGTTGCCCGGCGAGCTGACCGGCCCGCCCTGGTTGCCGGCGGCGGCGACCACCGTCGCGCCCCGCTCCTGGGCGTACTTGACCGCCAGGTCGAAGATCGGGTTGCGCTTGGTCGAGTCGCTGCTGAAGCTCAGGTTGAGGACCTTGGCCCCCGCGTCGACCGCGTACTTGATCCCTGCGGCGGCGCCGAAGTCGGTGCCGCCCGCGTGGTCCATGACCTTGATGGCGAGCAATTGGACGTCCCAGGCGACCCCGGCCACGCCGATCCCGTTGTTGCCCGCCGCCCCGATGAGGCCCGCCACGTGGGTGCCGTGGCCGTCGCGGTCCATGACGTCCTTGTTGCCGTCCTTGAAGTTGTAGCCGATCGTGACCCGGCCCTGGAGGTCCGGGTGGTTGTAGTCGATGCCGGTGTCGATGACCGCCACCATCACCTTGCTCGCGTCGACCGCCCGGCGCCAGAGGGCGCGGGCGTTGGTGACCCCGTCTCCGAAGCCCCACTCGTTGTAGAAGTAGGGGTCGTTGGGCGTCAGGCCGCCGAACGGGTCGAAGGCGAGCGCGCGGGGCCTGGGGAGGGCGTCGATGGAGCGGTTGGGCGAGATGAGGGCCACCGCCGGATGTGCCCGATAGACGCGGATCGCCTCCTCGAGGGGGAAGCCCTTGGGCAGGCGCAGCATGCGCAGCGGGGTGTCGAAGTCGAGGGCGCCGAGCACCACTGGGCGCGCCTGGCCAAGCGGCGGCAAAGCGTCCATGTCGTAGCCGGGCTTGAGCCCGATGATGAGCTCGCCGTCCTCGGCCCGGACCCCGGCGCGCAGCCCGAAGGCCGTCATGGGCGCAAGGCCCCCGTCGGCCGGCTGGGGCGCTCCGATCCCGGGGGCGAGGGCGGCACAGCCGGCCCCCTGGGCGATCGACCACCCTGCAAGCCCCAAGAGCGCGACCCAGCGCCAGATAACGAAAGCCTTCGGCATCGGCGTCCTCCGCTTGGCAAGGGACCGCCCCAGTCTAGGGGAGACGCCCCACCGCGCGCATCGGCGCGTTCGACCAAGAGCTTGGGGGAACCCGGCGCTCGCTCGCTTGGATCTTGTGCTCGCCTCCATGATGATTTAAACTTAAATTAATCTTAAACATATCAACCGTCTCGCTTCCCGGAGGTTCGAATGCGCCAGGCTCTTCGCCCCCTCGCACGCCTTGCCGCCCTGCTCGGAGCGATCGCGCTCGTCGGTTGCAGCATCCAGCCCGGCGCCGGCCCAAGCCCGGAGGCCTTCCGGCCCCTCACCGCCCAGGACACGGCGGGCAAGGGTTCGAGCCCCTTCCTCTGGGGCGTTTCGACGGCGGGCTTCCAGTGGGAGGGGCACGAGGAGCTGAGCCAGTGGGCTCGCTGGGATCTCGCCGGCAAGACCGAGGAGCGCCGCAAGAACGCCGCCGACGGTCTCAACCGCTACGCCGAGGACCTGGACCTGACCCGGGGGATGGGCTGCAACACCTTCCGGACCAGCATCGAGTGGGCGCGCGTCGAGCCTAAGAAGGGCGAGTTCGACCCCGAGGCGATCGCCCATTACCGGCAGTTGCTCAAGGCCCTGCGCGAGCGGGGCCTCACCCCGATCGTCACCTTCATGCACTTCTCCTATCCCGCCTGGCTCGACGCCGAAGGGGGCTGGGAGAACCCCGCCGCGAGCGACGCCTACGCCCGCTTCGTGGATCGGATCACCCGCGAGTACGGGGATCTGGTGGACTGGTACCTGACCTTCAACGAGCCGACGGTCTTCGTCGCGGGCGGATACGTCAGCGGCCAGTGCCCGCCCGGCAAGAAGAACGACCTGATCGCCGCGGGCAAGGTCCTCAAGCACCTGGTCTCGGCCCACAACAAGGCCTACGACGTGGTCCACCGCAACGATCCGGTGGCAAAAGTGGCCTTCAACCAGTACTCGGCTTCGTGGCGCCTCCTCCCCAACCGGGTCCAAGGGGGCTCGGGCGACGACTTCCTCGACGGGGTGCTCGGCAACGCCGACAGCCTGCCCAAGCTCGACTACATGGCCATCGACTACTACACCCGCCTGAAGCTCTTGCCCTTCGAATTGCCCCAGCCCTGGCAGTGGCCGGTCCACCCGCAGGGCTTCTACGACTCGCTGGCCTTCTACCACCGTCTGACCGGCAAGCCGGTGCTGGTGGCGGAGAACGGCTACGCCAACGAGGACGGCAAGCCCCGCCCCGACGGCTGGACCCGCGAAGCCTACCTGACGGCCCACGTGGAGCAGCTGCAGCGGGCCGTCAAGGACGGCATTCCCGTCCTCGGTTACGTCCACTGGTCGATCACCGACAACTACGAGTGGGGCTCGTACCGCCCGCGCTTCGGGCTGTTCTCGGTGGACTGCCGCAACGAGGACCAGCGCCGGGTCCCGACCCAGGCGGCGAGCGTCTACCGCCAAATCATCGCCGCCGGAGGGGTCACCCGCGCCATCGCCAAGGGCATCACCTACCCTTCGAGCTACACGCCGCTCGTCAGACCCTAGCCCCCCGATTCTTCAAGCCGAGGCCGGACGTCCTATGGGCGTCCGGCCTCGGCTTGTGGCCGATGAATCGCCACCTGCGTCATCCTTCGGTATAATAAGGTCGCGATCGCTCCGTGTTGAGCCGTCGCGTCGCTCGTCGCCCCACTCAGAAAGCCAGGTGTCGCCGAATGTCAAACCCCACGGCCGCTGAAACCCTCAAGAAGACCCCGCTTCACGGGGCCCACGTCGCCCTCGGCGCCCGGATGGTCCCCTTCGGGGGCTGGGATATGCCCGTCCAGTACAGCGGGATCATCGAGGAGCACCACGCGGTGCGCAAGGCCGTCGGCCTGTTCGACGTCTCGCACATGGGCGAGTTCTACGTCTCGGGCGAAGGCGCCGCCGCCTTCCTCGCGCGGATGGTGCCGGGCGACGTGCTCAACCTGCCGGTGGGCAAGTGCCTCTACACCCAGTTCACCCGTCCGACGGGCGGCGTGGTCGACGACACCATCATCTGCCGCTTCGCGGACCGCTACCTCTTGGTCGTCAACGCCTCGAACATCGACAAGGACTGGGCCTGGCTCAGCGAGCACAAGCCCTTCGACGTCACCCTCGAGAACTACTCGCCCGAGACGGCCATGATCGCCCTGCAGGGCCCCCTGGCCGAGACGGTCATGCGCGAGGCCGCCACGCCGGGCCTGGCCGAGCTGCCCTTCTTCGGGATCGCCCTCGGCAAGATCTTCGGGGTGGACGTGGCCGTGTCGCGCACCGGCTACACCGGCGAGGACGGCTTCGAGATCTACATGCCCAACGCCTACGCCGAGCGCCTCTGGCACGGCTTCCTGGCCACCGGCGAGTCGTACGGCATCCGCCCTGCCGGGCTCGGCGCCCGCGACACCCTGCGCCTGGAGGCGGGCCTGCCCCTCTACGGCCACGAATTGAACGACGAGACCACCCCGATCGAGTCGGGCTTCGGCTGGACCGTCAAGAGCGAGGCCGACTACCTCGGCAAAGACGTCATCGCGCGCCAGAAGGCCGAGGGCCCGAGCAAGAAGCTCGTGGGCCTGACCATGCAGGGCAAGCAGATCGCGCGCGAGGGCTACCCGGTGTTCCTGGGCGATCGCCAGGTCGGCACGGTCGCGAGCGGCGCCCCCTCGCCCACCATCGGCGCCCCCATCGCCACGGCCTTCGTCGAGGCCGACGCCGCCACCATGGGCGGCACCCTCGAAGTCGAGATCCGCGGCAAGCGCTTCCCGGCCACCGTGGGGCGCACCGCCTTCTACAAGCGCTCCAAGAACTAGCAGCGTCTCTCATCCCGCCAGGCCGCGCCGGCTGCGCGGCCATCACCGCCAGGGGTTCGCCCCGCGTCAGGAGGATTCATCACACCATGATCCCGCAGGATCTCAAGTACACCAAATCCCACGAGTACGTCCGCTTCTCGGGCGACGAGGCGACCATCGGCATCACCAACTTCGCCGCCGATCAGCTCGGCGACGTCGTCTTCGTGGAGCTGCCCGAAGTGGGCCGCGTCCTCAAGAAGGGCGAATCCTTCGGCGTGATCGAGTCGGTCAAGGCCGTCTCGGACCTCTACAGCCCCATCGGCGGCACCGTCGTGGCCATCAACGAGAGCCTCAACGACGAGCCGTCCATGATCAACGAGGACAGTTTCGGCGAAGGCTGGATCATCAAACTCCAGCCCGCGAACCTCGAGGACGCCGCCGACGCCCTCAACCCGGAGCAATACCAAGCCCTGATCGGAGCGTAAGCCATGCCCTTCAGCTACCTGCCCCATACGGATGCCGAGCGCGCCGAGATGCTCGCGGCAATCGGCGTCTCGTCGATGGACGACCTTTACCAGGGCGTCCCCGATAGCCTTCGCGCCTTCTCGCTGGACGCGATCCCGCCGTCCAAGAGCGAGCTCGAAGTCACGCGCCTCCTGACGGATCTGGCCGGTCAAAATCAATCGACCAACCAGTTCTCCTCCTTCCTCGGGGCAGGAGCTCAGCGGCGCTTTTCGCCCTCGGCGGTGGACTGGATCCTCCACCGCTCCGAGTTCTTGACGGCCTACACCCCCTACCAGCCCGAAGTCAGCCAGGGGACCCTCCAGGTCATCTACGAGTTCCAGACCATGATCGCCCAGCTCACGGGCATGGACCTCGCCAACGCCTCCATGTACGACGGCTCGACCGCGACCCCCGAGGCGGCCTTCATGGCCATGCGCGTCACCAAGCGCAACAAGGTCGTCGTGGCCGGCAGCGTCCACCCCGAGTACCGCGAGGTCCTGCGCAGCTACGCGGCGGGCCCCGGGGTCCAGGTCGTCGAGGCCCCCCTCAAGGACGGCCTCATCGATCGCGCCAAGCTCGAAGCCCTGATGACCGACGAGGTCGCGGGCCTGATCGTTCAGGTCCCGAGCTTCTTCGGCGGCATCGAGGAAGGCCGTTCGCTGGCTGATCTCTCCCACGCGGCGGGGGCCCTCTTCATCGTGGTCGCCGACCCCACCACCCTGGGGGTGCTCGAAGCCCCCGGCGCCTACGGCGCGGACATCGTGGTCGGCGAGGCCCAGGCCTTCGGCAACGCCGTCAGCTTCGGCGGCCCCTACGTGGGGTACATGGCCTGCCGCGAGAAGCTCGCGCGACAGCTGCCCGGCCGCATCGTCGGCCAGACGGTGGACGCCAAGGGTCAGCGCTGCTTCACCCTGACCCTGCAGACCCGCGAGCAGCACATCCGCCGCGAGAAGGCCACCAGCAACATCTGCACCAACCAGGCTCTCAACGCGCTCGCCGCCACCGTCTACATGGAGGTCATGGGCAAGGAAGGGATCTACGAGCTGGGCTACGTGTCCCTGCAGCGCGCCCACGCGCTCGCATCGACCATCAAGGAGCTGCCCGGCTTCTCGCTGCCCATGGCGGGCTCCTTCTTCAACGAGTTCGTGGTCAAGAGCCCGCTGCCGGTCGACGAGCTGCTCACCAAGCTGCGCGAGAACGGCATCCTGGGCGGCGTCGCCCTGGGTACCTGGTACCCCGAGCTCAAGGACTGCTACCTGGTGTCGGTCAACGAGCTGAACACGCCCGCCGACCTGGATCGGTACGTCGCGACCCTCAAGGCCCTGACCGCGAGTGCGGCCGTCGGCGCCCGCTAGATTCAAAAGAGGAACCATGGAAGCGCTCATCTTTGAAAAGAGCACGCCAGGCCACCGCGAGGCCAAGCTGCCCGCGTCCGGCGTCGCCGAGAAGCCCCTCGCCGAGCTCCTCCCCGCGGGCATGATCCGCCAGGAGGCGCCAGGCCTGCCCGAAGTCACCGAGCTCGACGTCATGCGGCACTTCAACCGCCTCTCGCAGCTCAACTACTCGATCGACACCAACTTCTACCCCTTGGGCTCGTGCACCATGAAGTACAACCCCAAGGTCAACGAGCTGGCCGCCCGGCTCGACGGCTTCTCGGGGCTCCACCCCTACCAGCCGACCGAGACGACCCAGGGGGCCCTCAAGCTCCTGTACGACCTTGAGAAGATGCTCGCCAACCTGACGGGCATGGATCGGGTCTGCCTCCAGCCGGCGGCGGGCGCGCACGGCGAGTTCACCGGCATCATGATGATCCGGGCCTACCACGAGGCCCGCGGCGAGAAGCGCACCAAGGTCCTGGTGCCCGACTCGGCTCACGGCACCAACCCCGCGACCGCGGCGCTGGCGGGCTACGAGGTGGTCTCGATCGCCTCCAACGACCGGGGCCTGGTGGACGTGGCCGACCTCAAGGCCCACCTGGGCCCGGACGTCGCCGCCCTCATGATGACCAACCCCAATACCCTCGGCCTCTTCGAGGAGGACATCCTCGAGATCGCCCAAGTGGTCCATGAGACCGGCGCCCTGCTCTACTACGACGGCGCCAACCTCAACGCCATCATGGGCGCTGTGCGCCCGGGTGATATGGGCTTCGACGTCATGCACCTCAACCTCCACAAGACCATGTCGACGCCCCACGGCGGCGGCGGTCCGGGTGCGGGCCCGGTGGCGGTCGCCAAGCGATTAGTGCCCTACCTGCCCACCCCCACCGTGGAGTTCGCAGACGGCCAGTACTTCCTGAGCTTCGACCGGCCCGAGTCCATCGGGCGGGTGCGCGCCTTCTTCGGCAACTTCGGCGTCCTGGTGCGGGCCTACACCTACATCATGACCATGGGCCGCGACGGCTTGACCCAGGCGAGCCGGGATGCGGTGCTCAACGCCAACTACGTGCGCGCGGGGATCAAGGACCTCTTCGACCTGCCCCACACCCAGCCCTGCATGCACGAGTTCGTGCTCTCGGGCGATCGCCAGAAGGCCCAGGGTGCCAACACCATGGCCATGGCCAAGCGCCTCATCGACTACGGCTTCCACCCGCCGACGGTCTACTTCCCCCTCATCGTCCACGAGGCGATGATGATCGAGCCGACCGACACCGAGTCCAAGGCCACCCTCGACCAGTTCATCCAGGCCATGCGCGCCATCGCCCAGGAGGTCGAGAGCCAGCCCGACTTGGTGACCGGCGCCCCGCACACCGCGCCCATCGGCAAGGTGGACGAGGTGACGGCCGCGCGCAAGCCGAACCTGTGCTGGACGTGTTAACGAAATAACCTCACGACGAGAGGGGCAGGGAGAACCAGAAGGTGCTCCCTGCCCCTTCTTCGCTCCGCACGCCGATCGTCCCGCCGTGGGCCTCGACGATGGTCTTGGAGATGTTGAGGCCGAGCCCGGTGCCCACCCCGCGCTTGACCCCGTTCTCGAGCTGCATGAAGCGCTGGAAGAGGCGTGGCAGGTCCTGGGCGGCGATCCCGATGCCGGTGTCGCTCACCTCACAGACCAGGGCCTCATCCTGCGCCTGGACCTTGACCCGGATGTCGCCCTCGGGGGGCGTGAACTTGATGGCGTTGTGCAGGAGGTTGGTCAGCACCTGGCCGATCCGCTCGGCGTCCATGGCGATGGGCAGAGGGTTCGGCGGCATCTCGGCTTTGATCGTGAGGCGCGCCGCCTCGGCCTGAGGCCTGAGACTCTCGAGGATCTCGGCGAGCTTGATCGAGAAGTCGCTGGGAACGATCCGGACGTGGAAGGTCCCCGCCTCGATCCGGGCGAAGTCCAGCAGGTCGCTGACCAGGTATTCGAGACGCTTGGCGCCCTGGCTGAGTTGGTGCACGAACTCCCGCTGGTCCTGGGTGAGCGGGCCGCCCAGCTCGTCTTCCAAGAACTCCGCGTAGCCCATGATCGAGGTCAGTGGGGTACGGATCTCGTGGGAGACGGCGTTGACGAAGTTGTTCTTGAGGCGATCGAGTTCCTTGGCCTGCTCCAGCTCGGCGTTACGACGCGCGATCTCGGCGGTCGCAAGCCTCAGCTCGCTGATGGCGCCCGCGAGCAAGAGGGCCGTCATCGCCTGAAGGCCAATGAAGACCTGCAAGAAGAGCAGGCTGTGCGAGAGGGTCTCGCGCACGAAGGGTCCGCCGCCCTGGGCGGTGCCGGCGATCGCGAGCACCGACACCAGAAAGCTCGCGCCTGCCGCCCCCCGGGGCCCAAAGCGCACCGCGCTCCAGATGAGTAGCGGGAAGAGGAGATAGGTGTAGGGGTAGGCGAGCCGCGCGACGCTGAGCTCGGATCCGAAGACCAGCACCCCGACCACAATCAGCGAGAAGGTGAGCGCGACGACCTCGATGACGCGCCATGAACGCCAAGCGGGGAGCGGCGCCGGGCGCCACGTCAAGAGCAGGGGCGCGACGATCAGGATCCCCATCAGGTCGCCGACCCACCACATCCACCAGGCCGCCCCGTAGCGGTCCCAGGGGACCACCGCACCCCACACGTTGCACAGCACCCCGAGGGTCCCGGCGAAGGTCGGGTTGAGGAAAGCGACCACCCCGGCCAGCATGAAGACGTCCCGCATCCGCGAGAGGCGATCGTCGAAGCCTTTGTGGCGCAGCCAGCGCGCGCTCAGGATGGCGGCGAGGGTCGAGGTAGCGGCCACCCCCAGCGCGGCGTACCAGGGCAGCCGCAAGAGGTTGAGCACCAAGGAGCCGAGGAAGACCCCTTGCCACATGCCGCTGCCGCCGAGCAGCACGGCCCAGAGGGCGAACCCGCTCGGCGGCCAGATGGTCGCAACCGTGTCGAAGCTGACGGCCGCAAGCAGCAGGCCGAGCTTGCCCGTCAGGAAGAAGACCACGGCGACGAGCAGGATTTTCAGGCAGTGTCGAGGCGACGGCCAGGTGCGAATCGGGTGCATGGGCCGAGGGTGTCCCGCGCTTAGGAGAACCAGCCCTTCTTGCCGACGTACGTCGACTCTTTACCCTGGAAGGCGCCCTTGACCGCGTCGATGACCTCGTCCTTGACCTTGGCCCGGTAGAGGGCCCGCATGACCAGATCCATCCGCTCGTTGGACTGAGAAAGGCGCTGAGCGAGGGTGACCGAGAGCTTGATACCGAACTCGGGATCCTCTTCGAAGAGGCGGCGCGCGTCGGGGAAGACGAGGAACTTGCAGGGCGCGGTCGCCTTGACGGTCGCTGTGCGCGGAGTCCGAAGCAACGACCCGATCTCGCCCAGGTAGGCCCCCGCGGCGAAGGAAGCATCAAGGCTTGCGACCTTGTCGTTGCCCACCATGATGTCGACGGCCCCCTCCATCAGCATGAAGAGTTCGTAGGTCAGCTCACCCTCGCGGAAGACCGATTGCCCCGTCCGATACTCCCAGACCTCGGGCGGCTTGGCCGTTTTGGGGCGGGCGTCGGCGATCGCCTCGGCCTGCTCGACCTCCTGGACCTTCACGTAGGGGCTCTCGGGAGCGGCCGCCTGGGCCTGGCGGGTGGAGGCCAGGCGCTGCTTCATGGCGTGAAGGGCCGAGGAGACATCGTGGGCCTCGGGAGCGGGCGGATGAGACTCGGGGGCGGGTCGAGCCTCGGATCCGGCCTCGAAGGGCAGCAGGTCACTCACGTTGAATCCTCCGGTGGGAGCGGCATACGGTTAACGACCGTTAACATATACCCATCGTGAACGCATGCTAGTCGTAAAGAGACGGTGAAGATTGGGGGCCTACCCCCAAAATTGCCACCACTTCTTGCGCGGAGCGGCTCCCTGAGCCTGGATGGCCTTCGCGAGCTCCTCTAGGATCCCCTCGCCGTCATCATCGTGCGTGCTGATCTCGGTGGCGACCGCGGCCTCGAGGTCCAAGAGGCGGCGCTGCAGCTTGCGGATCATCTCGTCCTTGGTCTCGGCGTCGAGGCTCTCTTCGGCGGCGCGGGCGCGCTCCTCCAGCGTTTCGAGGCGCTGAACGAGACGATGATCGCCGGGGGCCTCCAGGCGCAAGACCAGGTCCTGGTTCGCACCGAGGAGGCGGTGGTTCTCCTGGGTCAGTTGCTCCAGGGCGAGGCCCTGCGCCTTGACCACGGCCTCCAGCTCGTCTTGGCGGGCGACCAGGGCCTTGATCACCTCGCGGATGTCGGGGCCCGTGCTCTCGGTCGCAGCCTCCACCACGGCCGTCCGGCTGAGGATAGCCTTGATCGCTTCCAGGGGCAGATTCTGCTGGCGGTAGGCCCGGATGATCTTGAGGTTCGCGAGGTCCTGGTCGGTGAGCAGGCAACGCCCCTGCTCGGTGCGCGCGAACTGGAGGTCGAACTCTCGCTCGTAGCGGCGAATCAGCGAGACGGAGACCCCAAGCTTCTTGGCGGCCTCAGCCATCGAATAACTCATCCGTTCGCTCCCTTTCTCCCCATGTCGTGCGTGTGGCCTCGATTATAGCGTTTGGTCCCAAGCGCTGGCCACTATCCAAGCGCAAAAGCGCCGAGCGCTGTGAATCTTGAGTGAAGTTCTTCATTCGAATCAACTCTCGGTTGCTCGCTTGCATCCGAGTATCGTCTTCCCCATCGACCCGATCGAGAACAAAACCCATCCCCTACATTCTCGATTCACACCAGCAGAGGAGAACCGCATGACCATCAGAATGTTGCTCTTGGGGTTGACCGCAGGTACCTTGGCCCTCACGGCGTGCGCCAAGGCTCCGCTCCAGACCCCGTCCTCGCTGCCCGATGCCCGCCAGAGCCTGGGGCAAGACACGCAGGTGATCGACTTCAACGCGCCCGACGGCGGCCGCATCGTCATGGACCTGGCCAACAACGCCCCCTCCAAGGGCCGCCAGATCCAGGCCTTCAAGGAAGACGTCGACAAGTACGAGGTCCGGATCCACCGCCTCGACAACGGCCCCCACCCGATCAGCAACACGTTCACCGTCTTCGTGAACCCCGCGAACTCCAGCTCCGCGCGGATCTGCTTCGATCGCCTCCAGCCCGGCAGCTACGAGCTGCTCATCCTGGCCCGCGACACCGGCGGCCAGGTCGTGAACGCGAGCGGCGGCGCGGACACCTTCGGCCCCTACAACATCACCTCGGGGACGATGCTGCTCAGGTCCGCCACCGTCCAGCTTGAGGACACCCACGCGGTCCTCCCCGGCGGCGGCATCACCGAGGGCATCAACGCTAACTCGGGCAACCTGATCACCCACGACGAGAACCTGACCAGCACCCCGACCAGCACCGCCCGGATTTCCGAGCAAGCCGGCGTCTCGGCCCCCTTGACCAACCTCATCAACTTCGCCGGCGCCTTCGACGACGAGACGAGCCTGGACATGCGCAACGCCGGGCTCAACGCCTCCAACAACCGCACCTACACCGCCTT
Organism: bacterium; assembly: GCA_017744355.1. NCBI lineage: Bacteria > bacterium. Next base: position 669,373 of record JAGIBK010000002.1, on the reverse strand, counting down.
CAGGACGAACCTGAGCGGCACCCCGGGCACCGAGGAATGGCTTGGGCCCAACAACGACATCCAGTGGATCACCAGCGACCCCTTCAACCCCCTGGGCGAGACCCTCATCGTGCGCTTCGGCAACCAGGGCGCCGTCATGAACCTCTACTTCGAGAAGATCGGCGGCGGCGCCGACCCCATCCGGCGTCTCAAGGCGATCTCGAACTTCTACCCGATCGCCTCCAGCCCCTCGGTCTTCCGATTCATCGATCCCGAGACCCAAGGGCCCGAGACCTTCTTCGGATCGGCCTTCCCCAGCGGCATCGCCTCGACCCGCTTCTACTTCTTGGCGGACAACGCCCCGCCCAACCACGTTCCCACGGTCACCCTTTACCTGGACAACAGCAGCGGCGGCGGCATCCTGGGCATCACCATGCGCGACCCGTTCAACAACAACAAGCTGCTGCACCTGCAGGCCCTCAACCTGTAAGGCGAGTTCGAACGACGAGGGCGGGGGAAATTCCCCCGCCCTCGTCGCTACTTGCCGCGTCGCTTTGGCTTCTGAAAGATGAAGACGTACTCGTGCTTGAAAACGTAGTAGCCCTGGGCGAGCGCGCGGTAACGCCAGAGGTTTCCGTTCTTGCCCTTGCCCTTCTCGTTGCCGTTGATGTCCTTGACGACGATGCTCTTGAGGGTGAAGCCCACCTTCATCGCCGCCTGCATGCACATGAAGCCGAGGGGCACCCACTGACCGCCCGCGTACTTGTCGCCGATCACGAGCGCCATGAAGCGCCCTGGCGCAAGCAGCTCGAAGGCGTTCGCGATCACCGGCTCGAAGCGCGCGATGAACTCGTCGTCGGTCTCGACGTTGGAGAGGTCCTCAGGGCGCTCGCCGTTCGAGAAGGAGATGATGTCCCCGTAGGGCGGGTGCAGGATCGCAAGGTCCGCGTGCTTCTTGTCGAAGCGGGTAAGCGCCTCGCGGACCCTATCGACCGTGCTGGCTGCTGCCGAGTCACCGACCAGAACCTGCGTCTCGACGCCGTCAGGATTCTGCGCCCCCTGGATCCGCGCCTCGGCCGCCTCGGCCACGTGGCCCAAGAGCTCGACCCCGATGCCGTGGCGCCCCATGCGGCGGCACTCGATCAAGGTGGTGCCCATGCCGTTGAAGAGGTCCAGGACGACCTCCCCCTGCTTGGTGTAGCGCTTGAGCAGCTGCTGGGGGAGCTGGGGAATGAAGTTGCCGTGGTAGTCCCCGACGTGGGTCTCGCCCTTGTCGCGCTTGGAGAAGAGCCACAGGCTCCCCGTCTCGACCTCGGGGTAGTCCTTCCAGTTGTTGAGATCGATGTCGGAGTAGGCGTTGGTCTTCGCCTGGCCTTCAACGGCCTTGCGCGCTGGCATTGGAGCTCCTCGGGGGGTCGTATCGGGGGGCGGCGGGGCGTAGCCGCCGGCTCTCCATTGTAAGCGACATGGGCTCCGCTTGCTAGTCCCGGCGGGGCGTGCTTGCGGGGATTGGCCCCCTCGGCTAGACTCGTGAACATGCGACACTGGCGGCTCTTGCTCGACGAAGCGGCCTCGGGCGCGCGGAACATGGCCGTGGACGAGGCGATCCTCGAGGCCTACCGCGCTGGCGAGGCTCCCCCCACCCTGCGCCTCTACGACTGGGCCACTCCGACCCTGTCGCTGGGCTACGCCCAGAAAGCGAGCGACGTGGCATTCGACGCCTGCGCCGCGCGCGGGGTCGAAGTGGTCCGGCGCCCCACCGGCGGCCGGGCGGTGCTGCACGGGGTGGGCGATCTCACCTACGCGGTGGTGGCCTCGGGAGCCGAGGGCTTCCCTGAGAGCGTGGCCGACTCGTACTGCTTGATCGCCAAGGCCCTCATCGCGTCGCTTCAGACCCTGGGGCTCGACGCCGAGCTGACGCCCGGCGTTCGCAGCAACGGGAACACGAGCGCCTGTTTCGCCACCTCCACCAAGGCAGACCTCACGGCGAGCGGCCTCAAGGTGGTCGGCAGCGCCCAGGTGCGCCGGCAGGGGAGCTTCCTCCAGCACGGGACCCTCATGCTGACCCAGGAGGCTGATGCGATCGCGCCCCTCTTGGTCTCGGGCACGCCGCCCAAGGGGATGGCGAGTCTTTCGGCCCTGAGTGACGCGGCCATCGACGCGAAGGCCGTGCGCCAGGCGCTGGTCGAAGGGTTTGCCCGCGCCTTCGGGATCGAATTGCAAGCCGGCCCCCTCACGCCCTACGAAGAGGCCCTCGCGCAAAAGCTCGAAGCCGCTCCAATCCGAGGGGTCTAGGCCTACTCCATCTCGGGGCGGCGCTGCTTCTCGGTGAGACGCTTCATCTGGAACATGGTGCGGGTGAGGCCTACCCCGAGCGCCACGCTGCGCAGGTCGCGCGCGTCGAGCACCCCCAAGGAGACGAACTGATCGATCATGCTGTGGGCCAGCTCGCCCACCTGGATCAGCTCCGCCAGGCGGTCGGCCGCGACGCGCTTGCAGTCGTCTTCTTCGGCATCCCCCGCCGTCTCCAGCTCGACCTCGGCCTCGCGCAGGCGCTCCAGGGTCGTGGCGACCTGGTACATCTCGCGCTCCCGGATCACCTTGGAGATGGGGCGCCAGACATTGCGCTCGGCGGTGTAGAACTCCTTGCGCTCGCCGGGTATCGGCTGCTTGTGGACCACCCCCCAGCGCACCAGCTCTTGGAGGACCATGCTGACCAGGCCGGTGCTGATGCCGAGGCCCGTCCGGATCTCCTGGGCCGAGAGGGGCTTGGGGCTCAGGTAGATGAAGGTCCACACCATGCCAAGCACCCGCTTGAAGCCCCACATCTCGACGATGCCGCCGACCGCCTCACAGGCGCGGTAGATCGCAGGATCGATCGCTGGCGATTCGCTCGACAAGGTCGTCTCTCCTCTTATGCCGGGTGGATGATACGCCCCTGCTCGAAGATCCGATAGTCGATGAACAGATCGAGGAGCTGGGCGTCGATGTGGTGGTCCTTGGCCTCGAAGTGCAGGATGTCGAGCGCTCTTTCGAGCGGCACGGCCTTCTTGTAGGGGCGATCGCTCGCGGTCAGCGCGTCGAAGATGTCGGCGATCGCCATCATCTTCGACTGGACCGGGATGCCCTCGTCGGCGAGCGCCTGGGGATAGCCCTTGCCGTTGAGCTTCTCGTGGTGCGCGTAGGCGATATCGGGGACGCGCGCCAGATCGCTGGTCCAGGGGATCTGGCTCAAGAAGCGATAGGTATGGGAAACGTGGCGCTCGATCTCACGACGCTCGCTCTCGTCCAGGCTGCCGCGCCGGATCGATAGCTGGCGCACTTCGTCCGGCAGCAAGAGAGGCTGCTCGGATCCGTAAAGGTCCCGGTAGGTGTGCTGAGCGATCTCCATCAGGCGAAGGAAGCTGCCTTCTTCCAGCACCGTGGGCTCGTTGGCCTCCAGGATGATGCGGAGGTACTCGTCCAAAGCCGCGAGCTCGTGGGCGAGCGTCGCGTCGAAGCGCGGCAGCTCAGAAAGGTAAGCCTCGCGGCCCTTGGCGAGCACGTAGTCGAGCCGGCTGCGGCTATCACGGGTCTCGAGCGCCTGCCGCACGAAGTGGAACCGGCTCTGGATCAGCTCCAGCTTGAGGGGATAGAGCTTCTTGGCCTTGACCAGGACCTCCTCGCGGACCCCTACCTTGCCGAAGTCGTGGAGCAAGGAGGCGTAGCGCACCTCCCGGATCTGGTCGCGGCTGAAGTGCACGTCCCGGAAGGGGCCGTGGTCCAGGCCATCCACCAGCTCCGCCAGGGCGACCGTCAGGTTGGCCACCCGGGCCGAGTGACCCGAGGTGGTCGGGTCGCGGCTCTCGATGGCGGTGACCGAAGCGTTGACGAAGCCCTCGAACAGCCCCTCGATATCCTGGTACAGGGAGTTGTTCTCGATGGCGACCGCAGCCTGGCTCGCGAGGCTCAGCACCAGCTCCTCGTGCAGCGGGTCGAAGGGGATGACCTCTCGCTCCATCAGGTGGGGCTCGTCGAGCAGGGTGTCGCGGCGGCGCTTGCGATTGATCAGCTGGAGGATGCCGATAGTCTCGTTGCTGCGGTTGCGCATCGGGATCACCAGCATGGACTTGGTGCGGTAGCCCGTCCTGCGATCGAAGGTGCGATCGAAGGCGTACTCGGCCCCTTCCGGCAGGTGGTACACGTCCTCCAGGTTCAAGGCATGCCCGGTCAGCGCCACATAGCCCGCGAGGCTCTGGCGCGAGATCGGCATGGTGAACTCTTGGTAGGCGAACGGGAAGGTGTCGTTCTGGGAGAGCTTGAAGCGCAGCTTGGGGCCGTTCGCGTCCTTGCGCTCCACCAGATACAGGCTGCCCGCATCCGCGTAGACGATGTCGCGGCTCTTCTTGAGGATCAGATCCAGGAGCTTGTCCGGGTCGCGCTCGGACGAGAGGGCGATCCCGATGGCGTTCAGCTCCTGGAGCTTGACGGCGTACTCGCGCAGCTCCTGGCGCGATCGTTCCGTCTCCAGGCGGTTGAGGATGAACTGGAAGGCGTTATCGACCAGCTTCGAAAAGCCCCGCGCGTGGTAAGGCTCGCGCAAGTAGCCCCAGAGCAGGTCCTCGGGCACGTCGGCAGGCGCGTCCTCCCCTTCCGGGTACGAGCAGACCAGCACGCCGGACGAGCCCCAGAGGGCTGCGATCTCGCGCAGGGTGAGCGGGTCGCCCGTCGCCATCAGGTGACGGTCCACCACCAGGAGCTTGGCGCTCTCGCCCCCCTCGTAGCGCAAGTCGGCGAGCGTATCGACCGTGCGCCAGGTGAAGCCGTCTTGCGCCTGTGCCTGGAGGATCGCGCCGTTGGGGTTGAGGCGCGAGGTGTAGAGGATGCGTGGCGGCGTGTTGGCGTCGTGGGGGTTCACCCGGCGGTCTCCTGTGGGCATCAATCCAGGCGGAAGCGCAGGGTGATCTCGCCCCACTGGGTCACGGGGGCGGCACCATCGGGTAAGGGAGCGAAGCGCCAGCGCTTGAGCGCATCCACGGCGCGGCGGTCCATCTCGGGGGTGCCCGACAGGCGCACGACCTCGACGCGGCTCACGCGGCCTTCGGCGCTGACCCAGACCCTGAGGCGCACGTCGCCCTCGACCCCTAGGCGCTGGGCCGAAGCGGGATAAGAGGGCGGATGCTGCTCGATGATGCGGCGCTGACCGAGATCCCCGGTCAGGCCCGTACCCGAGTCGACGCTGCCGCCGCGGTGCGGGCTCTCGGCGGTGGAATCCTCCCCGCCGTCCGACGCCAAGGAGTTCTCGGCTGCCGAGGCGAGCGAGCCCAGGCGCGAAGCCTCGCGCGCGCGGTCCTTGGCCTCGCGCTGGGCGAGCAGGGCGTCGTAGTCGGGCCTGGGCTGGACCTGCTTGGGAACGGGCGCCTTGGGGGCCGGGGCCTGCGAGGTCGGCGCCTTGCGCGGAGCCTCGACCGGCACCTTGCGGTCCGCATGGCGCTCGACGGGGGCGTCCGGCAGCACCCGCTGGGCCACGTCCTTGGCCGTGGGGCGATCGCTCGCGGGGCCCTTGGTGTCACCCACCGGGCCGTCGGTGACCACGTCAACCAGCTCGATGGGCTGCGACGGGGGCTCGATGGGGCGCTCGGCACCGACCGCCCACGCGAGCAAGAGCAAGATGAGCGCGTGGGCCCCAAGAGAGGCGAGCCACGTGCGCGGAGTGGGCGTGGCCCCAGCGAGCGCGAGCGCCGGCACGGTCGGTGCGAGCGCGCGGGGCTTTCGCTTGCGGGGCGGCTGGGTCGTGGTGGGGGCCACGGCGCTCTCCTAGAATCCGAACGAGAAGCCGACGACGGCGAGCGCGTCGGGGGCGAAGAAGTTGAGGGCCGGCTGCTCCTGCTTGAGCGGGAGGGCGTCGGCGCGCAGGTAAAGGGCGAGATCGTCGGTCAGGCGATAAGTCCCCTGCCCCCGGACGAGGGCCTGGTAGCCCGTCGCCGTCTGGGCCGAGGTCTGGCCTTCGCCAAGCTGCTGCAGCACGATCGAAGCCCCGAGATCCAACTTCAGTTTACCAGAAAGCCAGGTGCTCTCGTGAGCGGTGCCGGCCTCCTGGCGGATCTCGCCGAGGGGCTGAACCGTCTGCCAGCGGTAGAAGAAGCGCTGGGCCGCGTCGTCCCAGGCCCGGTACTGCACGGCGAGCTCGCCCTCGGTCGCCTGCTGGGCGGCACTGCCGGTATCCCCCGCAAGACCCGGGTTGAAGGGCTGCCAGAGCCCGGGGGCTCCGGGCATGGCGCGCCAGGCGATCCAGCGCTCGGCGGCCATGTAGGAGAGGCTCGCCTGGGAAAACCAGCGATCGTCCAGGCGATGGGTCGCCGCGAGATCCACGCGCAAAGGCACGCGCTGATCGAGCAGGGCTCCGTTGCCGCCCACGAAGCGGCGCGAGAGGTAGAGGGCCTCGAAGGTCGGCATGGTGCTCTGGGCGCGCAGGCCGGCCATCAGCTCGGTCGCATCCGAAGGACGGTAGCGCAGGGCGAGGCCCGGCTCGATCACCCCTTCTTCGAAGCGGCGGCCCGCCTCGAGCGAGGCGTTCAGGCTCCACTGCGGCAGGAAGGCCCACTCGTCCGCCACCGACAGCATGAAGAGCGGATCCGCGCGCTTCTCGGTCTGGCGGTGACCGATGGTGGCGCCCACCTCGATTTCCTGGTCCGCGAGACCGAGCGCCGGCCGCCAGGTGCCCGAAAGGGTTCCCTCGGCCACGTGGCTGTCGATCCCGTAGGCGGCAGGGCCCAAGAGGCGTCCGCCGCCCGTCTCCAGGCGCAGCTCCAGGTCCAAGAGGCGGTAGCGGCCGTTGAGGGCAAGCCCTTCGGCGGCCGTGTCCCCTGCTCCCGCGGAAACCAGGGTCGAACGACGGTTCAGGGCGAAGCCCACCCCGGCCGACTCGGTGGCCGCCGAGAGGCCGAGGCGCCAGTGGGACCAGTCCCCCGCCGTGGGCGTCATGCCCGCGGCGGTCTGGCCCTCGAGCTCACCGAGGATCGTTCCGCCGCCGACGGGCAAGCCCGCCGGCAGGGTAACGGCCCGGCCCAGGTAGGCGCCCACGTCGTAGAAGTGCGGCCCCATGGTGCCCAGGCGAATCTCGCCGTAGCCCGGCCGCGGCTGGGCCATGCGCTCGCGCGCTGGCGAAATCGCCGGCACGACGCTCTCGGACGCCTGGGCCATGTAGCGTTCCAGGTCGAGGGCCGTGCGGGGGCGCGGCAGGGTGAAGGGGATGGCCCCGGGCTCGTCGGGCGAGAGCTTGTTGCCCGGCATCAGGGGGCCGGCGGTCTCGTCCTCGCCTCGGATGAGGACCGAGGGCAAGTCCACCGGCAGCTTCTCGGCGTTCTCGAGGGTCGGCTTGGGAGCGCTCGGAGCCTCGGCGGGGGCCGGCGCCGCGTGGGCGCCGAGCGCGAAGGTGCCGGCGAGTGTCAAAGCCGTGCAGGTCGTTGCGATCCAGCGGCTCACGGCTACCTCCTGTTCACGTTCTGGTCGATCCACTTGAGGCGCTCACTCGCCTCCTTGCGCTCGGCGGCAGGCAGCGTAGCGCCGTTCGCCACCTGGCGGTACACCTTCTCGGCATCCTTCCAGCGGCGCAGGTGCTCGTAGGCTTCTCCCTGCTTGAGCCAGGCGAGGGCTTGCCACTCGCGGCCCACCGTGGCCGGCACCTTGAGCTTTTCGAGCTCGATGGCCGCGTCCTCGTAGCGCTTGCCGGCCACCAGGGCGTAGCCCAGCCAGTAGCGGGCCTGCACGGCCCCGAGCGACCCCGCGGGGCCCGCCTTCTCGGCCTGGCGATAAGCGAGGGCCGCCTCGGTATGGTTGCCCCGCTTCAGCTCCAGCTGGCCGATGCGGAGGTAGGCGACCGACGCCACGTCCGCACGGGACGCGAAACGCTTGGCGAGCTCCCGGTAGGCGTCCAGAGCGAGCTGGTCGCGCCCGATCTTGGCGTAGGCCGTCGCCACCGCCACCGCGCCCTTTAGAACCGCCGGATGACCGGGCTGGAGCTTGGCCAAGAGGTCGTAGGTCTCCTGGGCCCGAGCGGGCTCGTTGGCAGCCAGGTAGCGATCGGCGAGCTCGACCGTCCAGGCGATCTGCTGGGGCCCCGGCAGACGCGCCAGGGCGTCCAGGGTCGCGAGGCCCGCCTCGTGGTTCGAGGCCGCGAAGTAGGCCTTGGCGAGCAGGTAGCGCTGGTCGGTGGTCGGCGACTCGATCGCATCGAGCGCCCGGACGGCGTCGTCGGCGCGCCCCTTGTCCAGGTAGCCCTGGGCAATGCGGGAGAGGGCATCCCCCGCCCACAGCGAGCCGCTCGCCTCGAGGGCGATGCGCCGCGCCTCGTCCCAATCGCCCTTGGCGATGCGGGCCTGGACCAGCGGCTGGGCGATCTGCTCGCGCTCGGCCTTGGGGCGCTCCAGATCGGCGTAGATGGCCTGATAGACATCTGCCGCCTGGTCGAACTGCTGGGCGTTGAAGTAGGCCGCCCCGATGCGGGCCTGGGCGTCCGAGCGCTCCTCGGCGGTGGCCTGGGGATCCTTGAGGACCGCCTCGAAGCGCGCGACCGCCACCGGGTACTTGGCCAGGCGGAAAGCGGCCTGGCCTGCGATCGAGCGCACCCGGTTCAGCTTGGCGTTTTCGCCGAAGCGCTCGATGAAGGTATCGGCCAGCTTGAGCGCCTCGGCGGCGTTGCCCTTGCGGTAGGTCGCCCAGGCGAGGCCAAAGAGGACGTCCGGCATGGAGTCGGCGGCGAGCTGGCTACCGTAGAGCGCCCCGTAGGTCGCCTCGGCCGCCGCCCAGTCGTGGGCGTTGAGTTGGAGGCCGCCCAGGCGGATCATGGCGTCCTGGCGCAGGGAGGCGGAGCGAAGGGTATCGCTCGCCTGCTTGAAGAGCTTGAGGGCCTCGCCGTAGCGCTTGAGCTGATAGGCGCTGTAGGCCTGGCCGTAGGCCGCCTCGGGGGCCTTGTCCGAGCCGGGGTAGGCCTTGAGGAAGCGGGCGTAGTGGCCAAGAGCGCCGGCGTAATCGCCGGTGCGGTAGGTGGCTTCGGCGAGCCAGTAGAGGGCCTCTTGGCCGTAGCGACCGTCGGTGACGTCCTTGAGGTAGGAGGTCGCCGCCGCGTACTCGCCGGTGCGGAAGTGCGCCAGGCCGAGGCGGAAGGTGACCGCATCACCCTTGCCTTCTAAGAAGGAGAGATCGCCCTCGCGCTTGGCGAGGTCGGTGTAGATCGCGATCGCCTCGTCGATGCGCTTGAGGGCAAGTAGGCTCTCGGCCAAGAGCCAGCGGGCCGGCCCGCGCTGGACCGAGGCGGGATAGGCTGCAAGCAGCCGCTTGGCGCGCTCGACGCACGCCGCAAAGCGCCCGTCGTTGTAGTCCAGCTCGGCGAGCCCGAAGAGGCTCAGCTCCTCGTAGACGCCCGAGCCGGGCTCGGCGACCGCCTTCTCGAAAGCGGCGCGGGCCTGCGCGGGGTTGGAAAGCTCCAGCTGGACCCGGCCCAGGGCGTAGAGGACGGCCGGGCGCGTCGCGCTCTTGGGGTACTTCGTCAGCCACCGCTCCAGCGCGGGCTTGGCACCCTTGGTATCACCCGATTGCCAGCGGGCGTAAGCCTCGCCGTACTCGGCAGGCTCGCTCCAGCGGGTGCCGGGCTTGACCATGGCGTAGGCGGCGCCGGCGAGCTTCCAGTTGCCCACCGCCGCGTAGCCCTCGCCCGCGACGAACTGGGCGCGCGCCGCAAGCTCCAGGTCCTGGGTGCTCTCGGCCAGGGCCCGCAGCTCGTCGCTCGCAAGCAAGGGCTTGCCCAGCTTCAGGTACTGATTGGCGAGCATCAGGCGTGCGGGCTTGGCCTGCAGGCTCTCGGGGAAGAGGCGCACGGCCTCCTTCCAGGACCAGATGGCGCGCGCGGGGTTCGACAGGCGCTCGTAGCACCAGCCGATGGCGTAAGCCGCATGCTCGCGGCGCGCAGGATCCTTGCTCTCGTCGGTCACCCGCTGGTAGGCCACCAGGGCCTGCTCGTAGACCCCGCGCGAGAAGCGATCGTCGGCAAGCTCTAGGCCCGCATCGTCACGCTCCAGGCCGGTCAATTGGGGCAAGAGGCGCTCGAGCGTCACATCCGCCGCCTCGTGGCGACCCTCGGCGCGATCGAGCAGCACCAATTCCTTCTGGGCGCGCAGGTACCAGAGGCTCTGGGTCGGAACGGCCTCGAGCAGCGCGCGGCTGGCGACTCCGTTCCCCAAGTGACGCTCGGTCATGCCGAGCAGGAAGCGGCCGCGCTCGCGGTCCTCTCCCTTTAACGCTTCAAGGTCGCCCTGCAGCGTCTGGCGGGCGACCTGAAAGGCCTGGTGACGGATCAAGGCGTCGAGCCGCGCCCAGTCGTAGTCGGCCGCGCCCGAAGCGAGCGCGGGCGCGGCCATGGGGGCCGTCAGACCGATGGCGAGCGCAAGCGCCAGCTGGAGGCGGAATTTCGAGCGATTAGCCAAGATGGAGCCCTCTTCAAAGAGCGCCACCCGACACCCGGCTATCCCCTCCGTGGGCCGCCGAGCGGCGCGGAGGAACGGTGTCGTGAGGCGCCCCAAGCGGCTCCTATTATAGAAGGGGGGCTAGAGGCTGTAAAGGCGCCCGGCAAGCGGCAGCAAGGCCTCAAGAAGGGCGTTCGGCGCCCCCTTACTGGGCGGCAGCCCGCCCGATCAGGTAAGAAGCCGCCCACATGAGGGGCCCGCTCGTGACCACGTCGCCGGAATCGGCCTTGATGAGGACCGTCGGCTCCCAGGTGCGATCGTCGATGAAGCACCAGACGGGCCCCAACAGGACGAAGTTCAGGAGGGCGGCGGTGGTGTTCTTGCCGGGGCGATAGCCGTAGCTGCGGGCCTTGGAGTGGGCCTCCTTGACCTGATAGCGGTGGACGTCGTAGGCGTCGCGCAGGACCAAAAAGCCCAGGTCGTAGCCGTCGCCGTCGTCCTCGTACTGGTTGAGGAAGACCGAGCTCACGCTGTATTCCAGCTTGAGGACCTTCTTCTTGGAGGGCGAGTAGTAGGCGTGGCGCACCCGGCTGAGCAGCGAGACCTTCCAGAAGCCCCAGCCGATGTAGGCCTGGCGAGCATCGGGCGCCCACGCCTTGGCGCGGGCCTGGGCCAGAGCCTGGGTGCTCTCGGGCACGATCTGGGTGGTGTAGGAGGCGGGGACCTCGGCCGTGAGGCTCGAAAGGCCGGTCACCAGGCCGCCGGCCTGCCCGATGGCCCGCAAATGATCCCACTGGAGGGCCTCGAAGGAGGCGGGGGCGGGGGCGGCTTCGGGGGCCTGCGGTGCCGTGGCCTTGGGCGCGCTCGCCAGAGGCGCGCTCACCAGGGACGTGGCGGGCGCCTTGGCCGCGACCTGCGCGGGGGCGGCGGCGCGGGGCTGCACGGTCGAAACCGTGGGGGCCACGGCGCGGCCGCAGCCGCTGAGCAAGAGTGCGATCGCCAGGCCTGCCTTCGCCGTCTTCATGCCGCCTCCTTCACGAACGAGATCCTTAACTAAGGGTTAAATTAACTTTAATCATTCCTTGCCTACCTGTCAACGAAAAAACCAGCGCCCCTCCGACGTATCGGAGGGGCGCTGGGCGAAGAGAAGCTGTCGCTAGCGGATCGCCGCGAGGGCGTTGAGGCGGCCCTCGCCGTAGTAGGCATCACGGCCGCGCGGACCCAGGTCATCCGCCGCCTTGAGGATGGCGCGGCGGGCCTCGGCGGGCGAGAGGCGCGGCTTGGCCTGGAGCATCAGGGCGACCGCGCCGGTGACGTGGGGGGTGGCCATGCTGGTGCCGGCCATGAACATGTGCGGCGCCGCCTGGAAGTCGAAGCCGCCCTCGGAGTAGCTGATCGCCTGGGTGCTCCAGGTGCTCAGGACCAGGTCGCGCTTGGTGTGGACCACCGGGGTGAAGGTGGCCGGATCGAAGCCGACGCCGCCGCCCGGGGCGGCGATGTCCACCAGCTTCTTGCCGTAGTTGCTATAGAAGGCGAAGGCGTCGAAATTCTGCTGGTTCTGGGGACCGACCGCCGAGACGCCGATCACCCCGTCGAGCTCTGCGGGCAAGAGGGCCGGGTCGATGTCCTTGCCGCTCATGCCGCTGTTGCCGACGGCGGCGACGATGAGGGCGCCCTTCTTCTTGGCGTAGCGGGCGGCGTGGCGGTAGGCCTTGATGGTCGGGCGCTCATCCGAGAGCGAGGTGAGGCTCATGTTGATCACCTGCGCGCCCTGGTCCGCCGCGTACTTGATGCCCTGCAGGATCCCGAAATCGTCACCCCAGCCGTCGGCGCCCATCACCTTGACGGCGATGATCGAGGCCTTGGGGGCCACCCCGGTCACGCCGTAGCCGTTGTTGGCCGCGGCGATGATGCCCGCCACGTGGCTGCCGTGACCGTTGAAGTCCGAGAAGGTCGGCTCTTCGGGCACGAACGAGACGCTGCGCTGGATATCGAGGTTGGGAGCCAGATCCGGGTTCTGCTCGTCCACGCCGGTGTCCAGGACCGCGACGCGCACGCCGTGACCCGTGTAGCCCTTGTCCCAGACTTCGGGAGCGTGGATGCTCGAAAGGCCCCACTGGTAGCCGGAGAGCGGCTCGCCCGAAGCGCCCGAGGGGTCCGGCGCCTCGACGCCCGGATCGAAGCCCGCGGCATAGGCTTTCTGGACCAGGCCCTGGCGGGTGCTCTGTTCGACGCTCTCGACGCCGTGGGCCTTTTCGAGCTTGGCCGCGAAGCCGGGCTCGCTCGAGACGACCAGCGCAACGCCCATGTCGTCGAGGGCATGGAGCAAGGTGCCGCCTGCAGCGGCGACGGCGGCCTCGAAGCCCGTGGGGATCTCCTCGTGCTTGAAGGTCACGACGTAGCGCTGCGCGCCGTTGGCTGCGATGCGGTAAAGGTTGCCACCAGGAGCCGCTCCCGCCTGCGAGGCCGAGCCGACGGTGCCGGGCGAAACCTGGCAACCAGCGGCGATCGAGACGGCCATCACCGCCCCGAGCAAAAGCGAAGCCCTCTTGGTATCCTGCATCCTGCCCTCCTTCGCACTGCGAATCTCGAACGCCATACAAGCGTTCCTGGAGGGCTTATACCTCGCAACCTTCACGATCTCTCAACGAAAAAGCCAGACAGGCGAGATTTAATTTTTGCGCAATATTGGCCGCTTTACCCCAGCACGCCGCTCGTCAGGACGCGTCGCCACCAGAGCACACCCAGGACCAATAGCCCGGCGCTGGCCAGGCAGCCCAAGATCGCGTACCCCAAGAAGAGGCGTCGCTCGCCAGGAGCGAGGCGCTCGCCGGGTTCCCTTCTGAGGCGTGCGTGAAGATAGGCAAAGGAGCGATCGCGCAGGTTGGGAATCCCGAGCCAGTCCGCGAGCACGTAGTAACCGTCCAACTTGGCGAAGGGGTTGAGGTCGAAGACGATCGAGGTGCTCGCGACGATGGCGAGCTTGAGGGCGATCGCCCGGGCGGGCTCCCCGCTGGGGATCGCCGCCCACACGAGCACGGCGAGGGCCCCGAGCCCCATCTGATAATAGAGGCCGCCGAGGCTCACGGCGATGCGATCGCGCTTGCGAGGCAAGAGGTGGGCGGCACTGACGTCGCAATAGCCAAAGGGCATCCCCATGTATAGCATGACCCCGATCTGCCGGACGGGTGCCCCCAGGGCGTAGCAGACCGCCGCATGGCCGAACTCGTGCAGCGCCAGGGTCAGAAAGAGCAGGCCGTAGATCCACGCGAGGGCATAGGGCTCCTTGAGGCCGAAGAGGCGGGTGATCTCGCCCGAGACCTCTCCCCAGGCCCCGAAGACCAGGACGGTGGCCAGGACGAGCAGCGGCACCCAGACGCCCCACAAGAAGCCCGCGCGCGAAGTCGAGCGCAGCACCGGCGCCAAAAAATCGAGCAGGGGCGTCGGGTCCCAGAGGGGCACCTTCCACTGCACCGCGTCGCGCCAGGTCCGCGCTGGTCGCGGCCGCTGGGGGGGCTTGCGCCGGTCGTAGATCAGGCCAGATTCGAGCAAGCGCGTCGCGAACACCGCCACCTGGGAAGGAGCGACGAGACATCCCGCCGATTGCCAGGCCCCCGTGAGCAGCTCCGGGTAGTCGGTGGCTTTCACGAGGGCTTCGGCCAAAGCGTGGTCCGCCACCGAAAAGCGAAGGTAGGTTCCGTAGCGGGCGACGCCCGCGATGACGAAACGCTCGCCGCCCTGCGAGAGGTCGCTGACGAGGCACTCGGGATGCCAAGCCAAGTGGCCGAGCATGGACCACACGGGCTCGGGGCCCAGGGGCTGAGCGAGCAAGGCTTCGGCAAGCGGCGGCATCGTGTGAGACGGCTCGAACTGCTGCATGTTGGCTCTTGTACCCCGTTTGAAGTTCGATGCAGCCGGAAAGAAAGATTGCGTGAATATTGCACCAGGATGAACGAATGCAACATTCCCGTGAATAGTTGATTAAAGCAAGCGAAAAGGCGTTAGAGAGGTGTTAGGAAGCGGGTAGTAGATGAGTAACGGACCGGACTCAGCTCCGCAACACGAGGAGGATGTACGAATGCTCACCAACAGCAAGCTTATCGATTTCGTCAACCGCGTCGCCGTCGACCAGGATCTGCGCGCGTCGCTCGAAACCGACTTCGATGGTACCCTCTCGGCCAACGAAATCGCCCTGAGCGGTGCCGAACGCGAATCCCTCAAGGCCAGCTACCGTTACCTGCGCGCGGTCGACCCCATGACGCTCGAGAGCCGCATCGCGGCGGGCAAGGGCGACCCGACCGGCGGCGCCACCCCCGCCTGCTAAGATCCCCAACGAGACGGGTAAGAAAGGGCAGGGGAGCCGTGGCTCCCCTGCCTGTTTTTGAAGGCGGAGGCGCATGCAGGATCCCACGACCATGGAGCCGGCTCCCGAGCGAGAGTTCTTCGTCCAGATCTCGGTGACCAACCGCTGCAACCTTTCGTGTCGCCATTGCTACCGGGACGTGCGTACCGCCTTTCCTGACGAGTACAGCACCGAGGAGCTGATCGGCATCTTGCATCAGGTCCGCGACCTGGCCGCGCGGCTCGGTCGCGAGCCCAACGTCCTGTTCAGCGGCGGCGAGCCGCTCTCGCGCCCCGACCTGGGGCTGCTCGTCAAGGTCGCTCAGTCGCTGGGCATCGTGACCCACCTCAACACCAACGGCACCCTCATCACCCCCGAGATGGCCGCCGCCCTCAAGGCCTGGGGGATCCTGGGGGTCCAGGTCTCGCTGGACGGCCCTACCCCCGAGACTCACGACCGCATCCGCGGGCGTGGCAACTTCGAACGCGCCCTGACGGGGGTGCGCAACCTCCGCGCCGAGGGGATCGAGGTGATGTTCAAGGTCACCCTCATGCCGGGGGTCAACGACACGGCCATCGCCCCCTTCTACGCGCTCGCCAACCACGAGGGGGTCCGCGTGCTCTCCTTCGCGCGCCTCATCGCCATCGGGCCGGGTGCTCGCCTGCGCCAGCTCACCGGTGCCGAGTACCGCGCGGCCCTCGACGCCATCGCCCAGGAGGCCGCCCAATCGCCCTTCACCCGGACCGAGATCCGGGACGCGGGCTTCGACCGCGCCTTCTCCCTGTCCTACCCCCACATCTTCCACAGCGAAGAGGGGATTTCCTTCATGGCCCTGGACGCGGACGGCACCGCCTACGCCGGCCGACGCACCCCCATCGTGATCGGCAACGTGCGCGAGACGAGCCTCGAAGCGGTGTGGGCCCACCCGGTGCTCGAAGAACTGCGCACCCGGCGCATCACCGGCAAGTGCGCGAGCTGCGAGCTGTTCGAGGTCTGCGGCGGGGGGTCCCGAGCGGCGGCCTACGGCACGACCGGCGACTACATGGCCCCCGACCCCCACTGCTGGTACGAGCCGGGCCAGGGCGAGCGGCTCGACGCCCCTGACGCGCTCGCCCTCCCGATGGTAGGCTAGGGCCCATGACACGCATCCTCGGCATCGACCTGGGCAACGCCAAGGTCAAGTACGTTCTCCTCGAAGCCGCCTCCCCGGCGCCGCGCGCGCGGTGGGCGAGCTACGGATTGCCCTACACCCAGGCCCTCATGCCCGATCGCAGCCTCGACTTCGAGGCGGGGCTCATGGCCACCGCGACCGCCTTTCTCGCCGAGGCGGGCTGCTCGGTGCGCGACCTGGACCGGGTGATCCTCTCGACCAGCCACTTCTACAGCTACCCCAGCTTCCGGCACGCCCTGCACCACACCGCTCGCATGGCCGAAAGCCTCTTCGAGGGGCGCGCCTTTTTGGTCGGCGCCGACGGCGCGCTCTACCGGAGCGAAGAGGCGCTCGGCCTGGAAGGGCACCAAGTGCTGCGCTTCGCCGCCACCAAGTTCTGGGGGTCGGCGTACCTCGCGAGCAAGCTCGTCAAGCACGGGCTCAGCGTGGACGTGGGGACGACCTCGACCGACGTGATCGCCATTCTCGACGGATCCATCGAGAGCGCCTCGCTGGCGGATCCGGACGGCTACAACCTCTCGCGGCTCGAGACCCAGCGCCTGATGTGGTACGGCATGACGGCCACCCCGCTCGACTATGTCACGAAGCAGGCCTCAGCCGGCGGCCGCGCCTACCCCCTCTATCCTCGGATGGGCGCCACCGAGTGCCTCACCCGGATCCTGGACCTGGTGCCCGCCGAGCTTGCAGCGACGCATGCCTACTTCGGACGCTACCCGAGCCGCGAGGCCGCGTTCGCCGATCTGGCCCAGGCCTTCGGCCTGGATCGAGAGCTCTTGAGCGAGGCGGAGCTCGTCGCGCTCGCCGACAACCTCCACCGGCAGCTCATCGCGCGCGTCGCCGAGGGGATCGCCCGCGTGGCGGCCCAGGCGGGGCTCGGGCATCCCAAGGAGCTCGAAGCGGCGGTCATGGGCCTCGGCAAGGACGCGCTCGCGCGGCCCGCGCTGCTCGCCTGCGGCGTGCCCCACGACCGCATCCGGGACCTGGAAGATGTACTGGGGCCCGAGCTGAGCGCAGTCTCCACCGCCTACGGCGCGGCTCTCAAGGGGCTCGAGAGCCTGAGCGGCACCCCGCAGCCCCTGAGCGTCTAAATAAATAGCGGGCCGGGTCGACTGGAAGCCGACCCGGCCCTTTTGATTTTCCCCAAAGCTAGTTCGCCCGCAGGGTCACCAGGGTGATGTCGTCGAACTGATCCGAGCCTTCCGAGAAGGTGCGGATGGTCTCCAGGATCCGCTCCTCGACCTCCTTGGGCGCGGCCTTCCGGTTGGCGAAGACGATCTCGGCGAGGCGCTCCTCTCCGAACTGCTCGCTGCTCGGGCTGATCGCATCCTCTACGCCGTCGCTGTACAGCACGAGCAGCTCGCCCGGGGCTATGACGGCCGTGTTGCCGTCATAGGTCGCCGTCGGGAACATGCCGAGCGACACCCCCTTGGCCTCCAGGCGGCCGCTGGTGCCGATGGGTAGGGGATTGCCCGCGTTGGCATAGGTGAGGGTGCGATCGCGCGAGTCGTAGACCGCGTAGAAGGCCGTCACGAACATCTTGCGCGAGGGGCGGTTCAGGTAGATCAGCTCGTTGGCCTTGGCCATGACGTCGGCGGCCGAGGGGTTACCCCGCGCGATGGACCGGAAGATGACGAGGGTCATGGCCATCAGGAGGGCCGCCGGCACCCCCTTGCCCGACACGTCCCCAATCAGCACCCCGAAGCGGTGCTCGTCCACCTGGATCACGTCGTAGAAGTCCCCCCCGACCTCGAGGGCCGGGATCGAGGTGGCGGCGAACTCCACCCCGTGCATGGCGGGCAGCGAGGTCGGCAAGAGGCCCGTCTGGACCTCGTGGGCGATTTCCAGCTCGCGCTTGAGACGCGCCTGACCGGCAAGCTGACCGAAGAGCTCGGCGTTCTTGATCCAGAGCGCGAGCTGCTGGCCGAGGCCCATGAGCAGGGTGCGGTCCGTCGAGTTGAAGGGCTGGTCGCTCTTGCGGGGACCGACCAGCACCAGGCCCACCAGCTCCTCCTTGAGGCGCAGGGGGGTGGCCGTCGCCGCGGGCATCCCTGGCAGATCGATGGGGTCCTGGCTGATCGAGGGGCCGCGAGGGGTGAGCAGCGCCTGGAGGGCCGGATCCGCCGTATCCAGGACGACGCCGCCCGAAAGGGCGAGGCCCCGACTCTCACGCAGCACCAGTTGGCCGCCCGTCGCGTCCTGGATCAGCACCGCCACGTAAGTCGGGTGGAGCGCATGCTCGAGGCTGGAAGCGAAGGCGCGGAGCAGCTCCTGGGGATCGAAGGTCTCACGGGCGCGATCGCCGAAGTCGGTCAAAAGGCGCGCCGGGTCGTAGCCGCTGCGGAAGAAGAGCTTGTCGACCAGCACCTTGGTGCGATCGCGCAAAGGCGCGACCAGGAGCACGACCACGCCGGTCGCGATGATGCTCGCCGGATCCATCTGGCCGCCAGTGCCGAACAGGCTCCGGATCCCGAGGGTCAGGACGAAGTAGGCCGCCGCCAGCGCCACCGACATCACCGAGTAGGTGACGGTGCGCTTGATGATGACGTCGATGTCGAACAGGCGATGCCGGACGATGGTGTAGGCGACGGCCGCGGGGAAGAGGACCATCGCGAAGTAGGTCAGCTCGCTGCCTGGCACCGTGATCCCGAGCAGAGCCACGGCGTTGACCACGATCGCCGGGAAGAAGGCGGCGAGCGCCCCCCACAGGATGATGTTCGCCTGCTTCTTGATCTGCGGGGTGCTCGTCGCGCTCAGGCGGGCCCAGACCGAGGAGGCCGGGATCAGCAGGATCGTCGCGGACGAGACGAAGGTGAGGGCCGCGAAGGCCTGGGGCCAGCGCTCCGGGTTGTGGAAGCTAGCGATGATGTAGGCCATGAAGGCCAGGCCCGCCACCAGGTTCAGGGGAATGAGCCAAGGGTGCCGCTGGACCAGGGGCACCGGCCGCGGGACCAAGAAGGCGAGGTTCAGGGCCACCGCCCCGATCAGGGCGAAGCACGGGTTGTGCGGAAAGGCCGTGAAGACGTGAGTGGTGAGGCCGTCGAAGTTGGTCAGGGCGAAGCCGCCGAAGACCATGCAGAAGATGAAGTGGGCACGGGCGATGGGATCCCCGGGCTTGACCAGGGAGACGAGAATCCCCACCACGATGTGGAACAGGCCCACCACCCAGAACGTCATGAAGAACCCGACGAAGTCGAAGGGGGTGAAGGTCTGGGTGGGGATGACCAGGGTCATGGTCTTGAAGCCGCCGGCTTCGGGGCGCTCGATCGTGTATTTGAGCGGGGTGCCCACGGGATGCGAGGCGACCATCCGGCGCAGCTCGGCGCTGGTCTTGATCGGCTTGTCCTGGATCGCCACGACCCGGTCCACCTGCTTGATCCCGCGCTGGAAGCCCGTCCAGCGGGCAGACGCGATCGAGTCGACCGTGTTGTTGCCCAGCACGACGAACCCTGGAAAGGGGCGGTTGATCGAAGTCGTCGCCAGCAGGAGGGTGACCAACGCCAAGAGCAACAAGGATGTGGCGGTGGCCCAGAAGGCGATGGCGTTGATACGATTGAGTTTCACTGAATTGCCATCCTCTTGAGGGAGTAGTAGCCTTATACCATCGATCGCCCTTTTCAATCGTGGCGAGATCGTGAGGATGCCGCTCACGCCAAATCATGTCGGCGCTTACTTCCTATTGACCGAGGCTCTGCGGATGACGACTGCTCAAGCTGCCCGCCTTATCGGCCCCAAGGCCCTCTCCTTCCTCAAGGCCCAGGCGGCCGATGGCTTCCAGGAAGCCCTCGATCTCCAGTTCGGCCTGTACGGCCACCCGGTGGTGATCGCGAGCGTGTTCCCCGTGGGACTGGTCCTCTTGGGGATGCTCGCCCATTCGCCCGAGGACCCTGAGGTGCGCGCAATCGCCGCGCACGAGGCCGCGCAGTTCGCGATGCTGGGCGAGGCGCAAGGTTGGCGCTACTACAACCTCTGCCCCGAGATCCCGCCCGACACGGACGATTTGGCCGTGGTCACCGCCCTCTTTCACATGGTCGGCGCCCACCAGGACCGGCTGATCGCCCCGCTCGAAACCCTCGCCTCCAACGCGGTGGCCCCCGGTCGCTTCCGCACCTGGCTCGCCGACAGCCCCGAGGCCCGCGTCGAGGCGGATCGGCGCTGGGGGGTGGGCCCCGACCCGGTGCAGCCCGAGGTGACGGCCCACATGCTCTGGGCGCTCGGCGTCACGGGCGACCCCGCGCACGCCGAGACACTTCGCGCCGGCGCCCGGTGGCTCGCGAGCCTCCAAGCGAACGGGATCTGGGAGACCTACAACTACTACGGGGCGGCCTACGGCACCTACCAAGCCCTGCGCCTTTACCGGCAGGTCGAAAGTCGCTGGCCCGAGACGGCCGAAGAGTTCCGGGCCTCGCGGGCGGCGGCGCGCGAGGCGCTGCTCGCCTCCCAGGATCCCTCGGGCGGCTGGGTCGCGCGGGTGGTGCCACACGGGGTCCGCGACCAGGGCGGCCGCTACGAGACGCCCGCGCACGCGGGTGCGCTCGAGACCGCCTTCGCCCTCTCGGCCCTCGCCTGCCTTGCCTCCGATCCCGCCGTGGCGGAGGCCTCGGCCCGGGGCTGGGAATACCTGGCGAGCCTGCAAGCGCCGGACGGGGGATTTGCCGCCGAGCCGTACTACTACACCATCGGGCTGGTCCCCCACCAGAGCCGCTGCCTGACCACGGCCGCCGTGCTTGCGGCAGCGGCGCATCTGCTTCATAATAACGACAGATAAAATACTGTTCGCCGTCGCCGACTTTCCGCCGTTCCCGAAGCTGTGGTTTTGCGGCGAAGGCCGCGTATAATGGGACGGGTGCCCCCTCTCCGGCTCATCATCAGAGGTTCTCAACTTTGGAAGCTTTTAGGCAAAGCGTCGAAACGGCTGGCGACATCACCTTCGTGAAGGCCGAGGGGTTCGTCGACGCTCACACCGCTCCGCAGCTCGAGCGCTTGCTCAACGACCTGGTCGCCCAGCAGCACTACAAGGTCGTGCTCGACTGCAAGCACATGGACTACATCTCGAGTGCCGGTCTCGGCGTGCTGATGGGGGCCATCAGCAACTTCCGGCAAAACCACGGCGACCTCAAGGTCGTGCAACTGCCCCAGAAGGTCTTCAAGATCTTCGACCTGCTCGGCTTCACCAAGCTCTTCGAGATCTACGACTCCCGCGGCGAGGCGATCGCCGCCTTCCAAGAGAGTTAAAGGCAATGTCCGACGGCTGCTTCGAAGCGACGTTCCGCAGCGATACCGCGAACCTTTCGCGGATCCGCGCGTTCGTTCGTGAGAAGGCAGCCAGCATGGGCTTCTCCAGTGAGGCCATCGACAGCATCGAGCTCGCGGTGGACGAAGCCTGCGCCAACGTCATGGAGCACGCCTACCCCCAGCACAGCCAGAACGTCGGCCTGCACCTCTCGATCCAAACCGACCCCCACGCCTTCACCGTGGTGATCGCCGACCGCGGCTCGACCTTCGACCCGATCGCGGTGCCGCCGCCCAACCTCGACCAGCACCTGGCCGAGTTCCGGGTGGGGGGGCTCGGCATCTTCCTGATGCGCAGCCTGATGGACCACGTCGACTACCACATCCAGCCCGGCTTCAAGAACGAGGTCCGGCTGGTCAAGTACCTGAGTACCGCCAAACCTTGATCCTCACCAGCCTCCAGAACCCCAAGCTCAAGGCCCTGCGCGCCCTTCACACCCGCAAGGGCCGCAAGCAAGCGGGCCTCTTCCTCCTCGAAACCACCAAGCTCGTCCAGGAAGCCCTCAAGAGCGGCTGGCCGCTCGTCGAGGCCTTCGTGACCGAGAGCTGGCTTGCGAAGTACGGCACCCTCGACGGCGTCCCGACGACGCTGGTCGCCGAGCGCCTCTTCGACCAGCTCGTGACCACCGAGACCCCCGAGGGGGTGGTGGCGATCGCCAAGATCCCCGCCCCCGCCGCCACGGTGCCCGTGCCCGAGAACGCCTTCTTCGTGGTGGCCGACAGCCTCCAGGATCCTGGCAACCTGGGCACCGTCATTCGCACCGCCGACGCGGTGGGCGCGAGCGCCGTCCTGGTGGGACCCGGCACGGTCGATCCCTACTCACCCAAGGCGGTGCGCGCCACCATGGGCTCGCTCTTCCACCTGCCGGTGCTGGTGCGCCCCTCGCTGGAAGACGACCTGTCACGCCTCAAGGCCCAGGGGGTCGCCGTCTACGCCACCGCGCTACGGACCGACCGCTCGCTCTACGACCTGGACCTCAAGGGCAAGGTCGCCTGGCTCGTCGGCAACGAGGGCGCGGGCCTCTCGGACGAGATGATTGGGCTTGCGACCGAGGCCGTCTCCATCCCCATGCCGGGCCAGGCCGAATCGCTCAACGCGGGGATCGCAACCGCCGTCTGCCTCTACGAGACCCTGCGCCAGCGCCGTCCCTGAATTCTTCTCCCTTTCAAAACGCATCGGGCCTGCCCAAAAGGGCAGGCCCGATGCGTTTGAGACAGGAAGCTACGCCCAGCGCTCGATCTGCTGCGCGAGGGTGGTAAGCTGCGCATCCACCTCGCCCATGCGGGTCCGCAGCTTGTCCACCACGTGGGCCGGAGCCTTCGAGACGAAGGCCTCGTTCGAGAGCTGGCCTTCCAGGCGCTGGCGCTCGCCCGTGAGCTGGCCCTGCTCCTTCTTGAGGCGCTCGACTTCCTTCTGGATGTCCAGCAGACCCTCGAGAGGCAGCAGGATCGTATTCTCGCCGGCGACACCCGAGGCGGCCTGGGCGATCTCGACCGGCTCGGCACCCACTTCGACCGCTTCCGAGCGGGTGAGGTGGCCGATGGTGTCCTTCATGCGGGCGAGCAACTCATGCTGCTTGCCGAAGATCACCAGGCGCTCGGCCTTCTTGGCGGGGGGCACGCCGAGCTCCGCACGCATGTTGCGGACGGTGCGGATGACCTCCATGACGAGCGCCATCTCGGCTTCGACGGCCTCGTTGCGCAGCGACGCCTGGTCGGCGGGCCACTGGGTCGCAAGCAGGGTCTCGGTGGGAGCGACCAGCTCCTGAGCGACCAGCTGCGCGTAGATCTCCTCGGTGATGAAGGGCATGAAGGGGTGCAAAAGGCGCAGCACCGTCGAGAGCACCTCGCGCAGCACGGCCTTGACCGCCTCGTCCCCTTCACGCATGCGGGGCTTGGCGAGCTCCAGGTACCAATCGCAGAACTCGCTCCAGACGAACTCGTAGAGGGCGGTAGTCGCATCCGAGAGCGCGAAGGCGTCGACGGCCTCGGTCACCGTCTGCACCGTGTGCTGCAGGCGGCTGAGGATCCAGCGGTCGGCGATGTCCAGGCGCTCGGGCGCGACCTGGGCGACGTCGGTCTTGAAGCCCTGGGGCAGGTTCATGAGGACGAAGCGGCTCGCGTTCCAGAGCTTGTTGGCGAAGTTGCGGCCCGCCTCGAGCTTGTCCTCGGTGTAGCGGACGTCCTGGGCGCTGGTGCCGGCGCCGGCGAACCAGAAGCGGCAGGCGTCGGTGCCGTACTTACCCATGATTTCGAGCGGATCGACCCCGGTGCCCTTGGACTTGCTCATGCGCTGGCCCTTGGCGTCCAGGATGGTCGCGTGGATCACCACGTCCTGGAAGGGGATCTCGTGCTCGAACTCCATGCTCATGAACACCATGCGCGCCACCCACAGGTAGATGATGTCGCGCGCGGTCGAGAGCACGTTGGTCGGGTAGAAGTAGTCGAACTCGGGGGTCTTCTCAGGCCAACCGAGGGTGGCGAAGGGCCACATGGCGCTCGAGAACCAGGTGTCGAGCACGTCGGGATCCTGCTCGGTCGGCTTCGCGCAGGTCGGGCACTGGGTCAGGTCGGTGACCGAGGCGTGGGCATGGCCGTCCTCGCAGGTCCAGACCGGGATGCGGTGGCCCCACCACAGCTGACGCGAGACGCACCAGTCGCGGATGTTGCGCAGCCAGTCGAGGTAGACGCCCTTCCAGCGATCGGGCGTGAAGTCCACCTTGCCGTCCTCGACCACCTTGATGGCGGGAGCGGCGAGCTGCTGCATGGCGACGAACCACTGGTCAGAGAGGCGCGGCTCGATGACGGTCGAACAGCGATCGCAGTGGGTGACGTTGTTGCGGTAGGCCTCTTCCTTGACCAGGACACCCTCGTCGCGCAGGCGCTTGGCAGCGACCTGGCGCGCCTCGAAGCGGTCCATTCCCGCCCACTCGGCACCGGCCGCCTCGCTCATGGTCCCTTCGGGGGTCATGACGTCGATGCTGGGCAGGCCGTGACGCTGGCCGATCTCGTAGTCGGCCGGGTCGTGGGCGGGGGTGATCTTGAGGGCACCGGTGCCGAACTCGCGCTCCACGTGGGTGTCGGCGATGACGGGCACCAGGCGATCGGTCATGGGGACGCGCACCTTCTTGCCGACCATGGCGGCGTAGCGCTCGTCCTCGGGGTGCACGGCGATCGCCACGTCGCCGAGGATGGTCTCGGGGCGCACGGTGGCGATGGTGATGGAGCCCGAGCCGTCCTCAAGGGCGTACTGGACGTGGTACAGGGTGCTGTCCGACTCCTTGTAGACCACTTCGAGGTCCGACAGCGAGGTCAGGCAGCGGGGGCACCAGTTGATGATGCGGTTGCCGCGGTAGATCAGGCCCTTGTCGTAGAGGTGCACGAAGGCCTTGCGGACAGCCTTGGTGTAGCCCTCGTCCATGGTGAAGCGCAGGCGGCTGTAGTCCATGGACGCGCCCATCTTGCGGTACTGGTTGACGATGGTGTTGCCGGACTGCTCCTTCCACTCCCAGACCCGCTCGATGAAGGCCTCGCGGCCCACGTCGTGGCGGCTCTTGCCCTCTTCGTTGCGGAGCTTGCGCTCGACCACGTTCTGGGTGGCGATGCCGGCGTGGTCGGTACCGCCCTGCCAGAGGACGCCGTAGCCCTGCATGCGGCGCGTGCGGCACAGCACGTCCTGGATGGTGCCGTTGGTGGCGTGGCCCAGGTGCAAGGAGCCGGTCACGTTCGGAGGGGGCAGGACGATGGAGAAGGGCTTCTTGGCCGGATCCATGTCCATCTTGAAGACGTTGAGCGCCTCCCAGCGATCGCTCCACCTGGGCTCGACGGCGGCGGGCTCGTAAGCGGTAGACATCTGTGGGGCGGCGGTCGTGGTGGGTTCCATGGAGCCTCCGAAATCGTGCGGGACAGCGGGTTGTAGGCGCAAATTTAACGCCGAAATCAAGGATATTTTAACACAGAGCCCCCGCTCCCTCCCAGGAAAGCGGGGGCTCACTGCGTCTTGGTGGCTCAGGCCGGCTCGACGGCGAAGACCTCGCGCAGGCTCTCGACCAGGTTCGAGTTCTGCCAGCCCAGGTCCCGGAAGGCCTTGCCGTTGTCGTAGGCGATCCGCGCCGGTAGGGGAAGAGGGAGGGCAAGGGCGGGCCCCTTACCGCTCGCTTCCTTCCAGGCCTCGAAGAACTCCCAGGTGGATCGGGCCTCGCCCGCTGTGTTGTAGGCCTCGCCGACGGAGACCTCGCACTCGAGGGCGCGAGCCGCCGCCTCGGCCACGTCCTTGGCGTAGACGAAGGGGAACACGAGCTTCGGCACCACCATGAGCGGCAGGCGGGTCAGGCGACGCACCAGGGGCATGAAGTTGGGATCGTGGGCGCCGTAGATCCCGGAAGGCCGCAAGACGGTCAGGTCCAGGCCGTAGTCGGCACTCAGGCGCCAAGCCAAAGCCTCGCTCAGGGCCTTGGTGGTCCGGTAGGCCCCGGCGGTGAAGCGATCCTTGAGTTCGAGCTTGGGGTCGTCCTCGTGGGCGTACCCAAGCTGCCGGCGGTAGACCCCAACGGTGCTGATGTGGACGACGCGCCGGACCTCGGCTTCGCGCAGGGCCTCGAAGGTGTGCTCGGTACCGAGCTGGTTGGGGCGGAAGTTCTCCTCCCATCCCCCTTTGGTCAGGCTGTAGAGGGCAGCGGTGTGGACGACCGCGTCCATCCCCGTGAACGCCGCCTTCAGGGCCGGCGGGTCCATCAGGTCGGCCTTTCGAATCTCATGGCAGCGCTCGGCGAGATCCGGCACCTTGAGTGGATTGCGCACCACGCCCACCACCTTCGCGCCCCGCGCGCGCAGCACGTCCACCACGTACCCGCCCAAGAATCCGCTCGCGCCGGTCACGGCGATCGACTTGCCCTTCAAATCCATCATCGGCGTCCTTTCGTTGGAAGCCGTCATTGTATCAGAGCCCCCCTGAAAGCTGTGAACAATTGAAAACCCTCGTCCTCTCGGATACGTGGCGCTCAGGCCGATGGGGCCCCGATCGCGGGCCCTCCCTTCAAAGGCCTGCCAGAGGGCTATCCAAATTTTAACCCTCAGTCGCGCGGTAATCGCATCATCTCGGGAGGGTAAAGCGCAGAAGGGGGACGCCATTGCCCACTAATCTAGCCGTCCCACTTCCCTTAACTCCCCACATCCAGCGAAGGAGCTCTTGCTTGTTCAATCGTAAACTATCCCTGCTCACGCTCTCCGGGACGCTACTGGCGTTCGGCGGGCTCGCCGGCTGCGCCACCACGCCCGGCACCATTTCCCCGAGCGCGAACCTGGCAACGCCGGGCGCCTCGCGCCCCGCCCCGGCCGTTGCCGGCAAGGTCGTCGTGAAGATGAAGAACGGCACGGGCTCCCGGGCGGTCCAGGGCATGCGGATGGTTCAGGCCGTCGAAGGCCTGAGCGAGACCCGCGTCTACAGCGTGCCCGAGGGCAGCACCGTCGAAGAGACGATCGCCAAGCTGCGCCATGATCCGAACGTCGTCTACGCCGAGCCCGACTACATCTACCACGCCACCGACATCCGCTCGCAGGCGACGACCGACGATCCGATGCTCAGCCAGCTCTGGGGCATCAAGAAGATCCAGGCTCCCGAGGCCTGGGACACCACCACGGGCGATGAGGCCGTGACGGTGGCAGTGGTCGACACCGGCGTGGACTACAACCACGAGGACCTCGCGGGCAAGGTCATCAAGGGGCCCGACTTCGGTAACAACGACAACGATCCCATGGACGACCAGGGCCACGGCACCCACGTGGCGGGCACCATCGCCGGCATCGGCAACAACGGCAAGGGCGTGGTCGGCGTCGCCTACAAGACCAAGATCCTCGCCATCAAGGTGCTGGGCTCCGACGGCTCGGGCTCGACCTCGGCGATCGCCCAGGGCATCCTCAAGGCCCAGGAGATGGGCGCTCGGGTCATCAACCTCTCGCTGGGCGGTCCCCAGGAGGCCTCAGTTCTCAAGGACGCGCTCGACAAGGTTACGGCCAAGGGCGTGCTGTGCGTGGTTGCCTCGGGCAACGACAACAAGAGCACCCCCAACTACCCGGCGGCTTACCCCAACGCCCTGTCGGTGGGCGCTACGGACCAGTCGGACAAGCGTACCGTCTTCTCCAACTACGCAAGCTCGGTGGACATCGCGGCCCCCGGCCTCGACATCCTCTCGAGCACCGGCGGCAGCTACAAGAAGATGTCCGGCACCAGCATGGCCAGCCCGCACGTCGCGGGGGCTGCGGCCCTCTTGCTCGCCAAGTACCCCTCGCTGACCCCTCAGCAGGTGCGCGACGCCCTGACCAAGAGCGGTGACAACACCAGCGGCTTCAGCAACGGGATCAAGCGCCTCAACGTGGCCCGAGCCCTGACGCTCGCCGGCGGCGGCAGCCTGCCTGAGCCGCAGCCCGCGCCCACCCCGGATCCGGATCAAGACCAGCAGCCGAGCCCGAACCCCGCGCCGGGTCGTGGTCAGCAGCCCTTCCCGGGTCAACCCGGTCCTGGCCAGCCCTTCCCGGGTCAGCCTGGCCCTGGTCAGCCCTTCCCCGGCCAACCTGGCCCTGGTCACGGTCAGCGGCCCGGGCCTGGTCACGGGCATCAGCCCGGTCATGGCCACCGGCCGGCCCCTGGTCATCAGCCCGGCGCCGGGCAGCCGATGCCCTTCCCCGGCTGGCCCTTCTCGCGCTAAAGCCTGACTCCCTCAAGCCCCTTCGAGCATGCTCGAAGGGGCTTGACCCTACGGGCCCTCGGAGCGAGCATGCCTTTGTTCCCTAATCTTGAGGAGATCGCCGATGTCTGTCCTTGCGCTTGTGTTCGAACAGCCCACCGCCATGCGGTCCCAGGCGTTCTCTCGGATTTAGGCCCACCAACCTCCCCCGAGGGCTCGCGCCTGTGATCGCCTGATCGTTCACAGGAGGTTTCCTTGTACAACTTGAATGAACTGGGGTGGCCCTACGAGGGCATGGACCCCGGTCCCTACGGGCGTGTCGCTTCTCAAGCGCGAGACGCCTACTCGCTTTTGACCGAAAACGGCGAGGTTGAAGCGCGCCTCAGCGGTAAATTGCGCTTCGACGCCGAAGCGAAAGAGGCCCTGCATCCTGCCGTCGGGGACTGGGTGCGCCTGTCCTGGCACAACGACGGCACGAGCGCCCTCATCCACGAGGTCCTGCCGCGCACGAGCAAGTTCTCTCGTAACGCTGCAGGCAAGGGCGTCCACGAGCAAATCGTGGCGACCAACGTCGATGTGGTCTTCCTCGTCAACGCCCTCAACCTGGACTTCAACCTGCGCCGGATCGAGCGCTACCTCGCCCTCGCCTGGGAGAGCGGCGCCACCCCGGTCGTCCTTCTCACCAAGGCCGACCTGTGCGACGACGTCGAAGCGCGGTGCGAAGCCGTGCGCGCCATCGCGCCGGGGGTGCCGGTGCACGCGCTGAGCGCCTCGGCAGGCACCGGCCTCGAAGCACTCGACACGTACCTGCGTCCCGGCAAGACGGTGGCCCTCCTGGGCTCGTCCGGGGCGGGCAAGTCGACCCTGTTCAACCGGCTACTCGGCAGCGATCGGCAGCAGGTGCAGGCCGTGCGCGACGGCGACGACCGGGGGCGGCACACCACCACCCGGCGTGAGCTGGTGCTGTTGCCGTCGGGGGCGCTCGCGCTCGATACGCCCGGTATGCGCGAGTTGCAGCTCTGGGAGGGGGGCGATGGGATCCAGGAGACCTTCGCCGAGATCGCGGCCTTCGCGGCGCGCTGCCGGTTCCGCGATTGCCGACACGACGCGGAGCCCGGCTGCGCCGTGCGCACGGCGCTAGAGGCCGGGGTGCTCGACGCCGAGCGCCTCGCGAGCTTCCGAAAGCTCGAACGCGAGGCGGCCTACCAGCTCGCGAAGGTCGACGCGAACGCGGAGCGCTCGCGTAAGCAACGCATCAAGGAGCTCACGAGCCACCTCAAGCGCCACTACGAGGGCCGCGAGCGCTAGCTCAAGAAAGCGAGGGCGCCTCCGCTGCGGCGGGGGCGTCATTCGCATCGAAGCTCCGGGCCCAGTCACCGAGCGCGCAGAAGATGGGATCGAGGGCCTCCCCCTTGGGGGTCAGCCGGTACAGCACTTGAATGGGACGGGTGGCCGAGACCTCGCGCACGAGGATCCCGCACTCCTCGAGCTCCTTGAGGCGCTCGGTCAGGAGGCGATCGCTGAGATCGGGCACCGCCTCGCGGAACTCGCAGAAGCGGCGCGGGCGCTTCATGAGGGCGAAGATGATCGCCCCGGTCCAGCGCCGACCGATGATCTCGATCGCCCGGTGGAAGACCTGGCAGACCGGATCGCTCTCTCGCTTATCAGGTTGGATGTGGCTCGCCATTCGTCACCTGCCCGCAATTCCCTGGGCAAGCCGGCTCGCGCATCGACGGTGCGCCGAAGAGCCCCACTCGCCCGCATCAACTATACCACGAGCGCCCCTTTTCCCTATCAGGGCGGGCGCTCGAAGCATCAATCGACGCGGGCCTTCGAGGCCTACGGCAAGTCGAAGAGCAGGACTTCGCCCCAATCGTCCGATTCGAGCACGAGTTCCGACTCGTCCGCGACGGCGACCCCGTCACCGGCCGCCAAGGGAGTGCCGTTGACCGTGACCCGGCCCCGGGCCACGTGCAGGTACGCCCGCCGGGCCGGCTCGAGGGCGTAGGGAAGGCGATCGCCCTGCTTGACGACGGTCACGAAGAGAGAGGCGTCCTGGCGCACGTCGATCGAGCCGTCGCGCCCGTCCGGCGAGACGAGCAAGACCCAGCGGCCGCGCTTCTGTTCGTCGGTGAAGTTGCGCTCCCCGTACCGAGGCTCGCCACCCTGCTGATTGGGCATCAGCCAGATCTGGAGAAAGTGCGAACCCTCTTGCGCGGACGGGTTGAACTCGCTGTGGGTCACGCCGCTGCCCGCGCTCATGTACTGGATGTCGCCGGCCTTGATGATCGAGCCGTTACCCATGCTGTCCCGATGCTGGAGGGAGCCCTCGAGGACGTAGGTCACGATCTCCATGTCCCGGTGAGGGTGCGTGCCGAAGCCCTGGCCGGGCTCCACGCGGTCCTCGTTGATCACCCGCAGCGCCGAGAAGCCCATGTGCGCAGGGTCGAAATAGTCGGCAAACGAGAAGGTGTGGTAGGAATCGAGCCAGCCATGATTGGCGTGGCCGCGCTCTTGGCTCTTGCGGATCTTTAGCATGGTGGCTTACCCTTCCTTTCGGTACTAGGTAGAATCAACTCAATATTAGTTCTAACACGAACTAAATGTCAAGCACCTTCTGTCCCTTTGTCCTGGGGCGTATGATGGAGCACAGAGCGGCGTGAGACCGCCGTGCCGACCCTGAGGAGGCCTTCTCTTGCAGACCAATCCCTTCTCCCCGACGACCGATACGAGCCTTGCCGCCGCTGCGACGCACGAGGCCAGCGAGCCCTGGCGCATCAACCTGGGGCGCCTCGAAGACGAGACCTTGCAAGGGGCGCGCCCCGACTGGTGGTGGACCGGCAAGCCGCCGATTCACGGCCGCTGCCCGGGGGTGGACGCCGAGGGGGTCATCACCTCCTTGCCCTTGCTCGACTACAGCCGCTGCACCCGCGAAGAGGCCCTCGCCTACTTCGACAACACCTGGACCCTGACCGAGGTCCTCTTCTCGGCGCTCGCGAGCGAGGAAGCCTTCTACCGGCCGCC
This sequence comes from bacterium, assembly GCA_017744355.1. Classification (NCBI taxonomy): domain Bacteria; species bacterium. The sequence continues at coordinate 638,446 of JAGIBK010000002.1, read as the reverse complement.
CTACCATAACTTGCGCCATCCGCTCATCTTCTACTACTGCCATCCGGCGGTGCTCTTCATCAACAAGCTGCGCCTCGCGGGGCTCATCGGCAGCGCGCTCAACGCCGACTACGAGCACCTCTTCGAGACGGGCGTCGACGAGATGTCCTGGGACGACCTCTCCAAGAACGAGCGCCGCTGGCCCTCGATCCAGGAAGTCAACGCCTACCGCCGCACGGTCTACGGCATCGTCCGCGAGGTGCTCGAGACGCATCCCGACCTGGACGGCCCCCTCTCGCAGGCAAGCCCCCTCTGGGCCCTCCTGATGGGCTTCGAGCACGAGCGGATCCACCTGGAGACTTCCTCGGTCCTCATCCGCGAGCTGCCCCTGTCCCTGGTACAGCGCCCCGCCCAGTGGCCTTCCGACCACCCGACGGCCTTCGGTCCCCAGATTCCCGAACCCCAGGCGGGCAGGGATTACCCCGAGAATCCTTGGCACGACGTCGGCGGCGCCGACGTCGTGCTGGGCAAGCCTCGCCAGTGGCCGACCTTCGGCTGGGACAACGAGTACGGCGAGCGCCGGGTGACGGTGGCTGCCTTCTCGGCGAGCCGTTACCTGGTGAGCAACGGCGAGTTCTGGGCCTTCGTCAAGGCGGGCGGCTACCGCGAGCGCCGGTACTGGTCCGAAGAGGGCTGGCAGTGGAAGACCTTCCGCAACGCCAAGTGGCCCACCTTCTGGGTGCCGGACGGCCCGTCGGGCCTCCACCGCTTCAAGCTGCGGACCTGCTTTGAGACCCGCGAGATGCCCTGGAGCTGGCCCGCCGAGGTCAACTACTTCGAGGCCAAGGCCTACTGCGCCTGGCGCAGCGAGGTCGAGGGCGGCACCGCGCTCCGTCTGCCGAGCGAGGCGGAGCACCAGCTGATGCGCCCAAGCGCCATGCGCGGCCTCGATCGCGCCACGCGGCGCGACCCGGTGATGGCGCACGCGGGCAGCGCCATGGCCCGCAGCGAAGGCCTCAACCTCAACCTCGCCTACGGCTCGGCGTCCCCGGTCGACGCCTTCGCTCCGACCGCCGAGGGGCTGCACGATGCCATGGGCAACGTGTGGCAGTGGTGCGAGGACCACTTCAACCCGCTGCAAGGATCCAAGCTCGATCCGCTCTACGAGGACTTCAGCGTTCCCTGCTACGACGGTAAGCATCAGATGCTGCTGGGCGGATCCTTCGTCAGCACCGGGGACGAGGCGAGCATCTGGGCCAGGTTCCACTTCCGGCCCCACTTCTACCAGTTCGCGGGCTTTAGGCCGGTGCGCGCCGCGGGTGACGGCGGCGCGGTCAAGCTCGGCGCCGAGGGTGGCCAGGAGGACGTCTACGAGACGCGCCAGTTGCTCAACGAGTACCTCCTGATGCACTACGGCGCCCCCGAGGACGTGATGCCCTATGCCTTCGGCCCCCGGGACGCGGTGGACTTCGCCCAGCGCTGCGCCCGGATGCTCAATGACGCGGCGCGCGAGGAAGGGATCAACGGCGGGCAGGCCCTGGACGTGGGCTGCGCCGTCGGCGGGGCGGTCTTCGAACTGGCGCGGCACTTCGACGCGGTGACCGGGGTGGACCTCTCCAAGTCGTTCATCGACGCGGCCGACACCCTGCGTCGCGACGGGCGCCTGGACTACGATCGCAAGGACGAGGGGAAGCTCATGACTCCCCGCACGGCCGTGATCGACCCGGCGATCGCCCGCGAGCGGACCACCTTCCGCCAGGCGGACGCCTGCGCGCTGCCCGCCGAGTACGAGGGCTTCGACGCGGTCCTGATGGCGAACTTGCTGTGCCGCCTGCCGAGCCCGCGCGCGTGCCTCTCGCGCCTGGGGGGGCCCCGCGGCCTGGTGCGATCCGGCGGGCTCTTGCTCATCGTCTCGCCCTACACCTGGCTCGAGCAGTTCACCTCGCCCGAGGCCTGGCTCGGCGGCTTCGAGCGGAACGGCGAGCGCGTCCGTGCCGCCGACACCCTGCGCGCGATGCTTGAAGACGAGTTCGAGCTGATCAAAGAAGAGGACGTGCCGCTCGTCATCCGAGAGCACGCCCGCAAATTCCAGTACATCGTGTCGCACGCGATGCTCTGGCGTCGGAAGTAGGTCCTTAGACGCTCTTAGCCCCGCCGCTGGTCGGCGGGGCTTTGCTTTCGGGCCTGGCAGCGCGCGAGAACCTCTCGCTTGCCTGCATCACCCAGGCTCATCCAAGCGCCAATCTCGCCGCCGGTGCGATAGCAGCCGATGCACCAGCCGCTCCGGGGATCCAGCTTACAGACCTTGGTGCAGGGCGAGGCGACCTCGCTCACGCCTTGCGGCCCGTGAAGAAGGCGATAATCGGGAAGAAGAGGCGCAGCAAGCGCTCGCCCCAGTTGCGCGCGGGCAAGGGAATGATCTTGTCCCACCAGTCGATCTTGGCGGGGATGCTCGTCTTCCAGTCGGCGTCGAAAAGGGCCTCATCGAGCCGGCGAACCTGGGCGGGGTCGTCGATCCCGACCCCCACCTCGCGCGAGAAGGACCAGGACTGGTTGTCCATGTTCTGGGAGCCCACGTAGGCCCACTGGCCGTCCACCGCCAGGTACTTGGCGTGCGAATCGGAGACCTTCTTGCCGTCTTCCGAAAACCAGCGCAGCTCGACGTTCTTCTGGGCCTCAGGCGGCAGCTGCGCCACGAAGCGCTCGGCAGCCCAGGCGGTCGCGCGATCGACGATCAGGACCGGGTTCCACATCTTGGCCACCACCAGTTGCACCTTGACCCCACGCTTGGCAGCGTCCTCGATCGCATCCCAGACCTCGGGGGAGTTGAGGTTGGGGGTGGCGAGCTTGATGCTCGTCTTGGCGGCCTTCATGGCGGCGAGCAAGCCCTGGTCGGCGTCGTTGGCCAGGTAGTCCCCGCTCCAAGCCACCCCACGCTTGGTCAGCATGGTCATGGGCACCTGGGGCTGGGTCGAAGGCAGGGGGGGGCCCTGGAGGTGCACCGGCGGGGTCGCGCTCGAATTGAGCCAGCGCTTGGAGGTGCGCCAGGCGTCGTCGAAGTCCTGCAGGAACGAGTCCACCACCGGCCCCCGCACGTGGATCATCATGTCGCGCTCTTTGGGGTTGTCGATGTTGTCGCCGCCGATCACCGCCTCGCGGCCGTCCAGGACGAACATCTTGGTGTGGTTGGACTGGCGGCTCACCGCCCCGGCGTAGAAAGCGACCTCGGCCTTGACCCCGGCCTTGGCGAGCGCCTGCTCCATCGTCTGGCCGAAGGGGTTGAGGTCCCGGTTGTAAGCGATGTAAACCTTGAAGTCGGGATTCTTGGCCTGCTTCTCGGAGATGGCCTTTAGCAGGCGCTTGGAAGCTTCGGACTTGTAGTCGAAGATGAAGGTCTGGATACAGATCTCGAGCTGGGCCTTGTCCAGCAGGGAAATCACCTGGTCGATGGCCTCGTCCTCGGCATCGACGTCGTTGATCCAGATGTCCTCGACGGATCCCATCGCAAAGGCGCGGGAGGCCTCGACAGTCCCTTTGTTCGTCTCGAAGACGGCCTGGTTCACGGCCGTGCCGATGGGCGAGCGACCCTGAGGATAGGTACGCAGGCGCGAATCGAGCGTCGGGGTGGGCCCCGCGGCCGCGGCCAGGGTCTTCGCGGCGGCAGGGACGCGCGAAGGCTGATGAGAGCGAGAAGCGGAATCGATTTTCGACAAGGGCGATAGCCTCCCAAGAGCAGGACCTTTCTCGATTATCGACGATCCTCGACGATTTCTGACCTCTTGCCGGCAGAATGGTCGCTATCCCTTTACGTTGGGAGATCCGCTACAATCGAAAGGCTGCATGCTTCGGAAAGGAGGGGCCGCTTGGAAGTTCTGGTCCTCGGAGGCACCCGCTTCTTCGGGCATACCCTCGTCCACCGCCTTGTGGCGCACGGCCATGCCGTCACGGTCCTCACCCGCGGCAACCTGCCCGTCCCGACGGGGGCCCACCACCTGAAAGCCGATCGCACCGACCCCGCCGCGCTCGCAGCGGTCCTCTCGGGCCGGCGCTTCGACGTGGTCATCGACAACGTGGCCTTCACCGGCGCCGACGTGGAAGGGATCCTCGGCGCCCTACGGGACCGCCTGGGGCACTACGTCCTCGTCAGCACCGAGTCGGTCTACGCGGAGTTCACGGGCCTGCGCATGTACCACGAGTCCGAGGTCGGGCCCGGCAACCTGCAGCCCATTCCCGGCCTCAACCCGTACGCCGAGGGCAAGCGCGAAGCCGAGCGTGTCCTCTGGGAGCGACAGGGCACCATCCCCCCCTTCACCATCGTCCGACCGGGGTTCGTGGTCGGCCCTCACGACTACACCCGGCGCTTCGACTTCTTCTTGCAGCGCGTCCTGGACGGTGGTCCGATCCTGCTGCCGGACGGTCTGCCGAGCATCTTCCAGCTGAGCTGGCACGAAGACGTGTGCGCGGTCATCCTCGCCACCCTGCAGGCCCCCAAGGCCTACCACCGCGCCTACCACGCGGTCGGCGCGGAGCTCTTCACCTACCAGACCTTGGTGGCGACCCTGGCGGGACTCGCAGGCTCCGCGAGCGCGACGGTGAGCGTCTCGCGCGAGGCGCTCGAAGCCCAGGGCCTCGCGGACTACGGCCTCCCCTACGGGGGGCCGGGCTGGGTCCTGGTGGGCGAGGGCGGCAGGACCCGCGACGAGCTGAACCTCGTCCCCACCCCCGCGAGCGTCTGGATGCCACAGCTCGTCGCCCACCGCCGCGCACATCCCCACGAGCCCGATTCGGCGGGCTACGCGCGCCGCACCGAAGAGGTTCGCCTCGCGCTGCGCTCCCACCACGCCCCCACCCACTAGGCGCTCCGAGGCGCAGGGAGTCCGACGGATGCAGACCGTGTCACAAGACATCTTCCCCGAAACCGCCGCGCGCCTCGAAGCCTGGCGCGCGAGCGACGATGTCGTCGGCGTGCTGCTCGTCGGCTCCAAGTGCCGCCGCTACGGCGACGCTCTCTCGGATGACGACCTGGAAGTCCTCTTGACCGACGAAGCCCACGCGCGGCTTTCGCCCGAGGCGACGAGCGAGGTGGCCTTTTCCGGCGAGGGGGCAAGCAGGAAGCTCGTCTACGACGCTTACTACACCTCGATCTCTGATCTAGAAAGCAAGGTCGCCTCGCCCCGCGACCTGGACCACTGGCCCTATGAGCAGGCCCAGGTGCTCTTCGACCGGGACGGCCGGGTCGAGCAGGCCGTGCACGCCGCCGGCCGCATGGACCTCGCCTTCCGGCGCCTGCGCCTGCTGCACGCCGGCATCGACGCCTACAACGCCGTCTACCGGGCGCAGAAGTGCCGTCGCCGCGACTTCGAGGCCGCGGTGGCCACCAACGTCGCTCGGGGCGCCAAGGCCCTCTCGCGCCTCCTCTTCGCCCTCGAAGGGCGCTGGGTGCCGATGGATCACTGGCTAGAGCCCGAGCTCGCCTCGCTGAGCGACGCGGACGCCTGCGTGCCGCTGTTGATCCAGGCGCTGAAAACCCACGACCCCGATCCGCTCTTGCAGGCGCTCAGCCGCCTCCAGGCCGCACTCGAAGCCGAGGGCTTCCCCGCTCCTTCCGAGCGCGCGGCGCTCTTTCTCACCTTGATCCACCCGTCGCGCGCCGACGAGCGCCTGATCCACGGCCTGCCCTAGCCCCGTCGCCCCGAGCAAGGGAGGGACTGAATCCTGCGCAGCCCATCGACCGCCATGGCGCCACTCTTTGCCCTGTCCCTGGCCCTCGCGGCCGGGTGCCAGGCCTTGCCCGGCGCTCGCCCCCCGCTTGCGTCCACCCTCCCGGCCGGCGCAAGCCTCACCCTGGGCCTGCCGCCCACGGCGAGCGCCCCGCGCAAGACCCAGGCCCAGACCCTGAGTGCCGAGGCGCGCTTCACGCTGACGGTCCGCGCCGGGGACCTCGACGCTCCGGTCTCGATCGTCGTGCCCCAGGCCGAAGGCGCCCGGACCCTCCGGGTGGAAGGCCTTCCGCTCGGTACGAACCGGCTTCTCACGCTCCAGGGCGTGGACGCGGCGGATCGCCCCTTGCCCGGCGCCGAGTGGCTCGCGGTCGCCCCCCTCGCGTCGGGTTCCAACCAGGTGATGCTATCGAGCGCGACGACGGCGGTGGGCAAGGTTTGGGCGCGCTGGCTCGATACCGGGCACCAGGTGCTCGCACAGCAGGCGGATCCCGCGCAGGTGGCGCGGCGGCTCGAAGCGCTGAAACGCGCGAGCAACTTGCCGCACCACGCCCTCATCGATACGGACAAGTGGGCGGATGCGGTGGCCGCCGCCTCGGGCTCGCTCGAGGTGCCGGGAAGCTTTGCGATCGCCCCCGGCTCGGCCCTGGTGACGGTCACGGGCGCCCCGTCGGCAGTACCCGCCGAGCTCTGCATCGACGACCCGGTCTCGCCGCTACAGAGCGGGGTCTCACCCGTGACGACCCAGACCGGCGGCCGCTATCGGGTGGGACCCGTCATGCCCGGGACCTGGACGGTCTGGGTCTCGGTGCCGGGCTTCGGCGTCGCCAGCCGATCGCTGAGCGTGCCAGCAGGCGGCGAGGCGAATATCAACCTCGAATTCAAGGGTTGGAAGGCTGGCCCCAAGCTGCCCGTGGCCCTCGGCAACGCCGGGTACGCCACTGACGGCCGCCACCTCTACGTCGCCGGCGGCGTCCTCCAGGGGGGTGCGACCACGGCGGCCTGCTGGAAGCTCGATACCCAGGCGCCGACGCCCACCTGGCAGCCGCTGCCCGACATGCCGAGCCCGCGCGACGGCGCCGCCTGCGTCATCATCGGGCGCACGCTCTACGTCGTGGGCGGCTACACCAAGGGCGAAGGCTACCGCAAGGACGCTCTCTCCCTCTCGCTCGACGTGGCACAACCCGAATGGCTTACGTTGACCGAGCTACCGAGCATCAACGGCCGTCCCCTCTCGCAGCTGGGATACCCGGCGGGCGCCTTTTCCCTGGACGGCAAGCTCACGGTGCTCATCAACGTCTTCGGCGACCAGGTCAGCGAGGCCCCCTTCGATCGCAGCCACACGGCACAGTACGACCCCACCCTCAAGGCCTGGCTCGTGGATGCGAACGGCATCCCCACCATCCGGACCCCGCGCGATCGCGCAGGCTTTTCCCCCGTCGTGATCCAAGGCGCCGTCCAGCTCATGGTCGCAGGCGGCGACAAGCCGGATATCCAGGAGAACCGGGGCTCGTACGGCTTCCTCTTCCGCTCGGCCATGCCGCGGGTCGAGGCCCTCGATCTTTCGCGCCGCCAGTGGGCGGGCTGGCCCGATTTGCCGACCGGGCGCTCGGAGCTTGCGATCGCCCAGGCCGGCAGCAACCTCTACGCCGCCGGCGGGGTGGACAACCAGGAGCATTCCCTCGAAACCGTCGAGCGCCTCGATCTGAGCACGCGTCGCTGGCTGCCGGGGCCGCCCCTTGCGATCCCGCGTTCCTCGTTCGGGCTGCTCTACGCGGGCGAGCGGCTCTGGGCCATCGGCGGCTCCCCGTCCCTGTACCTGAACGATGCAGCCGGCGGCTCGGCCCGCGCGCTCGACTCGGTCGAGGTGCTGGAGGTGACGCCATGACCGCGCGCCTGTTGACCGGCCTGCTACTTTGCAGCCTGCTCTCTGCCTGCCAGGAGCCTCCGCCCGCCCCCGGCGTCTTGGGCCTCGTCCCCACCCCGGCCGCCGGGTCCCAGGATCCGACACCAACCGACAAGGATCCGGCGAAACCCGACCAGAAGCCGGATCCCATCAAGCCTCAGGATCCCGCCAACCCGGACGGGCCAGGCCTCTTCCTCACGTTCGGCGAGGTGCCGCCCCAGAGCTGGCTGAGCGTCTCGCCCCTTGCGATCGCGCGGGCCGCCCACTCGCTGGTGACCATGAACGGCGCGCTCTACGCCATCGGAGGCGACTTCAACGACCTGATCGAGCGCTACGACCCCATCCTTCGCAGGTGGACACCGCGCCGCATCCCCAACCAGTCGGCGATAGCCCACCCCATCGGCCAAGCCGCAGCCCTGCGCAACCGGATCGTGATGGTCGCCAACGACCGCGAGTACCTGGGTGCTCCCGAGATCACCGCTCCGGTCTTCTTCGACCCCGAAAGCCTGGACGCCTTTACCGCCTTCGAAACCCCCATGTGGAGCGAGTTCGGCAACCTGGTGGCCCCACGCGCCGCAGCGGGCGTCGTTTCGGACGGCGAGACCCTCTACGTGCTGGGCGGCTCCAGCAAGCGCTACGACGGCACCCCCCAGGGGTACGTCTGGGTCGACTCCCCCCTGGTCGAAGCCCTCTCGGCCCGCACCCAGCAGTGGCACCAAGCGACCCCCATGCCCACCTCGCGTGGCAGCCTGGGAGTCGCCATGCTCGGCGGCAAGATCTACGCCGCGGGCGGCTTCCGGTGGACGGGCACCCCGGCCAAAGAGTCGTACTACGGCAGCTGGGGCGTGGACGCCAACGCGGGCGCCGCCATGGAGGCCCTCAAGGCCTTCGAGGTGTACGACCCGCACCTGGACACCTGGGCCACCTGCTCGGCCATGCCCACGGCACGCCACTCGTTCGCGCTGGTCGCCGCCAACGGCAGACTCTACGCCATCGGCGGCGCCAACACCCAACACCGGGCCCTTTCCACCGTCGAGTCCTACGACCCTGCGACCGATACCTGGCACGCAGAGCCCTCCATGGGCACCGCCCGCGCTCTGCTCGCCGCCTCGGCGGTTTCTGACCGCCTGGTCCTGGTGACCGGCGGCATGGACGCAAACGGGCGCCCGCTTCGCACGGCTGAAGCCTTCAACCCGGAGGTCCTCCCATGACGACCCGCCGCCCCTTCGGCTTCGCCCTCAGCCTGGGTCTCGTCCTCACGGGCTGCCAGGTGATGAGCCCCCTTGCGAACAGCCAAAGCCCCACGCTCGATGCCCCAAGCCTGAGCGCCACCGTCGAAGACCGCTATCCCGGCTCTTCCAACGCGAGCGATCCGGTGAGCGGGGCTGGCACGAGCGCCCAGGCCGCCGACGTCGTGCCCGGCGAACTCATCGTGACCCTGGCGCCTGGCGCCGCGCTACCGCTCGACTGGGGAAGTCTCGGCAAGGCCACGGTCAAGGACCAATTGCGCTTCGCGCACCGGGTCGCCCTGCTCGCGCTCCCCGACGGGGTCGCCGTGGAGCAAGGGCTCACCTACCTGCGCCAGCAACCGGGCGTCATCACGGCGCTGCCCAACCACCGGATCGCCCGGCGCGAGGCGCCGCCCGCGAACGACCCCTTGCTCGGTGCCCAGTGGTCCTACCCGGCCAAGGTCGCCAATGTCTACGGGGGCTGGACGAAGCTCGACGGCCTCCTGGATCCTGCGGCGATCGCCCGCACCACCGTCGCGGTGCTCGACACGGGGGTCGATCCCGACCATCCGGACCTCAACGTGCTGCCCGGCTACAACTCGGCGGATCCCATCGAAGGCGGCCTCGTCTCGACCGCTTCCTTCGATCCGGCCGAGAACGACCACGGCACCGCCTGCGCCGGGGTGCTCGGCGCACGGCGCGGCAACGGCCTGGGAGCCGCAGGGGTCGCGCCTGGGGTCCCCATCCTGCCCATCAAGGTGATCGGCACCAACGGCGGCGGCTCGGACTTCAGCATCCTGCGCGGGCTCAAAATCGCTGCCGACTACAATCGCCCGGACGCGCAATACCCCAACCTCCAGAACCCGGCCGCCGGCAAGGTGCGGGTGGTGAACCTGAGCTATGGCCCCACCATCACCGCGCGGCTGGAGGTCTACGACGCCGTCTTGGAGGAGCTGCGCCAGCAGGGGATCGTCGTCTGCGTCGCGGCGGGCAACAACGGGGGAGACGGCCGCGTCGAGGTGCCCGCCAACAGCCCGGCGGCCATCGGCGTCTCGTGCACCTTCCAGTACCTCGACTGGGAGATGCTCGCGCCCTATTCGAGCCGCGGCCCCGAGATCTGGGTCTCGGCCCCCGGCAACTACCTCTGGAGCACGGCCGCCAAGGGCCACGCGCCCGACTACGCCAACGCCTACCGGCTCTTCAACGGCACGAGCGCCGCGGCCCCCTTCGCGGCAGGGGTCGCGGCGCTCGTGAACATCGTTTACGGCTCGAACGGGCCCGACCAGGAGACCGCCGCCTGGGCTGATCGGGTCAAGCGCCGCCTGGCCGAGAGCGCGGACGACCTGGGCGCCGAGGGGTTCGACCCCTTCTACGGCCACGGGCGGGTCAACGCCGAGCGCGCCGTCAGCGGGAGCCTGCCGAACTAGCGCTTGCAGAGCAGGCGGATCGTCTGGGTCATCTTGTCCTTGAGGGCTTCGGGGTCGAGGTCGGTGAAGCAGGCCTCCAACTGGCTCTCCACCAGATCGCTCGTCACCCGGTCGAGCGCGGCCTTTGCCGCCATGATCTGCATGAGGATCTCGTCGCACTGACGCTCCTCGACGATCATCCGCTGCAGCCCCTTGACCTGGCCCTCGATGCGGCGCAGGTTCTGGAGGATCTTGTCCTGGGCCATGAGCCTAGCGCTCCACCGCTCCGCGCCAGGCGAGCATGCCGCCGGCCATGTTGGCGGCGTCGTACCCCTGGGCGATCAACAGCTGGGTCGCGCTCGCGCTGCGCGCCCCGCTGCGGCAGACGACCACGACCTTGCGATCCTTGGGGACCTCCGCGTGCCGTTCAGGCAGGCTGCCCAGGGGGATCAGGTGGCTGCCCGCGATATGGCCCCCGGCGAACTCGTTGGGCTCCCGCACGTCGAGCACGAAGGGTGCGTCAGGCGTGGCGAGCAGGGCGTCGACCTCCTGGGTCGAGACCTCGGGGACGCGCGGAGCGAACATGCCGAACATCAGAATCCTCCTGTCAGGGCTTGAGGGCGTCGTCCAACGCCCGTGAGAGGGCGGCATAGGACGTGGGGCCGACGAACTTCGCGACGGCCCGGCCCTGCCGGTCGGTGACGAGAAACGTGGGAGTGGCCCGCAGCTGAGCGAGCGCGCCGAGACGCTGGGCCTCCGAGCGGTGCTCGGGGCGGTCGATGTCGATCACGCGGACCTCGGCGCGATCGCCGTACACCTTGGAGAGGGCCGCCATGATGGGCTTGGAAGCAATGCAAGCGGGGCAGTAAGTCGCCCCGAGCTCCACCAGCGCGACCCGGCCCGGTGCGAGGGCCGGTGCGAGGGCGGCGTCGCCGAGACTATCGGGAGAGCGTGGCAGGACATAGCGCCCGAGGGTAACGGCGAGCAGCGCGATGGCCGCCAGGGTCAGGCCCCGATCCAGCCACTTCGCGACACTCGGTTTCAGCCACGCAGGCCGTGCCATTCGCTTATCTCCCCGTCCGCAAATCAGATACCCCCCATCCGTATCCTATCCGGCGTGGGGGGCATCGTCAAGCAGAAGGCTAGCCAGCGAATCTCGGCACGACGGCTGCGGCGAAGCGCGGCTGGACGGCACCGCTCTGGATGGGCTGGACGGGCTGCGCGTAGGTGGGCTGAACGGGGGGTGCGTAGGTCGGCTGAACCGCAGGGGCGAAGGTCGGCTGCATGGCGGGCTGGGCGACCTGGACCGCGGGCTGCGGCATCTGAACCGCGGGCTGGAAGACCTGGCCGGGCATGGGGATGGCGCCGAGGGGCACCTCGGTGAGGGGCTGGTTGTACTGGGCCTGGGCCGCGCCGCTCAGGGTGAGGCTGTCGAGCGAGCCGATGGGAACGGTCTGGAGGGCGGGCTGGGCGGGGGCAGCAGGCTTGGCGGGCTGAGCAGGGGCCGCAGGCTTGGCGGGCTGGGCGGGGGCTGCGGGCTTGGGCGGCTGAGCGGGAGCCGACGCGCCCTTGAGCTTGGCTTCGACGCCCGAGCGGACGCGGTTCCAGTCGAAGTTGGGGGCGGGATCGTTCTTGCGGCCCCGGGGCAGGGCGACGTCCTTGTGGCCGGTGATGCGATCGACCGGGACGTTGTAGGTCTGGCACATCCAGGCGACCAGGTCGATGACCGCCTTGTACTGAGACTCGGGGAAGGGGTCGCGCCCGTTGCCGTCGTTGACGATCTCGATGCCGAGGCTGAAGTCGTTGACGTCGTTGCGGCCCTTGAACTCGCTGGTGCCGGCGTGCCACGAACGCTTGTCGTCCTGGACCGATTGCACGATGCGGCCGTCCTTGCCCACGATGTAGTGCGAGCTGACCTGGGCCGAGGAGTTCTTGAAGAAGTTGGCGACGCTGTCGAGGGTACCGCCCGCCGTGTGGTGGAGGACGATGGCCGAGATGTCCTTGCCGCCGCCGGGACGGTCGTTGTGGTTGGGCGAGGGCACCTGGGTGACCGCGGGCTTCGAGAGGCCGCCGCCGGCCTGGACGCGAGCGCCGAGGCGGCTGACCAGCTGGCCGAGCGAGTTGCTGTTGATGCTGTTGAACGCCATTCCCATCGCGGTTCCCCCTGTTCAATCGCCAAGAAGTCTATCGGGTCGCTCCCCGCAGATCGGGTAAAGGTCACTTGATAGTTTCGTTAAGGTTCGCTTCCACCCATTGCGCACCGTCACAAACTTTAATAACGCTTAAAGCAAGAGTCCTCCGGCCCCCGGCCATAGACTCGCATCGCAAGCGACGGCATCGACGTAACAAGCAAAGGGAGGCATCGTGAAATCCGTTTCGTCCCAGACCCAAGTCACCACCCAGCGCCCGGCAACCGGCGCGGCCCCTGCTGCTACTGCCAAGCCCACTGCCCCCCAGGCGCCGCTCGGCGCCGATAAGCTGGCGAAGGCTGGCAAGACCGTCGAGGTCACGGTGATCCCCGGTAAGGACCACCTGAGCGTCACCGCCAAGGCCGGCGACAGCTACTGGAGCATCGCCCGCAAGTTCGCCTCGGCTGCCGACGGCATCGCGCCGACCGAAAGCGAGATCAACGCCTACGTCAAGGATCTCCAGGCCCTGAACGGCAAGACCCTCAAGGCCGGTCAGACCGTGAAGCTGCCGATCAACGCCCACGCCACATTCATGCTCGAGGCCATGGTCGCCGCTCAGAAGGCCGCCGCCGTCCGCCAAAAGGCCGGCGAGAAGCTTCCCGCCCTCGACTGGCGCACGGCCCAGGCGGCCTGGGGCTACGCCGAAGCCCAAGAGATCAGCGTGACGCCCGCCAAGGGCGGCAAGCCCTTGGGCTTCGCGGCGATCGCCACCGGCTCGGCCAAGGGTGGCTCGGTCTACAAGGTCCACGACCTCGCGGCCTACCACAAGCAGGCGGGTCTCTAGGCCCTCCGGATTGCCCGACGCCCTCCCTCCTGCTACACTGGTGGCACCCGGAGGTGTGGCCGAGTGGTTTAAGGCTCTTGTCTTGAAAACAAGCGTGGTGTAACAGCCACCGTCGGTTCGAATCCGACCGCCTCCGCCTCGAACGGCGCTCCCAATCAAAGCCGGGAGCGCCGTTTCTCTTGGCGCATCACCCCGCTCACCACACAAGCAGGTGTCAATCCCTTACATAACATTGAGAGATGTGTTACAATTATCGACATATAAGCGCTGATGCAATTTTTCAGCTGCTACCAACGAACTGTTAAAGCTGGGTCCGCGTTTTAACAACGCGGACCCTCTTTTTGGGAGACGAATGAAAGAGGAAACCATCGAGGTCGAGGGCATCATCCAAGAAGCGCTCTCGAACGGCATGTTCCGGGTCTTGCTCGACAACGACGTGGTGGTTCTGGGCCACTTGGCAGGCAAGATGCGCAAGTTCCGCATCAAGGTCCTGCAAGGCGATCGGGTTAAAATCGAGCTCTCCCCCTATGACCTGACCAGAGGTCGCATCAGTTTCCGTAAGCGGGCCTAGGCCGCATTTTCCAGGTCGAACAGGAGATCAGCATGTACACCGAACAAACCATCACGTGCGTGGACTGCAACACGCAGTTCCCCTTCACCACCTCCGAGCAGGAGTTCTTCGCCGAAAAGGGTTTCACCACCCCTCCCCGTCGCTGCAAGCCCTGCCGCATGGCGGCCAAGGCCAACCGCGAAGGCGGCCGCGGCAGCTTCGGCGGCGGCGGTTACGGCGGCGGCCGTAGCGGCGGCTTCGGCGCCCAGCGCGAGATGCACGACGCGACCTGCAGCGCCTGCGGCGTCACCACCCAGGTGCCCTTCCGTCCGAATGGGTCGAAGCCCGTTTACTGCCGGGACTGCTTCAGAAAGTAACCACGATCGGGACGGGCGAGGCCCAAGCGGCTCGCGCCCGTCCCATTCGGTTCTCGGCGACCCCTTGAGCGCGATAGGAGGCGACCATGCAGGGCAAAGCGAAGCTTTTGGATCCGTATCGGGACAACCTGTTTCGTCGCACGGTAGACGAAGCGACGGGTGAGAAGATCACCGAAAAGAGCTGTCCGAAATGCTCGAAGAAGGCAGGAACGACGATTTACTACCCGGAGAGCGCCTTCCAAACGCAAGAAGGAAGCGCCGTGCGCGCGGGCAGCCTTCGCGACTGCGCCCAGCATCGGCGTCCCGCATCAACCGTCAAGAAGGCCGCAGAGTAACGCCGTCCTCATGCCAATCCGGGCCCTCGGTTCAAGACCGAGGGCCCGGATTGCGTCGGAAGGGGCGACTTCAGCCCCGGCTCTCTTTGGCCGCCTCGCTCAGCGCGTAGCGCATGAAGAGCTCGTCTCCCGCTGCGTAGACCGAGAGCAGCTTGGCCGACTTGAGGGCCGTCGGGGGATAGGGAGCGCCCTCGATCATTGTCGCCTGGCCCGCTCCCCCCTGGATCTTGGGCGCCAGGGTCATGAACAGCTCGTCGAGGACTCCCGCCTCGAGCATGGCGGCGTTGAGGGTGGGCCCCCCGATGCAGTAGAGGCGGCGCACCCCGAAGCGCGCGGCGAGCAGCTCGACCAACGCGCGCATGGGCACTGATGCCTGCCCAAGCCTGAGTACCCTCGCCCTGGCTTCGAGGGCTGCGACCCGCTCGGCGGGCGCTTGTTCGCTCACCACCACCAGGACGTCCTCGCCGCCCTCGCGCAAGAGGCGCAAGTCGGGCGGCAGGTTGGCACGGCCGCTCACGACGACCCACAAGGGCACAGGCCTTAGGCCCGCCGCCACGCGCCGTTCGCGCTCCGCCTCGCTGACCCGCGGGTAGGGCATCTCGTCGGCAGCAAGGCTCGCAGCCCCCGAGATGACCGCATCGCACGAGCGGCGCAGCCACTTGAAGAGGGCATGGTCCGTATCGCTGCCGACGGTCCAGGTGGTACCCGCCCCCCCCACGACCGCTTTGCCGTCGAGGGTCGCGATCATGTTGAGGTAGGTGTAGGGGCGATCGCCCACTCCCGCCGGCAGGGCGAGGTCGGCGAAGGCCGCTTCGAGCGATACCTCGCCCGGCGCCTCGCCCGAGACCCGATCGATCAGCCGGCGCAGCAGGGCTTACTCCTCGTCGTCGCCGTCGTCTTGGGAGGCGGCCTGCATCACCTTGAGCAGCTGGCCCATCTTGTCGGTGGGCTGGTGGGCATGCACCCGCTCGGCCAGCTGCGCGATGATCCGGGCGTCGGCCACTTCCATCTCGATGAAGTAGGGGTACTCGGGGATGTCGTCCGGATCGAACCAGCTGGCGAACTCGCGCACCAGGCCCTCTGCGTCGGGATAGGGGATATCGCTCGCTTCGAGCGCGCGGCCCACCTGGTCACCGAGCTCGCGGGCGGCCTCGTGCAGGAGGGTGGCCTCGTCGGCGCTGTCGAGCAGGATCCGGACGCGATCGCCCACCTCCATGACCGCCTGGCGCTCCGTCTCCTCTTCGAGGATGCCGAGCGGGCGCTCCAGCTTGTCGTAGAGGCGCTCGATGATCGTCCGGATGCGGAACGCGTCGGACTCGTCGAGCCCTTCGAGGGCGTCGTCGAGCGGGGTGCCTTCCTGGAGGGCCTCAGCCACCTCGGGATAGAGGGTCTCCACATAGGTCGCAAGCGCGTCGTGCAACATGCTGAGCTCGACCAGGTCGACGTCCATCAGGTCACAGGCGAGGTTTTCGAGATCGATTTTGACTTTCATGCGCGGGGCCGGGTCCTTTCAGGGGGATGAGGTTCGAAATCCAATGCTACCATGGCCAAGGCCTGCTTCTCTATTGGCCTTGAGGACGCCGCCGCCCCATGATCGCGAGGATTCAAGACGCGAGAGGGGGGCGCCATGGAGTGCCAGAACTGTCACCAACGACCCGCGACCGTCCACATCCGCCAGCACGTCAACGGCGTCGAGCAATCCCTGGACCTCTGCCACCACTGCGCCAGCGCCATGCAGAGTGCGATCGCGGGCGGCGCCGCCGCCTTCGGCGGGCTCGAAAGCCTCTTTGAAAGCCTCTTCGGCCCCAAGCCCCGCGGGCGCGACGCCATGCTCTCGCGCCTCTCCGAGGAATCCAAGCAAATCTTGCAGCGCGCCGCCCAGACCGCGCTCAGCTGGGGGCACGACCAGATCACCACCGAGTTCCTGCTCTTGGGCCTTGCGCAGGAGCCAGGCGGCGCCCAGGCCCTGCTCAACCAGGCGGGGCTTTCGGCCGAGGGGCTCGAAGCGCGCTTCGCCGAGGTGCTGCGCCGCAGCCCGCCCATTCAGGCGACCCGCGTCGGCCTGGCCGCTCGGGTCAAGCGCGTGCTCGAGATCGCCCTGATGCAATCGGCCGAGCTGGGCCACGGCTTCATCACCCCGCTGCACCTCTTGCTCGGCCTGCTGCTCGAAGGCGAGAGCTACGCCTCGCAACTGCTCGTCGGCGCGCGCCTGGACCCCGAGGACTTGCACGGCAAGCTGACGGCCATGCCTTATGGCAACGTCGGCGACGCAAACGCGCTGCCCCCCAACCTGACGCGCTTCTCGCGGGACCTGACCGCCCTCGCCGAGAGCGGCAAGCTCGACCCCATCATCGGGCGCGACAAGGAGATCCAGCGGGTCATCCGCATCCTGAGCCGCAAGACCAAGAACAACCCGGTGCTCATCGGCGAGCCGGGCGTGGGCAAGACCGCCATCGCCGAGGGCCTGGCCCTGCGGATTTCGAGCGGCGAGGTCCCCGATCTGTTGCGCGGCCGGCGCGTGCTCGCCCTGGACCTGGGCGGGATGATCGCCGGCACCAAGTTCCGGGGCGAGTTCGAGGAGCGGCTCAAGGGCCTGGTCGACGAAATCCGCGCCCTGCAGGGCAAGATCATCCTCTTCATCGATGAGCTCCACACCCTGGTCGGCGCGGGGGCCGCCGAGGGGGCGGTGGATGCCGCCAACATGCTCAAGCCGGCGCTCTCGCGCGGCGAGATGCAGTGCGTGGGGGCGACCACCCTCGACGAGTACCGCAAGCACATCGAGAAGGACGCCGCCCTGGAGCGCCGCTTCCAGCCGGTGCTGGTCGCCGAGCCTACCACCGAGCAAGCCGTCGAGATCCTGCGCGGCCTGCGCGACTCCTACGAGGCGCACCACCGGGTCAAGATCGCGGACGAGGCCATCGTCGCAGCGGTGGATCTGGCCGACAAGTACGTCAGCGATCGCTTCTTGCCCGACAAGGCCATCGACCTCCTGGACGAGGCCGCCGCCATGGAGCGGCTGGAGAGCCGCACGGGCAGCGACGCCCTCAAGAACCTGGAGGCGCGCCTCGCCCAGCTCGAACAGGAAAAGCAGGCGGCCGTCACCGGCGAGCGGTACGAGGACGCCGCCCGGCTCAAGGCCGAGATCGAGACCCACAAGGCGAAGCTCGACGCCCTCAAGCGCGACTACGAGACCACCCGCGGCACCACCGAGCCCATCGTCACCGCCGACTCGATCGCGACCGTCGTGAGCGAATGGACGGGCATCCCCGCCAGCAAGCTCGCCAGCGAAGAGAAAGAGCGCCTGCTACAGATGGAGGCCACGATCCAGCGGCGGGTGATCGGCCAGCAAGAGGCCATCCGGGCCGTTTCCGAGGCGGTGCGCCGGGCCCGCGCCGGACTCAAGGATCCCACGCGCCCCATCGGCTCCTTCATCTTCCTGGGGCCGACGGGCGTCGGCAAGACCGAAACGGCCCGCGCGCTCGCGGACTACCTCTTCAACGACGAACAGGCGATGTTGCGCTTCGACATGAGCGAGTACATGGAGAAGCACACCGTCAGCCGCCTCATCGGCGCCCCGCCGGGCTATGTGGGCTACGAGGAGGCCGGCCAGCTCTCGGAGGCCGTGCGGCGCCGGCCTTACTCGGTCGTGCTCTTCGACGAGATCGAGAAGGCCCATCCCGACGTCTTCAACATCCTGCTCCAGATCCTGGACGACGGGCGCCTGACCGATAGCCAGGGCCACACGGTGGACTTCAAGAACACCGTCGTCATCATGACCTCCAACGTGGGGGCCGCCGAGATGTTCAAGGGGGCGACCTTGGGCTTTCGGGGCACGCCGCCCGAGGAGGTGAGCGGCCCCGGCTGGGAGCGAATCCGAGAGGCGGTCCTGTCGGCCATGAAGGAGACCTTTCGGCCCGAGTTCCTCAACCGCATCGACGAGATCGTGATCTTCCAGCCCCTGAGTCGCGAGCAGATCCTCGAAATCGTCGATCTGCTGCTCGAAGCGACCCGCCGCAAGCTCCACGGCCAGGCGATCAGCCTCGATCTGACGCCCGCCGCCAAGGTCCGACTGGCCGAGCTCGGCTACGATCCGACCTTCGGGGCGCGCCCGCTGCGCCGCGCCATCGCCCGGCAGCTGGAAACGCCTCTGAGTCAGCTCATCCTCAAGGGCGAGTTCGGCGAGGGGGACGCCATCAAGGTGGACGTGGCCGACGGCCACTTCACCTTCTTCAAGGAGCCCCGCGAGGCCCGCGCCACCCCCGAGCGCTAGCGCGAGAGGGGCTTGTCCGTCCAGCGAATCTCGCGGGTGACCGGCGAGACGGTGCGCGAGAGGGCCTTGCCTGCGACCGAGAGGGAGAGCGCGAGGCGCGGCGTGCGCGGATAGGGGTAGCGGCAGAGGATCTGGGTCGAAGTGACCGCCAGGATGTCGAGAGCTCGGCCGTCGACACGCACCGCCTCGAAGGGCTCGGCGAAGCCGTCGCCTACCACCACCAGGACGCGCTCGCCCCCATGCTGACCGAGCACCGCGCCGAGGATACGCGGGGCCGAAGGCGCAGGATTCGCCAGGGCCCCTGTGGGTTCGGGCAGGGGCGAGACCTCGAAGAGGGTGAAGGGAATCACCGCCTGCCGAGAGCCGTTGGTGAAGGAGAGCCGCACGAAGGAAGCCGCGCGCGGCGAGGGGAAGCGGCGGTCCACCGCGTCGTCGGTCTCGTTGCGCAGATCGGAGAGCACCGTCTCGAAGCGCTTGCCGTCCTCCGAGGTTTCGATCCGGTAGGACGTGTTGGCGGGCATGGCGGCCATGGCGACCCGCACCCCTTCGAGGGGGGCTTCGCCCCGGACCTGGAAGGTGATCCAGGCGTCGGTGCGGCGCGCAAGGCCGACCCAGACCGTCGAGCGATCGCCGTCCACCGCGTTGGGACCCTGCGTCTTGGCCCCCGAGGCCGACACGAACTTCAACCCCCGCTCGGGCGCCTCGGGGCGCTGGGCCTGAACGGCGGGTGCCGGGGCCAGGAGGGCGAGCGCGAGCATCATCAGCAGCACACGACGGATCACGGGCTCCTCCTTCATGAAGCGGGACACTCCCCTTCAAGAATACCCTGCGGCTAGAGGTTTAGACCAAGGGATCTCATCCGGCTTGCCGAAGCCCGTTGCTTGCTCGATCGCGACCATGGACGAGGCGTGAGGGCAGGAGGGTGGGAATGAGGGAGCGAGGGGCTAGGTGGTTGGCGATCGCGCTCGGCGCCGCGATGGGGGCGCCGGCGTTCACGGGCGCCGAGGCGACGGCGGCCCCGGTCGCCTTCTCGCGCCAGCAGGTGAAGGTCGGGCGCCAAGCCTGGCCGGTCATGCAGCTGCGCGCGGACCTCGAAGACCCCAAGACCCGGCTCGCCCTGCGCTTCGCCTACGACACCGGGGTTCCGCTCAAGCGCCGCCAGGGCTTCTCGGGGATGGCCGAGGGGTCACAGGCGGCCGCCCTCGTGAACGGCACCTTCTTCAGCATCCGCACCGCCGACACCATGGGCACGCTCGTCAGCGAGGGGCGGGTGCGCCAGCACCGGGACTGGGACGATCGGGGCACGGCCTTCAAAATCGGTGCCGACGGCCGGGCGCAAATCCGGACCCTGCGCGTCGAGGGGCGCCCCGACCACCGCAATTCGCGCTTCTATCTGACCTCGGGGCCACGCCTGGTCCGCGAGGGCAAGGTCTGGCTCCAGCCCAAGCGCGAAGGCTTCCAGGACCCCGCCTTGTTCGGCCGTCACCCGCGCATGGCGCTCGGACTCGCCGAGGGGGGCAAGACCCTCATCGTGGCCTGCTTCCCCGCGCGCATGACCCTGAGCCAGACGGCGCAGGCCATGCGCACGCTCGGCGCTCACGACGCGCTCAACCTGGACGGGGGGCCGTCGGTCGGCATGGCCTACCGCGGCAAGATCGTGGCGTCCCCCCACTGGGGGCTGACCAACGCCCTGGTTCTCTATGACGCAAAGTACCCGGGCCCTGCACGACGCGACGACGGGCTGCGCCAGGCGGCCGCGGTGCAGGCGCCGGTCGCTTCCGTCGCGGCGCGCGAGCACGAGGCGAGCGCGCCGCTAATTAGTAGCGCAGGACCGAGTAGGTCTCGTGCCCCTGAAGCTTGTCACGGCCGCTTAGGAAGGACAGCTCGATCAAGAAGCTGAAGCCCGCAACTTCCCCTTCGAGCTTGCGCACGAGCTCCAGGACCGCCGCGGCCGTCCCGCCGGTCGCAAGCACGTCGTCGATGATGAGGACCCGCTCGCCGGGCCGCACCGCGTCGCAGTGGATCTCGAGGACGTCGGTGCCATACTCCAGGGCGTACTCGCAGGAGTGGGTCGGGGCAGGCAGCTTACCCGCCTTGCGGACCGGAACGAAGCCTGCCCCCAGGGCGTAGGCGATCGCCGCGCCGAAGATGAAGCCGCGGGACTCGATGCCGAGCACCTGGTCGATGCGCGCGCCCTTGAAATGCTCGACCACCCGATCGATCACCTCGCGGAAGGCCTGAGGATCCTGCATCAGGGGGGTGATGTCCTTGAAGACCACGCCGGGCTTGGGGAAGTCGGGAATCTCCCTGATCTTCGCGGCCAGATGGGTGGGGTCGGTGGTCATCATCGGGCGGGTTCCTCTCGTGAGGCCTCGGATCGAGGCAAGCAGGGCCGCCCCATCTTACTGACGGCCAAGGACCTTGTCCACCCACCCGCAGCGAAGGCTTTCGATGGAATCGAAGAAGCTCAAGCCTCGGTGGCTTCCTGGAGCTCGGCGGCCTCTTCGTCCGAGTCGAGCTCGTCGGCGATGGCGCGCTGCACTGCGCTCGAGGCGAGGGCCGCCACCACGTCCGGGTCCCATTGAACGCCGGCCCCTTCGGCGAAGATCGCCATGATCTTCGGAAGTGGCAGACGCGGGCGATAGGCCCGGTGCTCGCTCATGGCGCTGAAGGCGTCGGCGACGGCGACGATGCGACCGACCAGCGAGATCTCGCGGCCCGCGAGGCCTTTGGGGTAGCCCTTGCCGTCCCAACGCTCGTGGTGCTCCTCGGCGGCCTGCACCAGGGCGAGGGGCGCACCGATTGCCCGCAGCATCTCGCCGCCCGCGAGGCAGTGGCCCTGCATGTGACGGAATTCCACGTCGCTGAGGGCCGCAGGCTTGGTCAGGACCGCGCGCCGGACCTCGCGCTTGCCGATGTCGTGCAGCAAGGCCGCATGCCAGATCCGCTCGCACTCGACGGCCGCAAGGCCGAGCTCTTGGGCCAGGACGCGCGCCATCCAGGCTGCGGTGACCAGGTGGGTGAGGGTCGCACCGTGGTGGAAGGCGAGTTTCTCGAGCATCTCGCGGCCGATGAAGCCGCTGGTTTCTTGGGCAAGCATTCGGAGTGTCCTTCTTCGGGAGAGGGGGAAGTTGCTCACGACTCTCTCACGATCGGCCAATCCTGAAAAACGCATTAAAAACGGACCTTTGATTACGCCTGACCGTCATTTGGTCGATCCGCCCCGCATCACACCCGCAGTTCGTCCTGTGAGTCAAGCGTGATCATCCCCTGGGACGATGGCGGCAGGGACCGAAGGCGCCAGGATCGATGAGGAACCGAAAGGAGGTCCACTTGAACGCACGCTCCGCCATTGTCGTCGGCTCGGGGATCGGCGGGCTCGCCACCGCGATCCGCCTGGGGGCCCAGGGCCTGCAAGTCACCGTCCTCGAGAAGCAAGCCACGCTCGGGGGCCGCAGCGGGGTGTGGGAGGCGGGCGGCTTCCGGTTCGACACGGGGCCGACCCTGCTCTTGATGATCGATCAGCTCTCCGAGCTGTTCGCCTCGGTCGGGCGCCGGCTGGAAGATTACCTGGACCTGGTCCAGCTGGATCCCAACTACCGGGTCTCGTGGCACGACGGCTCGCACTTCGACAACTCGAGCACCCTCAACAAGCTCCTCTCCGAGGTCGAGCGGCTAGAGCCCGGCGCGGGCCCTCGCGCCCTCGAATTCCTCGCCCAGACCCAGCGGCAGTACCGGCTGGCGGTGGATGCCTTCGTCAGCGAAAACTTCACGCGCTGGCACCAGTTCCTCAACCCCACCAAGCTCCGTCAGCTCTTTCAGGTCAAGGCCCACCAGACCCTCTACCCCATGGTCGGCAAGTTCTTCAAGGACCGTCGGCTGCGCGAAGCTTTCTCGTTCCAGTCCATGTACCTGGGTCTTTCGCCCTACGAGAGCCCCGCGGTCTACGGGCTCTTGCCCTTCACCGAGACGGGGATGGGGCTGTTCTTCCCCAAGGGCGGCCTCTACGCCATCGTCGAGGCCATGGAGCGCCTGGGACGCGAGTTCGGCGTGCGTTACGAGTGCGACTGGGAGGTCGGCGAGATCCGGCACGCCTACGGCCGCGCGAGCGGCGTGGTCGCCCGCGATGGCCGCACCATGGACGCCGACCTCATCGTTGCCAATGCCGATCTGCCTTACGTCTACGAGAAGCTCCTGCCTGACAAGCGGTACGACCGGCTGCCGTCGCTCGAGTACACCTGCTCGGGCTACCTCATGTACCTGGGGGTGAACCGCGAGTACCCGCAGTTGCTGCACCACAACCTGATCGTGTCCCGGGACCTCAAGCGCAACTTCCGGCGCATCTTCCAGGACAAGGTGCTGCCGGACGATCCCGCCTTCTACATCTGCAACCCGAATAAGACGGACCCGTCGCTTGCGCCCGAGGGCTGCGAGAACCTCTACGTGCTCGTCCCGGTACCGCACCAGACGCCCAACATCGACTGGGGCGAAGAGGAGCCCCGCTTCCGCGAGGCCATGTACGATCGGCTCGAGGCCTTCGGTCTGACGAACCTGCGCAAGCACGTGGTGGTCGAGCGCATCTTCACCCCCGACGACTTCCTGCTGAGCCTCAACTCGGCCCGGGGCTCGGCCTTCGGACTGGCGCACACCATCCCGCAGATCGGCTACTTCCGTCCTCACAACCGCCACAAGGAGATCGACAACCTGTACTTCGTGGGTTGCAGCACCCAGCCCGGCACGGGCATCCCCATGGTGCTGATCTCGGCGAGACTCGTCACCGAGCGCATCGAGAGCGAGCACAGCCTGAGCCAGGCGCGCCCGCCAGTCCACGCCTGATAGGGAAACCCGCCCCCGGTGGGGCGGGGAAAGCAAGCTCAAAGGACCGCTCGTACCTGACGAGCGGTCCTTTGAGCTTGAAGGGGAAGGCGCTTAGAGGGGCTTGACGACCATCAAGCCCAGGGCTGCCAGGAGCAGGAGGGTGGCGAACCAGCCGACCACGTTCCAGACGACGAAGACCGGCGCGAAGCGCGGGCTCAGCGTACCGGTCGAAAGCGCCTCACGCGAGAGCCTGACCAGGCGATCCTGGCAAGGCAGCAGGACCGCGAGCCACAGCAGGGTAGAGAGGCCGAGCAGGAAGACGCCCCCGTACAACCAGCGGGTGGCCCAGAAGGGATAGCCTCGGTCCAGGGCGAGCAGGATCCCGCTGATGGTGATCAGCGTGCCGCCGACCAAGGTCAAGAAGGCATCCGCCCACATGACCTCGCGCTGGGCGAAGGCGATGACGGCCAGATGACGCGAGCGCACCGCCTTGAAGTTCCAGAAGCCGGTCACGATGACGTTGCCCAGCATCAGGACGACGCCGACCAGGTGGAAGAACTTGAGCCAGAGTGCCGTCATCGCGTCAGTGAGCGGGATCGGGGAAGGTGAACGGGACCGGCTCCGGGGCGCGGCCCGCGCGGTGGGGGCGGACGAGGTCGCGAACACAGGCGGCGAGGAGCGCGATCTTGCGCGGGGTGCTCACGAAGGCGCGCGCGCTGAGGACGTCGTGGTCCCGGCGCTCGATTTCGTCCAGGATGGCACCGTAGATCCGGCCCATCAGGTGCGCCGTGAAGCGTGAGAAGGGGTTGTCCAGGTACTCGACCCCCTGGTGGGCGTGGCGATAGAGGGCCCGCGCGCGCTCCACCTGGTAGCGCATGAGGGCGCGAATCGCGGGGGTCATCCGGCCCGCGCGCAGGTCCTCTTCGTCGACCCCGAACGCCGCAAGCTCCGCCTGCGGCAAGTAGAGGCGCCCCAAGCGCAGATCCTCGGCCACGTCGCGCAGGATGTTCGTCAGCTGCATGGCCTTGCCCATCTCGGCGGCGTAAGGCAGCGCACTCGCGTCCCGGAAACCGAAGACGTGACAGAGCATCAGCCCCACCGTCGAGGCCACCCGGTAGCAGTACCCCTCCAGCTCCTCGAAGGTGCGGTAGCGGCTCCGGTCCAGGTCCATCTCGACCCCGTCCAGCAAATCGAGGAACGGCCGGATGGGGACGCGGTAGCGCCGGATCGCGTCGGTGAGGGCGGGCCAGTAGGCACCGGCGGGGTTGAGGCCGTCGTAGATCGAGGTAAGGGTGGCGCGGACCTCGGCGAGCTCGGCGCGCACCAAGGCCGGATCACGGCCGTCAGCGCGGTCCACCAGGTCATCGGCGGTGCGGCAGAAGGCGTAGAGGGCGTACATGGCGACCCGGCACGCAGGCGGCAAGAAGAACGAGGCGAAGTAGAAGCTCTTGCCGTGGGTGCTCGCCATGGTACGGCAGAGGGCGCGACTCTCCGCGAGGGCGTTGTGATACGGGAGCGCGGGGTCCGTCCCCGATGTCTTGGACATGGCAAGCCTCCTGATGGGTCTGACGGGCCGATGCGGGCCTCGTGGTAGGTTAGCAACGTACCGGTCTCCCGGCATCCTCCCATGGGATGAGGCGGGATTCCGCCCGTCGATGGACCCCGAGAATCCGCCTGGCGGGTACAATTGGGGCAGCTCTCCAAGGTGGAAGCGAGCAAGGAGGAGCAAGGTGCACAGGTGGGGTGGGGCGCTGTTGGCAGGCGTCATGTGGTTCAGCGGATGCCTTTCGGCCCGTGCCTTCGAGACGCCGGGGCTCGACGAGGCCGCCGCGCGCTACTCGCAAGGCGCCATCGCGAAGGTCCGCGAGGGCCTCGGCGATCGCGCCACCGCCTACCAGCGCGCGGAGCTGCTCGCCGCCGAGGCCCTGGTGCTCTCGACCGACGCTCGGCAGGACGAGGCGGTCCAGCTCGCCAGGCGGGCCGTCGCCGCCCTCCTGGATGCCATCCGGGCCCGCGAGGACCTCGTCGCCTCGCACTTCCTGCTCTTCAAGCTGTACGGCCAGCTGAGCGCGGCGGACTGGACCTTCGCCCTCAAGACCCGTGACCCGCTCCAGTACCTGCGCGAGCACGCCCCCGACGATCGGCGCACCGCCATCGCCGAGTCCCTCAACTCCCTGTTCACTCCGCGCCTTTTCGGCGGGGACCCGCAAGCGGCCGTCAGGCGCCTCGAAGGGCTGCACGCCAAGGCCTACGACCCCGAGACGGCGAACCTGCTCGCCGTCGCTTACGAGCAGACGGGCCAGCTCGCCAAGGCCCGCGCCGTCGCCGATGGCATCCTGCAACGCAACCCGCGCGATCGCTCGGCCCAGGCCTTGAGGGATCGCCTCGCCAAGCGAGAGGCAGGCTAGCGCCGTGGTCCATGCGCCTTTCCTCGAAGCCGCCCTCGCAGGCGATCGCCCCGGCGCCCGCGCCTGCCTGCGCGACCTGCTCGCTTCGGGCTACGACCTCGAACGCCTCTGCTTCGAGGTGCTCGAGCCCGCCCTGGTCGAGGTCGGCGATCGCTGGCTCTCGAACGAGTTGAGCATCGCCGACGAGCACCTGGTGAGCTCCATCGTCGAGCACCTGCTCTCCGAACTCGGCGAGCGCCTGGCCCCGCCCGGCCCTGTCGCCCCGGTGGCGGTGCTCGCTTCGGTCGCGGGCGAAGACCACCGGATCGGTCAGCAGATGATCGGCCTGCTCCTGAACGAAGCAGGCTGGCAGGTCGTCACTCTCGGCGCGAACATGCCCGCCGAGCCGCTCGTGCACTTCGTCAAGCGCCTGAAGCCGTCGCTCGTCGGGCTCTCGGCCACCATGGACTCGCACGTGGCGGCCACCGCGCGCACCATCGCCGCCCTGCGCGCCGTCCCCGAGCTCCGAGCGATCCCGGTGGTGGTCGGGGGTGCTCCCTTCCGACGGGACCCCGGGGTCGCCATGCGGATCGGCGCGGACCAGGCGGCCTGCGACGGCCGTGAGCTGCTCGCCTACGTGCGTGCGCTCTCTCCTGCCGTCGCCCAGGAGGCACCGTGACCCGCAGCCTGGGGCGCACCCGACGCGCTTGGGATGCGGCTCGGCGCCGCGCCTTCTTCGCTGCGCGCTACGCCGACTCGCCCGAGGCCGTCCTCATGCTCGACCCCGAAGGGGTCATCCTCTGCGCGAACGAGACGGCCGCAACCCTGCTCGGGCGAGCGCGCGAGACGCTCGATTCGGCCTCGCTCAAGACCCTGATCGATCCGTATTCCTGGCCGAAGGTCCAGCGCCTGCTGGCGCAGACCGCCGAGCGCGGCTTCACCAACGGCTGGGAGCTCAACTTCGTCGACGCGCCGGGAGAGGCCATGCACCTCTTGACCCTCACGGCCTTCCCCGCCCCCTCCGGCGAGTCGGGGGCGGTGATCGTGATCCTGCACGATGCGAGCGCCCAGCTGCGGGCGACCATGCGCCTGATCGAGGCCAACGCGGCCATCGACTTCCAGAACCAGGTGCTCGAACGCCTCGTGGCCGAGCGCACGCAGGAGCTGGTCGAGATCAACCGCACCCTCGAAACCCGCGTGCAAGAGCGCACCCGCCAACTCGCCGCCGAGAAGCAACGCGTGGAGGCCATCCTCCACTCGTCGGCCGACGGGATCGTCACCGCCGACGCCGAGGGCCGGATCCAGGACGCCAACATGGCCATGGCGCACCTGGCGGGTGTCGCCGCCTCGGTGCTGAGGGGGATGAGCCTCTCCCAGCTGCTGCCCGGCCTCGACGTCGCCTCCCTGCGGGCCCACCACTACCGAGAGTTCGAGCTGGATCACGCCCTGTCCGCTCAGAGCACCCCGGTGTCGGTCTCCATGGCCCCCCTCTCGGGCGAAGGGGCCGACAGCTGGGTGCTGGTGGTGCGGGACAACAGCCTCTTCAAGTCCATCGAGCGCCAGCGCGAGGACTTCATCGCCACCCTGGTCCACGACCTGCGCACCCCGGTGCTCGCAGCCATCAAGGCCCTCGGGCACCTGAAGGACGACCGCTTCGGCCCCCTCGCCCCCGCCCAGGCCGAGGTCAGCCAGGCCATCCTGGACAGCCACCAGGACCTGCTCGCCATGATCAACTCGCTGGTCGACGTCTACCGCTACGAGGGCGGCCAGAAGGAGCTCGTGCTCGAACCGGTCGCCCTCGCGCCCCTCGCGCGGCGCTGCGCCAACGAGCTCACCCCCCTGTTCGAAGCCGCCAAGGTCCGGCTGGAGACGCACCTGCCAGAAGAGGCCGCGGCCTTCGCCGATGCGCTCGAGCTCAAGCGGGTGCTGATCAACCTGCTCTCCAACGCGATCGCCCACAGTCCCCACGGCGGCACCGTGCGCCTCTCGGCCGAGACCCAGGCGGATAGGCTGTGCGTCCGCGTCACCGACGAGGGGCCGGGCCTCAGCACCGACGAGCAGGGCCTCTTGTTCGGGCGCTTCGTGCAGCCGCGCCCCCGAGCGGGCGGCTCCGGGCTGGGGCTCTACCTGTGCCGCCAGATCCTGGTCGCCCACGGAGGCGAGATCGGCGTCGAGAGCGCACCGGGCCAAGGGGCGACTTTCTGGTTCCAGCTCATGAGTGCCACTGCAACGGAGGATGTCACGTGAATCAGCCCATCTCGGTCCTGTTGGTCGAAGACCACACCCTCATGCGCCTGGGCCTGCGCATCTCGCTCGAGAAGGCCGAGGACATCCGGGTGGTGGGCGAGGCGGGCGACGGCCTGGAGGCCCTCGCCAAGGTGGAGGCGCTTTCCCCCGACGTGGTGGTGATGGACCTCGGCCTGCCGAAGATGGACGGGCTCGAAGCGACGGCCCGCATCCGCGGCCAGGAAGGTGCGCCGCGAGTTCTGGTCTTGACCTCGTACGACGACGAGCACAAGGTGCTCGCTGCCCTACGCGCCGGTGCCGAGGCCTACTGCCTCAAGGACCTCTCGGAGGAGCGCCTGGCAGCAGCCGTGCGCGCCGTTCACCAGGGCACCGTCTGGCTCGACGGGGCCGTCGCACGCCACGTGCTGGATCGTCGCCTCGACTCGGGCGAGGCCCAGCTGCGCGTCGACGCCGCCCAGGCGGGAGTGCTCAGCGAGCGCGAGCAAGAGGTGCTGCAACTGCTGGGCGAAGGGCTCAGCAACCAGGAGATCGCCGAGAAGCTCATCATCTCGCTGGCGACCGTCAAAACGCACGTGCGCCACATCCTCCAGCGCCTGGACGTGGAGGACCGCGCCCAGGCGGTCATCCAGGCCCTGCACCGGGGCCTGCTCAAGCTAGGGTGATTCATCCTCACGGAGGATGGATCATCGCGAGGGATTTGACATGCTGAGGTCAGGAGCAAGACCGACCCACCATGATCAAATCGCGCGTGCTGATTGTTGCGGATACCCTTTTCAAGGCGCGGGCGCTGGCGACGCGCCTCGAGCAGCATGGCGCCTGCGAGGTCGTCGGCCACGTCACCGACCTCGCCTCGTGCCTGCTGCAGGCCCGCACCCTCGCCCCTGAGGTCGTGGTCTTCGACCCCGACTCGGCCCTCTTGCGCAACGCCAACGCCCGGACCCTGATCCTGCGCCAGCATCCCACCCTCACGCTGCAGATCGGCGTCGAGGGTCCGCGGCCGTGAGCGCCCCCAAGACGGCCATCGTGGTCGGCGCGGGCCTCGGCGGCCTCGCGACCGCCCTGCGGCTCGCCCACGCAGGCTACCGGGTGACGGTGCTCGAACGGCGTGATGGTCCCGGCGGCCGCTGCCACCGGATCGAGGGCGAGGGCTTCGCCATGGACGCGGGGCCCACCCTGCTCGTGATGCGGGACGTGCTCGACGCCCTCCTCGAGCTGGTCGGCGAGCGCACCGAGGACCACTTGCAGCTGAGGCGCCTCGACCCCAACTACGTCGTGCGCTTCGCGGACGGCGAGCACCTGAGCTTCCACCCGGACCCCGACGCCATGGCCGGCGAGGTGGATCGGCTCGAACCCGGGGCGGGCGTTCGCTTCAAGCGCCTGCTGAGCGAGACCGGCTCGGCGTACCGCGCCGGCCGGCGCGGCGTGCTCGAACGCAACTTCAAGACCCTCTTCGACTACGTCACCGCCCCCATCCCGCCGAACGAGGCCTTCGGGCTGGTTGCTCGCGGCGCCCTGGACGCCCACCTGGGGCGCTACTTCAACGATCGCCGACTCAAGGACGCCTTCGGCTTCCAGACCCTCTACCTGGGCATGTCGCCCTACGACAGCCCGGCGCTTTACGCCATGCTCGCCTACCTCGAGATCGCCGAGGGGATCTGGTACCCCCAAGGGGGCATGGCGAGCATCCCTCGCGCCCTGGCGGCCCTGTGCGAGGCGCGCGGGGTCGAACTGCGCTACGGCGCGGACGTCGCGCGGATCGAGACCCGCGGCGCGCGCGCCACGGCCGTGCGCCTTGCCGACGAGAGCCGGCTCGAAGCCGACGTGGTGGTGCTCAACGCCGACGTGCCGGTGGCCTACGATCGCCTGCTCCCGGGCGAGGCACCGCTCACCCAGCGCTTCCTGCGGGTCGGGGCCTCAGTCTACCTGCTCTATCTCGGGATCGAAGGCCAGCTTCCCGACGCCCACCACCACAACATCCACCTTCCTGCCGACACTCACCGGGCGTACCGGACGCTTTGCCAGGAAGGGGCAATCCCGGACGACCTCTTCCTCTACGTCTGCTCGCCGAGCGTGACCGAGCCGGCCCTGGCTCCGCCCGGCTGCCAGACCCTCTACGCCCTGACCATGGTGCCGCACCTGGGTCAGCTCTCGGATTGGGCGCAAGAGGGACCGCTGCTGCGCGAGCGCATGCTCGATCGGCTGCGCGAGGCGGGGTACGGCGAGCTGCGCGGCCGGATCCGCTTTGAGCGCCGGTTCAGCCCCCAGGACTTCCGAGACCAGCTTCAGGTGGGCTTCGGTGCGCCGTTCGGCTACACCCACCACTTGAACCAGGTGGGCTACTTCAGGCCCCACAACCGCCATACTCAGCTAGGCAACGTCTACTTCGTGGGCGCCAACACCCACCCGGGCGGCGGCGTGCCCATGGTGCTGCTCTCGGCCAAGCTCGTGAGCGAGCGGATCGCCGCGGAGCAAGGGCGATGATCCGCGCGAACAATCACCCAGGAGTGGAGGCGGCCTTCTTGCGCTACCTCGATTGGGCGGTGCCGCGCCGCTTCTACGACGTGCGCGTCGCGGGCGCCGAGCGCCTTGCAAACTGGGACCCGGCGGTTCCGACCCTGGTGATCGCCAACCACAGCAACTGGTGGGACGGCTTCATGGCCATGCTCGTGACCCACCGCCTCATGGACAGGCGCTTCCACGTCATGATGGAAGAGCGCCATCTGCGGCGCTACCGCTTCTTCACGCGGCTCGGGGCCTTCGGGGTGGACCGGGCTCACCCGCGCTCCGCCCGTGCGAGCCTCGTGCATGCCGCCGAGCTGATGGCGCAGCCGTCCACCGCGCTCTGGATCTTCCCGCAGGGGCGCCTGCGCCCGAACGACGTGCGCCCCCTCGCCTTCGAGACCGGAGCCGCACGGCTCGCCCTGCGCCTGGAGCGGGTCCGGATCTGCCCCGTTGCGATGCGTTACGAGTTCCTGCACGAAGAAAAGCCCCAGGCGCTGATCCTGATCGGCGAGCCCTACCTGCTGAGCGAGGGCGCGCGCGAGGCAGGCCCCCGCGCCCTCAGCGCCCGGATGGAGGCCGAGGTGAGCGCCCTGCTCGACGAACTCAACGGCGCGATCCGCCAAGAGACGCTGGACGCCTTTTTGCCACTCGTCAGCGGCCCCATGTCCTTCAACCGGCGCCTCGATGCCTGGCGGGTCCGGCTGGGCCTCATGGACCCCGCCGAATTCGACCCGCGCAACGGCGTATGAGCGCTTCGGCCCTCGCGGCGCTGCAAATCGCGCTCTTGTTTCCGCTCGCGGCCCTCGCGGGGGTGCTTGCGGACAACCTTTCGCATTTCCGTCGGCTCCCCCCCATCAAGGCCCCACCCGACGCGCCGCGGGTCTCGGTGCTGGTGCCTGCGCGCAACGAAGCCGCAGTCCTGGACGCCTGCCTCGGGTCGCTGAGAGCCCAGCACTACCCGTCGTTCGAGATCCAGGTGCTCGATGACGCCTCGACGGACGAGACCCCGCGGATCGTCAGGCGCCATGCGGCCGCAGATCCGCGCGTGCGCCTGCTCGAAGGCGCGCCGCTACCTCTTGGCTGGACGGGCAAGTGCTACGCCTGCCACCAGCTGAGCCAGAGCGCCGAGGGGGACCTCTTGCTCTTCGTCGACGCCGATGTGCGGCTCGCCCCGGACGCGCTGGCGAGCGCCGTGAGCGCCCTGGTGGCGAACGAGGCCGGGCTGCTGTCACTCTTCCCCGAACAGGAGACGAAGACCCTCGGCGAGCGCCTCACCGTCCCGCTTCTCTCCTTCATCCTGCTCTGCTTCCTGCCCATGCGCCTCGCCGCACAATTCAAGCTGCCCAGTCTCTCGGCGGCCAACGGACAGTTCATGCTCTTTCGGAAAGGGGCCTACCAAAAAATCGGCGGGCATGCAGCCGTGCGTGGCGCGCTGGTCGAGGACATCCAGCTGGCGCGCAACATCAAGGCGGCGGGCGAGCGCCTTTCGATCGCCGATGGCACGGGGCTTGTCGCCTGCCGTATGTACCGGAGCTGGAAAGAAGCTTACCTGGGCTTTTCCAAGAACCTCTACCCGGCCTTCGGGGGCAGCGCGAGCAGCTTCTGGGGGGCCCTCGCAATGTTGTTCGGGTGCTTCATGTGGCCCTGGCTCACCCTGCCCTGGGGTGGCGTTGCGAGCCTCGCGGCGATCGCGCTGGGCCTCGGGATGCGCCTGGCCATCGCCCTGAGGCTCCGCCAGGCGCTCTTGACGGTCGTCCTCCACCCCTTGGCCATGGCGGCGCTGATCCTGATCGCCCTGCGTTCGTTCGCTTACGCCCGATCCGGACGATCCGCCCCCTGGAAGGGCCGCACCTACGGCCCCGCAGCAGGCTCGGATCCCACCCTCGATCCTTAAACGGCGCACCGCCCCGAGGATGACCTCGGGGCGGTGCGTTTGGAAAAATCCGCTTACCAGATGCGGATACGGTCCTCGGGGCGCTTGAAGAGCTTGTCGCCCATCTTGAGGCCGAAGGCGTCATAGAAGGCGTCCAGGTTCGTCACCACGCCGTTGGTCCGGAACTGCTCGGGCGAGTGGGGATCCGAGAGCAGGCGCGTCTTGAGCCACTCGTCGCGGCTCTTGGAGCGCCAGACGCGGGCATAGCCGTAGAAGAAGCGCTGGTCGGGCGTCAAGCCGTCGAGGCTCGCGGCGGGGCGATCGCCGAGCGAGCGGTGATAGGCCTTGAGGGCCATGGCCACCCCCGTCAGGTCCGCGATGTTCTCGCCGAGGGTCAGGCGCCCGTTGACGCGCTCGCCGGGCAGCGGCTCGTAGGAGTCGTACTGGGCGATGAGGCGCCCGGCCTTGGCCTCGAAGGCCGCCTGGTCGCCCTCGGTCCACCAGTCACGCAGGCGACCGTCGCCGTCGTAGTGGCGGCCCTGGTCGTCGAAGCCGTGGCTGATCTCGTGGCCGATCACCGCGCCGATGGCGCCGTAGTTGTAGGCGTCGTCAGCCTTGGGATCGAAGAAGGGAGGCTGCAGGATGGCGGCGGGGAAGACGATCTCGTTGCCCAGGGGGTTGTAGTAGGCGTTCACCGTCTGAGGCGTCATGTGCCAACGCGCGCGATCGACGGGCTTGCCGGCCTCGGCCATGTCGCGCCCGAAGGCGAAGCGGCTTGCGCGCATGATGTTGCCGATGGCGTCGTCGCGGCGCACGACCAGGCCGTCGTAACCGCGCCACTGGTCGGGGTAGCCGATCTTGACCGAGAACTTGGAGAGCTTGTCGAGGGCGGCCTTGCGGGTCTCGGGGGTCATCCAGGAGAGGTTCTCGAGGCTCTCGCGGTAGACCGCGAGCAGGTTCGAGACCAGGGTCTGCATGCGCGCCTTGGCCTCGACCGGGAAGTGCTTGGCAACATAGCGCGCCCCGATGGCTTCACCCAAAGCGTCGCTCGTCATGCCGACCGCCATGCGCCAGCGCGGGGGCATGGCCTGGAGGCCCTGCAGGCGCTCGCCCTTGAAGCGATAGTAGGCCTGCTGGTAGGGCTTGCCCAGGTACTCGGCGTAGTTGTCGAGCATGCGGCTGGTCAGGTAGGCCTTCCAGTCGGCCATGGAGGTCTTGGCGGCGAGCTTGGCGAAGCCCTTGAAGTAGCTGGGCTCCATCACGATGGCGCCGGACTTGCTCGGCATGCCGAGAGCCTGGGCGAAGCGCTCCCAGGGGAAGGCGGGGTAGTCCTTGGCCCAGGTGGCGCGCGGGGCGGGGTTGTAGGTCTTCAGCGCGTCGCGGCGATCGACCGTCGTCCAGTGCAGCTCGGCCAGAGCCGTCTCGAAGGCGAGGGTCTTCTTGGCGGCAGCCTCCGGCGAGGGAATCTTCGCCAGGCGGTTGATCTCGCTCAGGTAGGCCAGGTAAGCCGCGCGAAGCGACTCGGCCTCGGGGCCCTGCTTGAGGTAGTAGTCCCGATCGGGCATGCCCAGGCCCGACTGGGCCCAGAACACGACGTTGGTGAGGGGATTCTTGGGGTCCGCATCGACGCCGGCCACCACGGGGCCAGGCACGCCGATCGCAAGCAGGTGAGCAAGCTCGGTGGCCACGTCGTCGAGGCGCTTGAGGCCCGCGATGCGCGTGAGGTCGGCCTTGAGGGCGGCGAGGCCCCGGGTCTCGGCGGTCTTCTCGTCCAACAAGGCGGCGTAGAAGTCGCCGATCAGGCGGCTGTTGCGGTCGGTGCCGGGCGTGGCCGCCGCGGCCTCGAGGAGGGCGCGCACGTCCACTTCGGACTTCTCGCGCAGCAGCATGAAGGTGCCGTACGAGCGCTTGTCGCCGGGGATCGCGGTGGCGTCGAGCCAGGCGCCGTTGACGTGGCGGAAGAGATCGTCCTGCGCCCGGACGGCGGGATCGCCGCCCTCGACGGGCTGAGCCAGGGCGGGGGCGCAGAGAGCGGCGAGCAAAGCGATCGCCAGGAAGGTGCGTTGCTTCAAGATAAGGGCATCTCCTACGAACGGGGGGACGGTAATCGCTCCATTCTATCCTCCCTGACGCCATCGCGGGGAAAGAGGGGCACGATCCGGGCGAAAGGCCGCGCTTGGGGTAAGATCGGATCGTGACCGTCCAAGCAAAGGAGCCAAGTCGTGTCGAACGCCTACATCGTGGACGCCCTGCGCACCCCGCGCGGTCGCGGCAAGGCCGAGAAGGGGGCCCTCAGCCGCATCCATCCCCAGGAGCTGCTCGCCCAGGTCCTCCAGCCGCTGGTCGAGCGGCAAGGGGTCGCCGCGGCGGACGTGGAGGACGTGATCGTCGGCTGCGTCTCCCAGGTGGGAGTGCAGGGGGCGAACCTCGCCCGCAACGCGGTCCTGACGGCCGGCTGGCCCCAGGAGGTGACGGGGGTGACCCTCAACCGCTTCTGCTCGTCGGGCCTCCAGGCCGTCAACTTCGCCGCCATGGGCGTCATGGCGGGCGTCCAGGAGCTGGTGGTCGCTGGCGGCGTCGAGAGCATGTCCCTGGTGCCGCTCGGCACGGACCAGGGCGGGCTGGACGGCAACAACCCGACGCTGCGTCAGCAGCTCGTCCAGGTCCCCCAGGGCATCAGCGCCGATCTGATCGCGACCCTCGAAGGCTTCTCGCGCGAGGACGCGGACCGCTACGCCCTCTCGTCCCAGGCGCGCGCGGCCGAGGCCATCCGGGACGGGCGCTTCGCACGTAGCCTGGTGAGCGTGCGCGATCCGCTGAGCGGCGCGATCGCCCTAGCAGCCGACGAGCTGCCCCGGTCCGAGACCACCCTCGAAGGGCTCGGCGAGCTCAAGGCGTCCTTCGAGGCCATGGGCGCCATGGCGCTCGGGCCTGCCGGCGAGACCCTGGACCAGCTGGCGCTGCTGCGCTACCCCCAGGCGGGTGCCATCCGGCACGTCCACACGGCGGGCAACTCGAGCGGCCTTGCGGACGGTGCCGCCGCCGTGCTCCTGGCCTCCGAGGCTTACGTGAAGAACCATGGCCTCAAGCCGCGCGCTCGCATCCGGGCCATGGCCACCCAGGGCTCCGAACCGGTCCTGATGCTGACCGGCCCCGAGCCCGCCACCCGCAAGGCGCTCAAGGCCGCCGGCATGCGCCCCGAGGACGTGGACCTCTGGGAGATCAACGAGGCCTTCGCCTCGGTGGTGCTCCAGGTGATGCGCGCCCTCGAATTGGACCCTGCGAAGGTCAACGTCAACGGGGGCGCGATCGCCCTCGGCCATCCCCTCGGCGCCACCGGCGCCATGCTCTTGGGCACCGCCCTGGATGAGCTGGAGCGGCGCGGGCTCGGCACGGCGCTCATCACCATGTGCATCGGGGGCGGCCAGGGCATCGCCACGGTCATCGAGCGGGTCTAAGCATCTCCGACCAAGGCAGGCCCGTGGTGACCACGGGCCTGCCTTGAACGATACGGTTCTCAGGCGCACGAAACCCGCCGGCCCCGAGCCTTGAGGCTCGGGGCCGGCGGGGCGTCTCAGCGCATCCTGCGGATGGCGTTGTTGCCGCGATCGGAGACGTAGATCTGGTCCCCGACCCCGAGCGCGACCCCGTAAGGCTCGCGCAGGCGGTTTGCGCCGCGCCCGTCGCTGAAGCCCGCGCTGCCTCCTTGGCCTGCAGCCGTCATGACCTCCCCTGACGGCGTGACCATCCGGATACAGTGGTTGCCGCTGTCCGCCACGAACAGCTGCCCATGACGGTCGAGCGCAACGCTCGTGGGCCGGTTGAACTTGGCCGTCGTCGCGTCGCCGTCCGCGTAGCCAGCCGTCCCTGCCAGCCCCGCGTAGGTGGTCACCTGACCCTGGGGCGTGAGCTTGCGGATGCAGTGGTTGCCCGTATCCGCGATGTAGAGGTTGCCCTTGGCGTCCGACACGATCCCCGTCGGCTGCCTGAAGGCGGCCTGCAAGCCCGTCGCGTTGATGAAGCCTCCCGACGAGTAGGGCACGTACATCCCGGCGAGCTCGACGACCTGCCCATTCACGGTGACGGCCCGGATCAGGTGGTTCTCGGTATCCGTGACGGCCACCGTCCCGTCTGGCAGGACCGCCACGCCCATCGGCTTGTTGAAAATGGCGGTCTGAGCGCTGCCCGACGCGAACGAGGTAAAGCCCAGCTGGCCTGCGAAGTCGCCGACCACGCCGAACCGGCCGATGCCGCCCCGGGTGATGGCGCGAATCTGGTTGCGACCCTGGTCCGCCACCAGGACCCGGCCGTCGCGAGCGAGGCTGACCCCGTAGGGAGCCAAGAAGGCCTGCGGCGAGATCTCCTCGGACTGCGTCGCGGTCTGGGAGTACGGGATGCCGGCGAAGGTCGTGATGCTGCCGGACGCATCCAACATGCGAATCAAGCGGTTGCCCGTATCAGCGATGTAGACGCTGCCGCTCGCGTCGCTCGCCAGACCTGCCGGAGCGTTGAAGCGGGCGCCGGTGCCCATGCCGTCGGCGTACCCCCCGGCTCCGCCTGCCCCCGCCACGGTCTCGAGCCGGAAGGGAACGAACAGCTCAAGGGACTGGGTGGCGACCACGCTCCGGCCGCGGAAGTCGATGCTCGCCGACGCGACGGCGAGCGTGCCCGCCCCCTCGCGGGCGATCGCCGTCACCTGATAGACGTGCTCGGGCTTGAGCGAGTCGAGCGCGAAAGCCGAGGGGACCTGGGCCGGAGCGTAGGAGCCCGACGCGAGCAGCCCGCGCCCCTGGGGGCCCAATTCGTCCACCCGCACGTCCAGGCGCTCGTAAGAGCTCGAGCCCATCACATCCAGGCGAACGGCGCTCTTGGGGAGCGACACGACCGGGGGCGGAGTGGGCTGCGGGGGCGAGTTCTGCGCTTGGTGACACCCGAGCGCCACCAAGCCGACTCCGATGGAAAACGACAGAAGATAGCGACGCATCATGCCTCCTTCGCCTCTGAGGCTCGCTTGCTATCTTCGTCATCAAGGG
The DNA here is from genome assembly GCA_017744355.1 of bacterium. Classification (NCBI taxonomy): domain Bacteria; species bacterium. The sequence continues at coordinate 600,841 of JAGIBK010000002.1, read as the reverse complement.
GCCAACGAACAAGCGCTAGAGGGGCAAAGGTTTTCAGCCATCTTGGATGGCGGCAGGCGATCGGCGCGCCATGAGCCGGGAGAAGGAGGCGGCGGCATCGGCAAATGCTCGCTGGCCTATTTTGCTCGGCAGGTTTCTGTGATACCAAATAAGAAGGTGATTTATATCATAAAAGATATAGTCATCACCTTCACTCGGAGACCCCAACGACCGGAGGAGGGTGACACCATGCAGGATTTCGACCCGGCAGGTGGGAGCGAAGCCCCGTTCGATGCTTTGGCGGATGGCGCCATCGCCTCGCGACTCGTCACGGTCGTGCAGAAGCTCTCGCAGGCCCGCAGCATCCAGGAGATCCAGGCCATCGTCAAGCGAGCCGCCAGGGCGCTGGTGGGGGCCGATGGGGCGACCTTCGTCCTACGCGAAGGGGACTGCTGCTTCTACGCGGACGAAGATGCGATCAGCCCGCTCTGGAAGGGGCTACGCTTTCCGATGGAGAGCTGCATCAGCGGCTGGGCCATGCTCCATCGCGAGGCCGTCGCCATCACGGACATCTACGAGGACCCGCGCATCCCCGTGGACGCCTACGCCCCCACCTTCGTCAAGAGCCTGGTCATGGTCCCCATCCGCCAAGAGAGCCCGATCGGGGCCATCGGGGCGTACTGGGCCTCGACGCATCGAGCGAGCAACGCCGAGATCCGGCTCTTGCAGATCCTGGCGGATACGACGGCCGTGGCCATCGAAAACGCGACCCTCGTCACCGAACTCGAATGGCGGGTGCGCGAGCGCACCGCCGAGCTCGAAAGCATCAACCGCGAGCTCGAAGCCTTCAGCTACTCCGTCTCGCACGACCTTCGCACCCCCCTCACGGCGATCGCGGGGTACGCGGAGATCCTGGCCGAGCAATTCGACGATATCCTGCCTGCGAGCGGCCACCAGTACCTGGAAGGAATCCAGCGGGAGGTCACGCGCATGGGCAAGCGCATCGCCGATTACCTGCTCTTGGGCCAGTCCAGGCGCACCGAGCTCCACCGCGAGGAGGTGGACCTCACGGCCCTGGTCCAGGAACTGGTCGCCGAGCAGAGCGCCCTGCATCCCGAGCGCCGTATCAAGCTGCGAATCGATGCCGATCTGCGCGCCGAGTGCGATCGCAGCCTGATCCACGGCGTGCTGGAGAACCTCGTCTCGAACGCCGTCAAGTTCTCGGGTGATGCCCCGATCGCCTACCTCGACGTGGGCCGGACGGAAGCTGTGGGCGAGCAGGTCTTCTACGTGCGCGATCGCGGGGTCGGATTCGACATGCAGGACGCCGAACGTCTCTTCACGCCCTTCGAGCGGCTCGCCACGGCCACGCCCTTCGCCGGGACCGGGGTGGGGCTTGCGACCGTCAAGCGCATCATCGAGCACCACGGCGGCCGCGTATGGGCCCACTCCGCCCCCGGCGAGGGCGCCACGTTCTTCTTCAGCCTGCCCGAATCCAGGCTGGCAAACCCTTAGGTATTCGAAGCGCCCTTCTTGTACCGCGGCTCGTAGAGCTGGACGGTGATGCCGCCAGGGGCGGTGAAATAGGTCACCTGGCCATAGCCGCGGGCCTGGACGTCCGTCGTGAACTCGACCCCGCGCGACTTCAGATCGGCGACCGTCCCATGAATGTCGTCGCAGTAGAACGAGATGTCGTGATCCCCCGCGCTGCTCGGATCATCCACCGGGTGAACGCCCAGGTCCCCTTCCTTGAAATCGAAGATCCACCACCCCTCCCCGACGTCGCTCCCGGGCAGCTTCACCTTGTCCCGGAAGAACGCCCGCGTCGCCTCGGGGTCCGACGAATAAAAGAGTCCATGGATACCTCGGATCATGCTTCCTCCAAAATAAACGGCGTCTGGCAAGCGAGCTTTCATCGTACACGCTCATCGGCGAAACAATCGGCCGGACATCGTCGCGCCGAGCGACGCACTGGCCGTGTGCGGGGTCTCGCTTGACCACAAGGTGGAGCTCTCTCTAGAGTGTAGGGGCCACCCGGCCGCCAACCCGGCCAGGGTCCCGCTTCGAGCCGCCTCGCGTGAAAGCAGGTTTTTACCATGGTCCCCCTTTCGGTTCTCGATCTCGCGCCCATCGTGCTGGGCGGCACGGCTGCCCAGTCCCTGCGCAACACGCTCGACCTGGCGCGGCAGGCCGAACGCTGGGGCTACCATCGCTACTGGCTGGCCGAGCACCACAACATGACGGGCATCGCGAGTGCCGCCACCGCCGTGGTCATCGGCCACGTCGCCGGCGGCACCTCGACCATCCGCGTCGGCGCAGGCGGCATCATGCTGCCCAATCACTCCCCTCTGGTGATCGCCGAGCAATTCGGCACCCTGGCAACGCTCTACCCGGACCGGATCGATCTGGGCCTGGGACGCGCCCCTGGCACCGACCAGGCCACGGCCCGCGCGCTGCGCCGATACCTGGCGGGCAGCGCCGACAGCTTCCCTGAGGACGTCCTCGAGTTGCAGGGCTATTTTCGCCCCGCCGAGCCGGGCCAGGCGGTACGAGCCGTGCCGGGCGCGGGCCTGAACGTGCCGCTCTGGCTGCTGGGATCCAGTCTGTTCAGCGCACGACTGGCCGCCGAGTACGGGCTGCCTTTCGCGTTCGCTTCGCACTTCGCCCCCGACTACCTGCTGGCTGCCTTGCGGCTGTATCGTGCTGAGTTCAAGCCATCCGAAGCGCTCTCGAAGCCCCACGCCATGGTCGCCGTCAACGTGTTCGCAGCCGATACCGACGCCGAGGCCTGGCGGCTGTCCACCTCTATCCAGCAGATGTTCGCCATGCTGCAACGCGGTCGCCCCGGCCCGCTGCCACCGCCCTTGGAGAATGCGACCGAGGGATGGACGGATCGGCAGGCCCTTGCAAACGGCCCCCTCGCGGTATCGGTCATCGGCACGCCCGAGACCGTTCGCTCCGGCCTGGAAAGCCTCATCGCCCAGACGGGCGCCGACGAGCTCATCGTCACCTCGCACATCTTCGAGCACGCCGCGCGACTGCGCTCATTCGAGCTCATCGCCGAGGCCTGCCACCCCGAGAGAATGGCCTGACCCATGCAACATCTACGCTTCGACAACGCCTTTGTCCGCGACTTGCCCGGTGATCCGGAAGAAAGCCTGCGCCGACGCCAGGTCCAGGGGGCCCTTCACTCGCGGGTTTCTCCTACGCCCGTGCGCGCCCCGCGCCTGATCGCAGCCTCTTCTGAAGTCATCGCTCTGCTCGGCATTGCGCCCGAAGCGATCGCCTCGCCGGAGTTTGCACAGGTCTTCGGCGGGAACGCGCTGCTCGACGGCATGCAGCCCTATGCGGCGAACTACGGCGGGCACCAGTTCGGCCACTGGGCCGGGCAACTCGGAGACGGGCGGGCGATCACGCTCGGCGAAACCCTCAACGCTCAGGGCGAGCGCTGGGAGCTACAGCTCAAGGGCGCGGGCCCAACACCTTACTCGCGCCGCGGCGACGGTCGGGCCGTGCTGCGCTCGTCGGTTCGCGAGTTCTTGTGTAGCGAGGCGATGCACCACCTCGGCGTGCCGACCACCCGCGCGCTCAGCCTCGTCGCAACCGGTGACGAGGTCGTGCGGGACATGCTCTACGACGGCCACCCCCGGCCCGAGCCAGGTGCGATCGTCTGCCGCGTTTCGCCGTCTTTCATCCGCTTCGGCAGCTTCGAGCTGCCCGCGTCGCGCGGCGAGACGGACCTGCTCGCGCGACTGGTCGACTTCACGATCCGGCGCGACTTCCCAGGCCTCGCCACCGAAGACGTGAGCACCGACGAGCGGCGCGCGGCTTTCTTCGCCCAGGTGTGCGAGCGCACCGCGCAGATGGTCGCCCACTGGATGCGGGTCGGCTTCGTCCACGGGGTGATGAACACCGACAACATGTCCATCCTCGGCCTCACCCTCGATTACGGGCCGTACGGCTGGATCGACGCCTTCGATCCCGACTGGACCCCCAACACGACCGATGCGCAGGAGCGTCGCTACCGTTTCGGCCAGCAGCCCCAGATCGCCTACTGGAACCTGGGGCGGCTCGCGAATGCGCTGGCCCCGCTCTTCCCGTCCGTCGAACCGCTCTATGCCGGCTTGACGCGCTACGTCGAGGCCTTCGACCAAGCCAACCGCGAAAACATCGCGGCCAAGCTGGGCCTCGCCGACTGCCTCGACGAAGACATCGAGCTGATGGAGGTATTGCACGCCTTGCTCCATCGGGCCGAAGTCGACATGACCCTGTTCTTCCGCGCCCTGAGCGACGTCGACCTCGCAGCACCCTCGCTGGCGCCGTTTCACGAAGCCTTTTACGACCCAACCAAGATGGCGGATGCCGAACCGGCGTTCCTGGCTTGGCTGAAACGCTACGCCGCGCGCTGCGAGCGCGACCCATCTACGCCGACCGAACGGCAGGCGCGGATGAAGAGCGCGAACCCGCGCTACGTCTTGCGCAACTACCTGGCCCAGCAAGCGATCGATCTGGCCGAGCAGGGGGATGAATCGCTCATCCGAGAGCTGCTCGAGGTGCTGCGCCGGCCCTACGAGGACCAGCCGGACCAAGCGCGCTTCGCGCAGCGCCGGCCGGAATGGGCGCGCCATCGGGCGGGATGCTCGATGCTCTCGTGCAGCTCGTAAGGGGCCAGCCTGGCGGCTATTGACGGCGGGGAAACACAGGGGTAACCTGCTTAGCTTACGTCCGAGCTTTCCGTCATAAAGAAGGAGCCCCCATGAACGCTCGTTACGCGACGCTGCTCCTGGGTCTTCTCACCGCCGCGCCGGCCCTTGCGGCCGAACAATGGGCACCGGCCACCAAGACCCAGGACTGGTCATCAGCCCCCACCACCGAGCGCCGATCCCTCGAAAATGAGCGTTTGAGCCCCGCCCTGAAGCCGGATGCCGACCTGACGGGGACCTGGGACCTGCGCATCCCCGCGGCCGTGACCTACTTCAGCAAGGAAGCCAACTTGTACCGGCGCATCACGCCGGGGGCCGACCTGAACCGGCTCGTGATCAAGCCCTCCGGGGACTACCGCTGGGGCCGCACGACCGGCAAGCTCCGCGCCCTCAAGCCCTGGTTCGCCCAGCCCGATGTGCGCTACTTCGAGGTGAAAAACGCCCAAGGGACCTACGTCCTTTACGCCAAGACCGCCCAAGAGCTCGTGCTGCTCTTCGACGTGGGCGGATTCGCGGCCAAGGGCACGCGTTCGCGCTAGGCAGCACGCGCGATGAGCGGGTCGGCATGCCGACCCGCTCATCGTCCGATTTCGGACTAGGGGACGAAGACCGCGCGCACGCAACCGTCCTCCTTGTGCTTGAAGAGGTCGTAGCCGTGCGGGGCCTCGTCCAGTGAGAGCCGGTGCGTGAGCAGGAAGGACGAATCGAGCTTCCCCTCGGCGGCAAGTTCGAGCAAACGCGGCACGTAGTGGTGGCCGTGCTGCTGAGCGGTACGAACCGTGAGCCCCTTGTTCATGAGGGCCCCCATGGGGAAGGTGTCCATCACGCCGTAAACCCCTAGCACCGACAAGGTGCCACCCTTCCGGCACGCCAGGATCGCCTGGCGTAGGGCCGGGCCGCGATCGGTGACCACGTGCAGCGCCTGTTTGACCCGATCGACGGTGTAGTCGAGGGTGGTGCCGTGGGCTTCCATGCCGACGGCGTCGATGCAGGCGTCGGGTCCGCGCCCACCGGTCATCTCCCGCAGGGCCTCGACGACATCCACTTCCTCGTAATTCAGGGTCTCGGCCCCGATCTGCTCGCGCGCCAGGCGCAAGCGCTCGGGGAAACGATCGATCGCAATCACCCGCTCGGCCCCGAGCAGGAACGCGCTCTTCTGAGCCATGAGGCCCACGCCCCCGCAACCCCAGACCGCGACCACGTCACCGGGCTGGATGTTGCAGAAGTCGGCCCCCATGTAGCCCGTGGGGACCGCATCCGAGATGAAAATCACCTGGTCGTCGCGCAAGCCCTCGGGAACCTTGAAGCAGCCGTTATCGGCGAACGGGACCCGAACGTACTCGGCGTGAGAGCCCGCGTACCCGCCGAAGGCGTGCGTGTAGCCGAAGATGCCGGCGGTCGGGTATCCGAGCAGCGGCTCTTGAAGCTCCCAGCGGGGGTTCGTGTTGTCGCAGAGCGAGAAGAGGTCGTGCTCGCAATACCAGCAGCCGCCGCATGCGATGCAGGAGGGGACCACCACGCGATCGCCCTTCTTCACTTTGCGCACCTCGGGGCCCGTCTCCACGACCTCACCCATGAACTCGTGGCCGATCACGTCCCCCTCGCGCATGGTGGGCAGGAAGCCGTCGATGAAGTGCAGGTCGGAGCCGCACGTGGCGCTCATGGTCACCCGCAGGATGACGTCGTGAGGGTTGAGGATCTCGGGATCGGCCACCCGGCCCACCCGCAAATCGTTCACGCCGTGCCAGCAGAGTGCGCGCATGGGTCGTTCCTCCTCACTCGTCGCGGCCGTCGCCGCGACACGCGGGCTGCCGGCGCGTGGTGGGGATCTCGCCGGTCTCGACGAGGCTCTTGAAGCGCCGCAGCACCTTGCCCTCGATCGCACTCGGCACGACGCCCAGGACCTTCACGACCTGCTGGGCGATCGCCGCCCCGGGCGGGGCCATGGTGAGGCGCAAGAGGACCTCGGTGCCTTGATTGGCGGGTGCCGCTCGAAACTCGACCAGAGCCTCCACGGGCACCCGCGCCTCAGAGGAGGCCTTCCACCGCACCCGCTCGCCCGGCCTGTCCTCCACGAGCGCCATGTCCCATTCCAATCGGGTGTCCAGCGGGCCGTTCAGACGCCAATGCGCGCGATTGCCGTCGAGCTCCGTCACGGTGACGACCCCACCCAAGATCTGCTGCATGGTGCCGGGTTTGCGCCAGCGCCGGTACACCTCGTCGGCCGACTTACCGATGGTCACCGCGCTTGCGATCTCGACCACTTCGCCTGGCTTGAGACGCTCGCTCACGGCCTGGAACAAGTAGCTCTTGCCGCTCACCCCTTGCCGAATCAACTCTTCGCCGGCGAACGCCAACACGAGGCCCCCGAAAGAGCGCCGCCTCAAACCGCCCGTCAACAAGGCGCCCCCGAGGAGGATGGCCCCTGCGCGCCACAACCGACCGTCTTCGAGGCCCGCGCGCCAAGAGAGCGGTGTGGTGGTTGCGGGTTTGATGCGTGCTTCCGGTTGCTGTGCTACCCGTGGGCTCTGCATGTCCGCCCCTCCTTTCAGTCCTCGGCCATCGCCGGGGATCCCGGCGACCATGAGGCCCCCTGCTCCCCTCTGAGCCGTCGGCGCCATTAGAGCATCGAATCCTCCGGGACACGACAACGGGTCGTTCGGCTCAACAGTGGCAAACGCAGCCAACGCCCGTCGTTCGTACCGCACGACGAATGTTTTCAAGAGAGTTCGGCCACCGCATCCTTGCTGAAGGAAAGCAAAGGGCAATAGGGCTTCCCAGGCTTCCTTGACATTTACTTTTAAAAACTTCATAAATAAACAATAACAACCACTCCCTCGTCTCAGCGCGATTCAAAGGGGATGGCCATGCTTGAAATCCAGCGCATCCTCTTGGCACTGAACAGCATCGACCCGCGCCGCTCGGCGCTCGCGACCGTGGTTCATCTCGAAGGCTCGGGCTTCCGTCGGCCGGGTGCTCGCATGCTGATCCACGCAGATGGCACGATCGTGGGCGGGGTGAGTGCTGGCTGCCTGGAAAGCGACGTGGCCGAGCACGCCAAGCAAGCAATCGCGATCGCGACCTCACGGCTTGTCACGTACCACACGGATGATGACCCGGTGTTCGGGCTCGGCCTCGGCTGCGACGGTCACGTCAGGATCCTGCTCGAGCCTCTATCACTGCCGAGCACCTCACGCCATCTGGCCTTCCTCGCACAGCTCCTGCACCACCGTGGCTGTGGCGCCATCGCCACCGCCTGGGTCGAAGGTGAATCGCCGCTGGTGGGCCGTTGGCTGATCCGAGAGGGCGGGAGTGAAGGCGAAGGCGCCGCAGGCAGCGCGGTCGAGGCGGCCCACCACGAAGCCTCGGAGGTCCTCTCGGCAATCCGGCGGACGGGACGCTCGATGCATCGCAGCCGGCAGCTGCCGTGCGGCACCTGGCTCAGCGTGGAAGGGCTCGTGCCGCCCGTCTCGCTCATCATCTGCGGCATCGGGGCGGATGCGATCGCCCTTGCCGAGCAGGCCCGCCTCCTGGGCTGGCACGTCACAGTAGTGGACCATCGCCAAGGTCGGCTGACCCCCGAGCTGATGCCTTCAGCCGACCGTCTACTTTGTTTGGCCCCGCAAGACCTCACCGCGCACGTCGAACTGGACGAGCGGACCGCCGCGGTGGTCATGTCCCACTCCCTGACAGCGGATCGCGCCTTGCTCGAATCCCTCCTTGCCACTCCGATCGCCTACTTGGGGGTGATGGGTCCCAGAAAGCGCACCGCACGCCTACTGGACGGCTTGCCTGCCGCAAGTCCCTCCTCGCACGCGCTGTATGCGCCCGTTGGCCTCGACCTTGGCGCAGAGTCCCCCGAAGAGGTCGCGCTTGCCATCTGCGCCGAGATTCGCGCCGTCCTCGCCGGTCGTCGAGGCGGCTTCCTGCGAGAGCGCAACGGCTCCATCCACGATCGTCCCCTCGTCCCTTAGTGCCCATGCGGAGGTGCCTGTGCCAACCGAACCTTCAGCCGACGACGAGCGCGAATTCGCCAGCGAAAGCCCCGGTCTACGCCCTCTCGAAGAGCGAATGCCCACCCGCTTACCGGCAGCCGCCTTCACCCTGATCGAGGGTCCTGCTAAGGTGACGCTCCACGTCAACGGGCAAGACCATACCCTGAGCCTGGAGCCTCGGGTGACCTTGCTCGATGCCCTGAGAGAGCGTCTGCACCTCACCGGGACCAAGAAGGGCTGCGACCATGGCCAATGCGGCGCATGCACGGTCCTGGTGGACGGACGAAGGACCCTCAGTTGTCTGAGCCTTGCCATGTCGGTACAGGACACCCGGATCACCACCGTGGAGGGGCTGGCAGATGGTGAGCGGCTCCACCCGCTCCAGGCGGCCTTCTTGGCGCATGACGCCTTTCAGTGCGGCTTCTGCACCCCCGGGCAGTTGTGCTCGGCAATGGGGCTCCTCTCGGAGGGCCGTCCCCACGACGACGCGGCCATCCGTGAAGGCATGAGCGGCAACCTCTGCCGGTGTGGCGCCTACCCCAACATCCTGGCCGCCATCCGCGACGTACGCGACCAAGCCTGACGCGACAAGGAGCCCACCATGCAGACCTTTGCCTACGGACGCGCCACCACGGCCGATGTCGCCCTCGCCACCCTCGCCGAGCAGCCACGAGGGGCGTTCCTGGCCGGTGGCACCAGCCTCCTCGACCTCATGAAGCTCGGTGTCGAAACACCCGATGTCCTGATCGACATTTCGCGGCTGGCGGAAACCGCGCTGCTCGACCAGCGCGGGGGGATGCGCCTGGGGGCCCTCGCGCGCAACAGCGACGTGGCCGCGGACGCGCGCGTGCAGGCGCGCTACCCCATGCTCGCCGAGGCCATCCTCTCGGGGGCTTCGCCTCAGCTCCGGCACATGGCCACGCTCGGCGGCAACTTGCTGCAGCGAACCCGCTGCCTGTATTTTCGCGACACCCACGCCCCTTGTGGCAAGCGCACGCCCGGAGAGAGCTGCTCAGCGAAAGAAGGCACCCACCGCTCCCATGCGATCCTGGGCACGAGCGAAGCCTGCTTTGCAACCCACCCCTCGGATATGGCCGTGGCGCTTGTGGCCCTCGAAGCCATCATCGTGGTCCGAGGCCCCCAGGGCGAACGCCGGATCCCGATCGACGAATTTTACCTGCAACCGGGCGCAACCCCGCACCGAGAAACGGTACTCGCGCACGGCGAGTTCATCGTGGCGCTCGAGCTGCCGGCACTCTCTTTCGGCGAGGGCTCGCGCTACCTCAAGGTGCGGGATCGGGCCACCTACGAGTTCGCCCTCGCCTCGGCGGCCGTCGCCCTGGACGTGCAGGACGGGAGAATCCACCAAGCACGCGTGGCGCTCGGCGGCGTGGGGACCGTGCCTTGGCGGGCAAGAGCGGCCGAAGCGGCGCTAACGGGTGCTCCTGCGACCACCGAGGCGTTCGAGCGCGCAGCCCAGGCTGAACTGGCAAGCGCCTCTCCCCGACGGGACAATCGCTTCAAGGTGGCGCTTGCTCGCAAGACCTTGGTTCGCGCCCTGAGCGAGGTCGCCGCATCGAAAGGAGGCCGTGCATGACTCCCAGCATCGGGACCCCATTGGACCGGGTCGACGGCCGCCAGAAGGTGACCGGCACCGCCCGCTACGCCGGCGATTGGGATCTCACGGGCCTCGCCCACGGCGTCCTGGTGACAAGCCCGGTCGGGCCGGGGCGCCTCACGTCCCTCAACATCTCGGCTGCTGCCAGCGCCCCGGGCGTCCTTGCGATCGTGACCCATCGCAACGCGCATTCCCCACACGCCAAGCCATCCCAGTTCACGCCCCATCGTACGGACCACACCTACTCGCCCGACACGCTCACCGTGCTGTGGGACGCGGAGATCCACTATGCGGGGCAGCCGGTCGCTGTGGTGGTGGCCGAGACCCTGGAGCAAGCGACCGAAGCCGCCGCCTTGATCCGCCTAGAGGTGGAAGCACGCGCCCCTCGGTTGGACCTGGCGGCCCACTTGAATGAGGCCTATCCACCGGACCAGATCTTCGGTGAGGACCCGGATACCAAGCGTGGCGACTTCGAGGCCGGCTGGCATGCTGCCAACACGCGAATCGACGCCACCTACACGATCCCCTGGGAGCACCACAACCCCATCGAGCCTCATACCACCATCGCCAGCTGGGAGGGGAATCACCTCACCGTCCACGACGCCACCCAGTGGGTGTATGGCGTCCGGGCCGTACTCGCGCGGACCCTCGACCTGAAGCCCGAGCAAGTCCGGGTGGTTTCGCCCTTCGTCGGCGGCGCCTTCGGCTGCAAGGGCATGACCTGGCCGCACGTGGTGTGTGCCGCCCTCGCCGCTCGGGCGGTGGGGAGGCCGGTGAAGCTCGCGGTAACGCGTGCTCAGATGTTCGGGCTGATTGGCTTTCGCCCCACCCTGCACCAGCGCGTTCGGCTAGGAGCCACGAAAGATGGCAGGCTCACGGCGATCGGCCACGACGGCACCAACGGGGTCTCTGCCCTGGGGACCTTCGTCGAGCCCGTGGGGCAGACGACCCGGATGCTCTATTCCTGTCCCAACGTATGGGTGAGGCACCGGGTCGTGGACCTGGACACCCAGATGCCGACCTACATGCGCGCCCCGGGCGAAGCAACGGGCAGCTTTGCGCTGGAGTCGGCCATGGACGAGCTTGCGTACGCCTTGGGCATGGATCCGCTCGCGCTGCGCCTGGCAAACTACGCCGAGCGCGACGAGGTCCGAGACCTGCCCTGGTCGAGCAAGGAGCTTCGCGCCTGCTACCAGCAGGGGGCTGAGCGCTTTGGCTGGGCGCAACGGGACCCGAGGCCGGGGAGCATGCGCGATGGCCACTTGCAGGTTGGCTGGGGCATGGCCACGGCGACCTACCCGACGTATCGCTCGCAAGCAGCCGCCCGCGTGCGCATCGACGAAGACGGCAGGGCCCTGGTCCAGAGCGCCGCTCACGATCTAGGGACCGGCGCCTACACGGTATTGACGCAGGTGGCGGCCGACATGCTGGGCCTGCCGCCGGATCGGGTTCGCTTCGAGCTCGGCGATTCGGACCTGCCCGAGGCCCCCGTCGCCGGCGGTTCCCAGACCACCGCCAGCGTGAGCGCCGCCGTGGCGTTCGCCTCCAAGGCCGCACTCGATCAGCTTCGAGACCTGGCACGGCGCGATCCCGCCTCGCCCTTGCACGAAGCGGATCCGAACAAGCTCGTTGCCTCGGCGGGGCATCTGGTTCATACCGATTCACCAGAGCGCCGCGAGGCCTTTGGCGACTTGCTGAGGCGAAACGGCCTTCCTGCCGTTGTGGCAGAGCGCCGCTCCGTTCCCGGCGACGAGGAGAACCGCTGGTCCTCGCACGCCTTCGGCGCGCAGTTTGCCGAGGTCAAGGTCGACCCCGACCTTGGAACCGTCAGGGTCACGCGGTTTGTCGGCGCCTTCGCCGCGGGACGAATCCTCAACCCGAAGACCGCCCGAAGCCAGATGCTGGGCGGCATCACCATGGGCATCGGCCTCGCCCTGATGGAGGAAGGGGTGCGCGATCCGCGCTGGGGACGCGTCATGAACGCGGACCTTGCCAGCTACTTGATCCCGGTCCACCTGGATATCCCCCACATCGAGGCCTTCTTCGTGCCGGAGGAGGACCCGTACGTGAATCCCCTGGGGGTGAAGGGAGTCGGCGAATTGGGCATCGTGGGGGCGGGGGCTGCGATCGCCAACGCGGTGTTCCACGCGACGGGCAAACGCATCCGAGACCTGCCCATCACGGTGGAGAAGCTGCTTTGAGCACACCCCCGGGCATTGGCCTCGTGCTCCTGGCGGCAGGAGCCTCCACCCGGCTCGGACACCCCAAGCAACTGCTGCCCTTTCACGGGGCGACCCTCCTGCGCCACATGGCCGAGGTGGCCCTGGCCTCGCCTTGCCGCCCCGTGGCGGTGGTTCTCGGCTACGAGGCCGAACGCATGGCGCGCGAGATCTCGGATCTTGAGGTCGCGGTCATCGTCGAGCCAGGCTGGAACGCAGGACAGGGGCGATCGCTCTCGGCGGGCCTCGGGGCGCTACTCGCCAGCCACCCATCTCTGAGCGCTGTAATTGTGATGCTGGTGGATCAGCCGGCCGTCACCTCGGCTCACCTTGCCGCGTTGGTACGGCTTCACCAACGCGGCGCGCACTCCATCGTCACCTCGGCTTACGATGAGACATACGGGGTGCCGGCCCTCTTCGGCCAGGAGCACTTTCCGACGCTCTTGAAACTCGAAGGGCCCCATGGGGCCCGTCACGTGATCCGTCACGCAAGCGCCACGATCGCAAGCGTTCCGCTTCCTGGTGGAGATTTCGACGTGGACCTGGCGGAAGACCTGGCGCGTCTGTACGAGCCAAACTCAAACTTTAGGCGTTGAACCGAAAAGGCTGGATCCTGCCCTGTCGCTTCGACACTTCGTTTGGCCACGCTTCCAACTTTTCGAACTTCCGCGCAGCCGAAATCGTCAGCTACTAGGAGCGAGGGAATGTTGCTCCTGGGCATCGCCAAGAGCCCCCTCTACTCGGAACTGGACACTGGCTATCTCATCTCGTATCTACATGCCTATGAACACTCCGCTCGCCTCATCCCCCCGCTACGCGCATCGGCTTTGGCCCGCGCTGGGCCTGGTGCTGCTCCTGCATGCCTGCGCGGTTCTCCCGCTCAGTGGTCCCGGCAGCCTGCCGGCGGCGCGACCCGTGAGCGGCCCATTTCGCGTCCATGCCCTGCCAGGCGGGCTGGATGACGTGCCGGTCTTCAACAGCAACAGCCCGGAGCTGATCCACGAGGCAGGCATTACGCTCTCCAGCTTGCCGCCGGCTGGCTCCGATGACGCGGGCGTTTTCTTGGACCATGCCTTCGAAGGTCGGTTCAGCGTCTTCTCGCACCACCTCGCCGACGTTTTCGTCGGCAGCACGCAGGTCCTGCACCTGGTGCTGGTCGCCCACAACCACACGGATCGCACCGTGACGCTCCGCCAGCAACGCGGCGCGAGTCGTGTCACGCGCCCGGAGGCGCCCTTCAAGGCACTCGAGTCCTTGCTGGACGATCCGACGGGCACCATCTACGCGGGGCCGGGCGATCGCGTCGCCACCGAATTTCTGCACGGCCTGACGAGCCAGGACAGCCGCACGGTAGGGCCGAACACCAGTGCCTTGCTCGCCACCTGGGCGATCAGCCCCGACGTCACGGCTGGCCGTAACGAGCGCTCCACCCTGCTGCACCTGGAAAGCGACGGCCCCGTCTACCTCACCGAGGTTGCCGTTTTGGCTCCGCCGAACCAGGTGCCGGATCTCGGGATGGTCCAGGCGGCCATCAACGCCAAGCGCCTCGCAGGCCCCCGGGACTCGGCCCCGACGGCCTACGACCCGGCCCAGCCGCCGACCGGCGGCGCCTTTCGCTACGGGCGGGTCGGTGGCATCAGCCAGGGCGATCGCTGGACGGGCACCCTCTTTGGGCCGAGTGGGCCTGCCTTGCCCGCTCCTGGCGAGCGCGTAGGCTTCCCCATCGCGAGCGTGGTCCTCAACCACCTGGGCACCGGTCAGATCCAGAGCGCGCCCATGCGCAAACGCTACCCGGACACGGCTTACCAGGCGCATGGCAACTATGGGGTGACTTACAACCTCACCATTCCGCTCGACAATCCCGATGACGCGCCGCGTAGCTTCACGCTCGGGCTCTCCAGCCCCCTGAAACTCCAAGAAGGCGCCACGCTCAGCTTCGCCCCACCCGAAGGCCGACGTATCCACTTCCGAGGCCAGGTGCGGCTCGAATGGCAGGATGAGAAGGGCGTGACGCAGACCCGCTTTCGCCACCTGGTCCTGCATGACGGCGAAGACCTTGCACCCTTCGAAACAATCACGGTGCCGGGACGCTCGCGCCTCGAACCGCGCCTGACCCTCATCTATCCGGCGGACTGCACCCCGCCCCAGATGCTGATGGTCGGACGCATTTGAGTACTTCACCCTCGCCGCCCCTGAACGCCCAATAACCGCGTAAAGGACACCGTCTTGCCCCCGTTCTGGCCGCCGCGAAAGATGGCACGGCCATCTGAAGCCCTGGGGTTCCGGCTGGTTCAGGACACATGTCCTATTCGAGCTGCGTGGATCGCGTCTTTAATCAGAAAGTCACCGATTCAGGGGGAACACCATGCCAGGGATCTTATTTGCCTTGTTGGGCGGCGCCTGCCTCATGCTGCAAGGCGTGGCCAACGCGCGGATCGGCCACGACATCGGCGTATGGCAGACCGCGGCGTTGACACAGTTGACCGGTTTCCTCGTGGCGTTGGCGATCGCGATCGCCCTGCGCGAAAGCGCCTGGCATCCGTTCAGGCAGGTGAAGCCGTTGTACTTGACGGGGGGTGCCTTGGGGGCTGTGATCGTGTTCAGCAGCGTCACAGCGGTTCAACAGATCGGTGTTACCATGACGGTCGCCGTGCTCCTGATCGCCCAGTTGAGCCTGACGGTCCTGGTTGACCTGAACGGCTGGTTCGGCGTCGTGAAGCAGGCGATACGGCTGCCGCAGTTCATCGGCATCGCCATGATGATCGCAGGCGTCGTGATGCTGAGGGGATGAATGCACGCAACGCCGAGCGCAAGAGGGGGGTGATAACGAGCCTTGAGAGAAGTCAAAGACAGCGCACAACTGAATCAATACCTGCAGGCTCATCGGATCACATCCGTCTTCCCTGAGCGCCTGCAACCGCATCTGGCCCTCTACGACTTCGAGCGAGGCGATCTCATCTGCTCCCAGGGGGCACCCGCTGAAACCCTGTACGTTCTCGTCAAGGGCAAGGTAAAGGTCTTCAACACCTCGGCGGAGGGCAGGTCGCTCATTCTCTCGTTCAAGAAGCCGCTCGACTTGATGGGCGACATCGAGTACGTCCATCGGGAGAACATCCTCAACACGGTCGAAGCCGTCTCGCCCGTCTCGATGATCGGGGTGCATTACCAGTGGCTGAAGGCCTACGCGAGCGACCATGCGCCGTTGCTGCAGTTCTTGCTGACGACCATCGCCGCGAAGTTCTACCACATGGCAAACGCCATGAGCTTCAACCTGATGCATCCCGCAGAGGTACGCCTGGCGAGCTACTTGCTATCCGTCTCGTTCGACGAGGCCGACGCGCCGCTCGACGGATCAATGAGCGCCGTCCACCTGACCGATACGGCAAACCTGATCGGCACCAGCTACCGGCACCTGAACCGGATCATCCGTCAGTTCTGCGCCGAGGACGTGATCGAGCGTCACCGCGGAGGCATCCGCGTCAAGGACCGGGACCGGTTGAGCGCACTGGCCGGTCGCAACATCTACGAGTAGGACATGACCGCGTAGGGAGAAAACGAATGCTGTCGGGCCTGTTATCAGCACTCATCGCCGGTTCGCTGGTCAGCGTGCAGAATATCTTCAACAGCAAGGTGAACGAGCACGTCAGCTCGTGGGCCACCACCGCATGGGTGCTGGGCCTCGGCGCCCTGGCGTCACTGGTGCTCGGGTTGGTCCTAGAGGGTCCGCAGATGTTTGCCCTGAAGGGCATGCAGCCCTGGTACTGGGGCAGCGGGATTCTTGGGGTCGGCGTGGTCATCGGCCTGGTGCAGAGCATCAGGCGGTTGGGCCCCACCTATGCCGTCTCGATCGTGATGGCCGCCCAGCTCGCCTTTGCCGTGTTGTGGGACGGTATGGGTTGGTTGGGAATGGCCCCGGTCCCCATTTCGCCCAAACGGCTGCTCGGGGTGCTGGTCATCGTCGGCGGCGTGCTCGTCTTCAAGCTGTGCGGTACGCAAAAGTCCGCCACGTCCCCCGAGCCAGCCGGCGTCCGCTGACGCCACACCCCTCATGCCGGATACTCACTCGACGATACCCAGGGAGAAACGCTCGTGAAGAAATACCGCAATTTGCTGTTTGATGTGGATGACACGCTGCTGGACTTCGGTGCGGCCGAGCGCCTGGCCTTGCGCTTGTTGTTCGAGGAACACGCGTTTCCCTTCACGCCGGAAACGGAAGCCGCCTATCGGCGTATCAACCAGGAGCTCTGGCACTCCTTCGAGAGAGGCGTCATCACGCGCGATGAGGTGCTGCACTCGCGCCACTCGCGCCTGTTCCTGGAATTCGGTCGAGAGGTCGACGGCGCGGAGCTGGACAGGAGCTTCAGCCGTCACCTCGAAGCGGGCAATCAGCTCGTGAACGGGGCACTCGAGCTGATCGTCGACCTGCAGGCCGACTACCACCTGTACCTCGTCACCAACGGCGTTTCTCACATTCAGGACAAGCGCCTGCGGGGATCGGGGCTGCACCCGCTGTTCAAGGGCATCTTCGTGTCGGAAGACACGGGCTATCACAAACCGATGAAGCAGTACTTCGACTACGTCTTCGCGCGCATTCCGGGCTTTTCAGCCAAGGAAACCCTGATCATCGGCGACTCCTTGAGCGCGGACATTCAGGGCGGACACGGCGCGGGCCTGGACACCTGCTGGTTCAACCCCGGCGCAAAGCCCAACGCCAGCGCGGTGGTGCCGACCTACGAGATTCGAGAGCTCGACGAGTTGCCTCGGATCCTGGGAGCGGGCCGCCCATCCAGCCAGATGCCGATTCGGTAACGCGCGAAAGCGCATCACCACCAAGTAGCGCGCGAGCCGGATTTCCGACTTGAGGCCTGGTGCTTACTTCAGCTTGCTGATGGCGCTTTCCAGCGTATCGGTGAAGACCACCTGACCCCGCTTGTTGCTCTCCCAGATGAAGTCCCGAAGGCTCTGACTCGTCACCTCCGTGAAGTCGCCAAGGACGATGAGCCGCATTTTGTAGTTGGAGACTTTCTGCAGCATGTCGCCCGCAACGCCCGTTCGCAGTTCGAAGAATTGCGCGTCCAGGTATGCTGCCTTGAGGGCGACGGTATCGCTCGGACTGTTCATCAGGACCTCGAGCAGATCCGCTCCGGTCCGAAGGGGGAGCGCGAGTTCTTCAATCAGGGAGATGCTCCCTTTCTCGCTGTTCACCAGGGTTGCCTTCATTGCCCCTCCTTCGATTCAGAAGCGTATGCAAGCCAGCTAGAATTGTACCGTTCCCGGATCCCTGGACACAATCGAGCGATAGGCAGCATCGGGCGGTACAATGTGGGGGCAGACAGCAACGGCATCAAGGAGTCTCCCCATGCGCCAGGACGGCAAGATTGATTACGTCGAGTTCCCAGCGACCGACCTTCCGGTCGTGAAACAGTTTTACGCCACGGCCTTCGGCTGGTCTTTCATCGACTACGGTCCGACGTACGCGGCGCTCGATCCATCCGCCGGCCTCGACGGCGGCTTCGACGCCACGCCCGAGACCCCGCTCACCAAACCCCTCGTCATCATGTACGCCACGGATCTCGAGGCCATGGAGACCAAGGTGCGCGCCGCGGGCGGCACCATCACCGTGCCCATCTTCGCCTTCCCGGGTGGGCGCCGCTTCCACTTCCAGGACCCTGCGGGCAATGAACTGGCCGTGTGGTCGGACTCCTAGGCAGCACGTAAGCGAGAACGACGCACAGGCTCACGCGATACGTCGCGCCTTCAACACCATGTCCTGAATGGTGATGGGGCGTCCCGCCCGGTCCGTGACATTTTGCGGTCGCGTGCCGCTGAAGAGGATCTCCCAGCTACCGGGAGCTAGCAATGCTGCCACCTCCTCTGCCGTGAAGTACAGGTCGGGGACCGGTGGCCGGCCGATCGTGGTCTCTCGATCGGAAGAGTGATGGGCGACCATGAGCAGCGTGCCTTTTAGCCGTACGGCCTGAGCGAGCCGCCCAAAGAGCGCCGCGCGCTCGGCAGGTGGGACGTGCACGTAATGCAGCGAAACCAAGTCGTATGCGTCCGCTGGCGGCTGCCAAACGAGCATGTCGGCTTGAACCCAGCTCACCTGGTGATCCGCATCGGCTGCGCGAGCGCGATCGAGCGCAACGTTCGAGAAATCGACCGCCGTCATGCGCCATCCGCGGTTCGCGAGCCAGATCGCATCCGAGCCCTCGCCGCAACCAACATCCAAGGCCGTCCCGGGCTCGAGGCCCTCAATTTCTTGAGCCAAGAAGGGATTCGCCTCACTGTGCGCCGCTGCATGACGGTGACTGTACATCCGGTCCCAGAACGCCGCATCAAATCCTTGGTCCATACCCTCTCCTTCGTGTCGTATCGAAGCAACCGGGAAGAGGCCATGCAGGCCCCCGAACGATTGTCCGTGTCAGGCGTTGCGATCGCTCACTGTGGGCCGAACGTCAGATCGTGGTTCAGCATTGCCGCGGCCTGGTAACCCGCAGCAGCCGCGATCATGGCCGACTGCATCTGCGTCGTCAGGTCCCCCGCGGCAAAGATCCCCCGACAGGATGTTTCCTGGCGTGCATCGACTTGAACGAAACCATTTTGGTCGAGCGCCAGGGTCATCGCCTCGACGAGCGCCGTCTGGCGCTGCGGGGGCCGAACGAAGAGGACCTCGCGGGCAATGCGCGTCCCATCGACCAACTCGACGGCCTCCAGGCGATCGCCGTGAACGTCATCCCCAGGCCTGGCAACAAGGCGGCGAATGGGGCGCTCTTCGAGGCGGACGCCCGTCGCTTCGAGGCGATCGCGAATTGCCGAAGGCACCTCGAACCGAGCATCCGTAAAGACGGTGACATCCGGTGTCCAACCCAACAAGAAGGCGCCGAACTCCAGCTTCTCCGGCCCTGGCGCGAGGAAGCCGAACGCCTTGTCTTGCTCCTCCCAGGCGTGACAATACGGGCACTGGAAGAGCGAGCTTCCCCAAAGCTCGCGGTAGCCGGGTAGCTCCGGCAAGACATCGACCATCCCCAGCGCGAGGAGGATCCGGCGGGATCGAACGCTCGTTCCCTCTTGGAGTTGCAGGTGGAAGGCATCCACTTCGCCCGTGATGCGCTCGACCAACTGGCTGGCACGTGCGACCGAAGGGTAAGCCGCGAGTTGCTCATGCGCGAGGCGCCGGAACTCGGCCGGGGGCGTCCCATCGCGTGTGACGAAGCCATGGACCTCGTGCGCGCGGGCATTCCGCGGGGTGCCGGCATCCAAGAGCAGCACCCGCTTACGCGCGCGCCCAAGAATCAAGGCAGCAGAGAGTCCGGCAGGCCCCCCGCCGACGATCGTCACGTCGTAAAGGGCTGTCCAATCAGGGTTCGGAGTCAGGGACATGGAACCTCCCATGGTGTGCGCTTGGATAGCGCCGGTTGAAGTCTTCCGATAGCACGGCAAGTGTCACCCCGCGCAACTGTGTAAGAATGATGGCCTTTGCTTCTGCGAACGTTTGGTCCAAGGACGCGTTCACCGCTTGCTCGACGAGGCATTGGGACTCCTCGCTTCGGTGGCCGAGTGCGAAGATCTCCGGTTCGCCGAGGGCCTCGTACACGTCGTAAAGCGTGATGGCATCGAGGGCACGCGCGATGACCCAGCCACCGCCATGGCCCTTTTCGGCCGACACGAGGCCGCGCTCCCGCAGTCCTGCCAGCGTCCGGCGGACCAGCACAGGATTCGTATGCAGCATGCGTGCGAGCTCTTCAGACGTGAGCTGCCGCCCGGCCTGCGCCATGTGAAGCAGGATGTGGAGCATGGATGAGAGTCGGCTATCGCGTTTCATGTAACTATTCATGTTACTTGAATGAGTAAAAGTCAAGCCTCACGTCCGAGCTTTTCTCGGATCGTCCGTCGACTACAGCTCAAGCAACGAGCGGCTCTCGGATGAGAGCCGCTCGTTGCTTGAGGCGTTGCGGTGGTTACACGTTGCAGCGGAAGTGCCTGACACCGCAGCCGAGTGATGGTCCTTAGACGGCTGCCTGGACGCTCTTCATGTGGGCGACGAGCTGGTCGAGGGCGATGCCCCAGCCCACATGGAAGCCCATCTCGGCGTGTTGCTTGGCGGCTTCCTCGTCGCGGTGCATGGCGATCGCCGTGTACTTGGTCCCGCTGCCTTGGCGCTCGAGCTTGATGACCGCCGTGAAGAACGGCTTTTCGGCGGGTCGGAAGTCGGGCTGCAGGGCATCGGTGAAAACGAGCAGCTCGTTCTCGACGATGTGAAGGAAGCAGCCGTTGCTCGCGGGCATGTCATGACCCTCGGGCGACCGCATGACGGTGCGGAAGATACCGCCCGGCCGCAAATCGATCTCACATTCGACGGTCGTCCACGGGAGGGGGCAGAACCACTTCATGAGGTGCTCGGGCGTCGTCCAGGCCTTCCAGACGAGCTCAGGCGGCACGTCCACGACGCGTTCGAGGACGAGATCGAGACGGGGATCGAGCTGGGCGGGGATCGTGTGGGTCATGACTCCTTCTCCTTCAGTTGCTCCAGGAAGGCGTCCAGTTGGTCCAGACGGCGATCCCAGATCGAGCGCTGTGCCACCAACCAATCCTCCGCCACTTTGAGCCCTTGCGGGGCGATTCGGTAGGTCCGGCTCCGGCCAGCTTTGCTGGATATGACCAAACCACCGTCCTCGAGCACCTTGAGGTGCTGCATGAACGAGGGCAGGGCCATGTCGAACCCTTGGGCGAGTTCGCTCACGGTCGCCGGCCCTCGACTCAGTCGCTCGACGACGGCCAACCGCGTAGGGTCGGCCAGCGCTTGAAAGATGCGAATCAGTGGGACGGATTGGTTAGGCACATGCCTAACTATAGAGATCTCCATTACTTAGGTCAATACCTAAATATTGACGCGGGCCTCCAATGAGGTCACCGACAGCAGCCGAGGGCGACTTTCGGCTCGGAAAGTCGCCAACTGGGGTATAGGAGCCGAGGCCGAGGCGAAACCAAAGATGGTCTGTGCCTTAGAGCCCCTGGCCGCTGGCGTGCCTCGCCTTCGATCAGCCGCAGCACCTTTTCGCATTCCCTGGAAACGGTAGAATCCCCCAAATGCCCGAATACGACGTATTGCTCTACGGCCTGCCCCTCGCTTTCCTTGCCGGATTCGTGGACGCCATCGCAGGCGGTGGGGGTGTGATCACCCTTCCTACCCTGCTGATGATGGGCTTATCGCCCGGGCAGGCCGTCGCCACGAACAAGCTACTGGCCGTCTTCGGGTCGACGAGCAGCGCCCTCGCATTCTGGCGCAAGGGCGCGGTGGACAAGGCCTTGCTCATCCGCATCGCACCGCTGGCGCTGCTCGGCAGCGGCCTCGGCGCCTTTCTCGTCAGTCAGCTTCGTGACACGGGTGGGTTTCGAAACGCGATCGCCGTCCTCATCTTGGCCGTTGGCGCCTTGGTGATCGCGAACCGCTCTCTGGGCCTCGAGAACCGCTTTCCGGGGCTCACGCCGCGTACGCTTGCGATCGGCATGGGGGCTGCCTTCACCATCGGCGTGTACGACGGGTTCATCGGGCCCGGCACGGGCACCTTCCTGATGTTCTGCTTCGTGAGCTTCTTGGGCTTCGACTTCGTGACCGGCAGCGGCAACGCCCGGGTCATCAACTTCGTCACCAACGTCGCAGCCCTCGTCCTCTTCCTGTTCGCCGGCCAGATGATTTTCTGGCTGGGCTTGTCCATGGGCGTTGCCAACGCGCTCGGCGCCCAGTTGGGCGCCCACATGGCGATGCTGCGCGGCAGCAAGTTCGTCAAGGTGATCTATCTCGGCATCGTGCTGGCGGTCGCCGGCCGTCTCCTTTTCGTGCGATGAGGTCGTGACGCGACGCCGAGCGTACGCTGCCGCACCTGCGCAGATTTCGCTCCACGCGACCCGCCCCCACATCGAGCGGGGTCTGGCCTTTAGACCTCGCCGGCGTCGCCAGATCCTGCTATCGCCTGGAGCTTGGCCTGGTACCACTCCTTCACGAATCGGTGATGAGCGATGCCGAACTCCAAGGTAGCCAACTGGTAGGCCATGTGATCCTCCCACCCTGGGGGAACCGTCACCTGCTGCACCTGCGCCTTGAGACGCTCCAGCTCCTCGGCGCCCGCTTCCATCTGCGTCAAAAATCGTGCTAGCAACTCCTCGCGCTCCGCTGCCGCCATATGTCCGAGGAAGAACAGTCTGAGCAGCCGGGGATCCGAGACCCGCTCGGCCATGACGTCCTGGCCGAGCCATTCGACGAAGTGCGAGCGTCCCGCAGGGGTGATCGTGTAGACCTTCTTGTTGCGCCCGTTCCCCATCTGATCCTCGCCCGTGACGAAACCTTGTTTCGAGAGCCTCTGGAGCAGCGGGTGGAGCGTCCCGAACGAGGCACTCAAGAAATGCTGAGTCGAGCGCTCCATCGCCTTCTTGAGGTCGTACATCGACAACGGCCGATACAAGAGGAAGCCGAGGACTGCGAACTCCATCATCGAATCAAGACTCCTTCCGCTCTCCAGGAAAGACATGCTGGATCAAATCGGCGTGTGCGGGCAGGAGCGGCGCCTCGAAGGCGGCCCGCCCCTCGCGCCTGGTCTGGCGAAGGAACGTCATGATCGCCCCAGTCTGTGTCGCCGCCATGAGGCGGGCGTCAACCGGGCCGAGCATTTGCGTGAACTTCAGCGCGGGAACGAAATTGAGGTCGGTGAAGTTATAGTGGGCCGCGCCCTTCACCTCGATCACATGGGCCCCCGCCTTGCCGCCGCGGTAAAGCCCGAGCAAAGTTCCCTTGAGCGCAAGGTCCTGCTTGTCCATCAGGATGTGAGTGGACACCAGGTTCAAAGCCGGCACCGCGATCGGCGCAAGCTGAGTCGGGTCATCTTGGAACCAGGGCCCGTCGAGGTTGACGATACCCCGCAGCCCTTTTGGCGGCTGGGTGGCCAGGTGCATGGCGACCGCCCCACCCAGGGAGTGCCCCATGACCGTGAGATTGTCAGGATCGATCAGATCGAGGATCCCTTCGCGCCGGGGCGCCTGGATCGCGGTGATGACGTGCCGGGTGTCCTGAACCCAGCGCCGGAGCTGGGGCTTCAGCGCTGCATACTGAGGGTCCTGCCCCAGCTCCACCGATGCCTGAGCGAAGGCCTCGGGGGTCTGCGCCCGTCGCTGCCTCTCAAGTACCGGAGCGAGCTTGGCGGCATAAGCCCCCATCGCCTTCTGGATTTTTTGAATCTCGCGATAGGTCTCGCGCTCCGTGTCGAAGGAAACGAGCTTGCCCTGCGCATCCCGTGCCGTCAGAGATTCTCCGGGATGTCCGAGCGAGATAACGACGTACCCGTGGCTCGCGAGCTCTTGGAAGGTCGAGAAGTTCTGCTTCGTGAAGGAGGCGAAGCCATGATTGAAGAGCACGACCGGGTGGCGGCCAGGCACCGGGGGAGCGTCGAGGTGCGCATAGGAAGGCACTTCCTGGTAGAGGAAGCGCGGCATGCCGTAGACCTTGCTCAGGATATCGTTGAGGGCATCCTCCGTGTAAGGGACCTTCGGATGATCCTTCGTCTCGCTCGCCGGGTACCAGATATCAAGCGTAAGGCCCCGCCCGGGAGACTCGAGGAGGAACTGCTGGGTGATACCGACCGGGAAGGTGCCCGTGGGCTCGGGGATCGGAAGCTCGAGAGTTGGCAGGCAGGCCGTGAGCGTCGTCATCAGACCAGCAGCGAGACCGCCAACACCGAAGAGCCTGTGAAGCCAGGGGCGAGAAACGGGTTTCGACGAGGTCTGCATGGGAAGCTCCTTCTCGACTGAGATATATCGAATCGATATATTAACAACCGAGCGGCCAAATGGGAAGCCCCCTCCGCGAATCGCTTTCGGGCGATTCGCAGAGGGGGCTTCAGGCCTTTCACTATCAGCCAAAGGGCGAGAAGCAGTCCCGATAACCAGGATTATCGATTTGGCGTGACTACGCCAAATCCCTTTCCACGGAAGATATTTGGGCGACCGAGGTGGCAATCTTACCGCCAGCAACGGCCTCGAGTTCCAGATCAGAAAGCTCTTCGGCATGGGGATTGCGGGGAATCACCAAGTAGAGCGAATTATCGCTCTCATCGAAGACCTTGATGTTGAGGCCATCCGGAAGCTTGAAGCCCAGTTCCTTCTCGAGGACGGTCCGGGGAGAAGCCATCAACTCTGCCTTGAAGGTCTCATCTTCCCAGGCGCGGGCAATCATGTGGGACTCGATCTGGCTACGGGTGGCTTGTTGCATGAAGGCTACGATTCCTTTCTGTCCTGCGATGAAGCGGTTAGACCCAGCGCGACGAAACATCCGAGGAACGCCAAAGCGAATGCCTTTTCGACTGTGCCAACTTTTCAAATCATTATAAGACGCTTCAAGGCAATTCTTGCGAGGGTGAATCACACCACGCCTGTGAGAAGGTTCACAGGTGGATGTTCCAGCACATTCGCTCTCTAGCGCACGATGAGCCTGTTAATCATGGGGTTCGCCTAGGATCCAGCAGAGGCCGCGCTCGAGCCAAGGTGAGCAACAGAAAGGCTCGATTCCCAGGATTTCCGGATACTGGCGAGGTGGGGGGCTAAGCGGCGGTGGATGAAGTTCGCCATCGCCCGGTTTTGAACCAGGACGGCAAAGGTCCCCTTGTTCGCCCCGCCATCCTCTAGTTGCAAGCGGATCGCGCGGGCAACCAAGGGAATCGCGCGTCCCAGGGCTTGGAGTTCCTCTCTTACGAATAAGGACGTGTAGCGAATGGTATCCGGGGCGATCCGGTGCGTGATCAACCAGCCCACAACCTGGCCTCGGTACCTGAGCCCAAGGCTATTGAGCGGCTCGAGAAGGTGCTCCTCGCGAAAAGGGGACAGGATTGCGGGATAGCCCGGAGCTACCGCTTCCTGCTCCAAGAGGGCTTGCCGCTCGTCATCTCTCAACGCGTTCCAGGGAAACATTTCAAACGCCTCGGGAAGCGGGAGGTCCTGCAACCAGGGCAAGGAAACGATGCTTTCCCGCGTCCCCGTGCAAACCCACACCCGTTCGAGGGGCTGGGACCAATCGTGATGGCTGAGGATCCGCTCGACGCCGGGAGTGGATGGGGTGCCATCCATGAACGAGGCTTTTGCCTCGAAACAGCCCCGCCGGCGCAGCTCATCTCCCAATAACCCGAACAAGGTCTTGCCAAGCCCTCGGCGTCGATACTGAGGGGTGACATAGAGGGAGAGAACGACCCCGAGGCGCGAGTCTCTGGGGTGGTCAGCCAGCACAAGCCCCACGGCTCTGGTCCCATCCGATACGCCGATCGCAACCAGCGTACCGGACTGTGCGGCATTGCGCAGTTGAGGGCGGTAGATGGGATAACTCAGGTGTTGAAAGCCAACCACTTGCTGCGAATCAAGCAGTTCGAAGGTATAGGCTGGATCCATGGCGGCAGATTGCGCTCCATACAAGGAAAGCGAGCACTTGCAACCGGTATTATGCCATGAGGTCGCACAGTCGAGCGAAAGCTGCTGCCCTTCGGGGTCCCTCTTCCAAGACGCACGTTCATTTGAGAGACCTGTTCGACTGTAGGGGGCGGGATCGCTTTGCATTACACTCCCCATCGACAGGAGGTGGTGTCATGCAAAAGCAAACGCGCAATCAACCTCAGCCGGCGGAAACGAGTGTCAAGGCGACGCCGCTGGTGCCCCAAGCCCCGCTGTATGACGTTGAGCAGATTCGACGAGACGCCAACGAATCCATCGACAAGGGGCCCGTGACCCCGGATTACCCGCTCGACCTGCACCAAGCCTACAAACTGCTCAACCAGGCCCTGGCCAGCGAGATCCTCTGTGTCTTGCGCTATCGTCATCACCAGATTGTCGCCAAGGGTATCGATTTCCCGCAGGTCGCCGACGAGTTCGAAGAGCACGCCGAAGACGAGCAACGCCACATGATGATGATTGCCACGCGGATCGACCAGTTGGGCGGCGATCCAGACCTCAACCCCGCCACCATCGCCGAGCGCACCGCCACCAAGTACGGAAAATCCTGTTCGCTGGCCGATATGATCAAAGAGGACCTCGTGGAAGAGCGGGTGGTGATCGAAATTTACCGCCGCATCATCGAGTGGTTTGGAACCGGTGATCCGACCACCCGCCGGCTGTTCGAGTCGATCCTCAAGGACGAAGAGGACCATGCAAACGACCTGGCCAACTTGCTCTCGTCCATGAGTGTAAAATGTGCTCCGCAGAGCTAGCCCGACCCAATGTGTCCACCTGAAGTCAGGTGATGACGCACAGCCGCTCTGCTGAAAGATTGTAAATCAGGTCGTCAACGAGGAGCCCCGCCGGTACAGCGGGGCTCTAAGCGTGGTCATAGCAGACCTTAGGCGATGAATCTGATGTGCGACCTCCTTCTCGCGAAGGTTTGCGAAGGAAATGTCATTAAGGTATCATCTGCCGAGCAATCGTTCCTCAATCACACACGCGTTATGGAGGCCCCCTTTGGCCACTCGCCACCTCGTGCTCGCCACCGCTCTCGTCGTTCTCGTGGTGACTGGGTGTATCGCCCAGGCCCCGAGCGCCTCGACCTCCACCCCTACGGATGGCAAGACGCCCTCTGCGCCAGCCACGCCCGGCATCCCTGGCAACTCTGCTGGGCCCTACGTGGTCTCCACCTTCGTGAGCGGAAAAGGGAATGCGAGTGAAATCGGCTGGGTGATGGGCCTGGTGCGTGACGCCTCGGGCAACCTCTACGTCGCCGATCGCAACCTCAACCTCATCCGTAAAATCACGCCGGCAGGGACCGTGACGACGCTAGCCGGCTGGACAGGCGCGGGCGACTCCCGTGGCTACCTCGATGGCACCGGAACCGCTGCCAAGTTCCACTTTCCGGAGGGGATCGCCCTGGGGGCGGACGGCAACCTCTACGTGGCCGACACGTACAACCATCGTATCCGAAAGGTTAGCCCCGAGGGCGTCGTGACGACCTTCGCGGGCTCGACGGAGGCAACCGCCGAAGGGGCGGCGATCGGCTCGATAACCGAGGCGAAATTCAAGATCCCGACCACGCTGGCCTTCGGTCCGGACGGCCATCTCTACGTTTCGGACTGGTACGGGCGCATCTACAAGATTGCCGACGGCACGGTCTCCTATGCGACGCCCGACTGGTTCTTCAGCCCGCAGGGCCTTGCCTTCACAGCGGACGGGCGCATGGTGGTGGCGGACAACGTCTACGATAACCTGACGCTCGTCAACCTCTCGGACCAGACCAAGACGGTGCTTGCGGGGGGCACGCGCGGCTACGCCGACGGCAACGGCGAGCAAGCGCGCTTCAGCGGGCCCTCGAGTGTCGCGTTGGATGCCGAAGGCAACGTCTACGTGGTCGATGGCTCCAACCACATGATTCGCCGGGTGACACCCGCCGGGTCGGTGACCACGATTGCCGGCAGTACGCCCCCTGGAACGACCGGATTCGTGAACGGGGATGGCGCGTCGGCCCTCTTCAACTGGCCTCGGGCCATTGTCACGGATGGCTCGGGCGGTTTTTTCGTCACCGATACCCGCAACTCCGCTATCCGACGGCTCGCACGCACACCCTAACGTGGAAGGTCGTCCCCATCCTGACGACGCACTTTCACGTCGTTCGACACTTTAAGTGACCGCTTTCCCGCCTGTACGGGACACGAGCGACGCTGTTGAACCAATCGTGTTTCGGGGCTGGGGATCCGGGCATGCATGACCGGTGCGTCACGTTCGAGGAGCCATCCCCTTGCCAAAATTCCAGGCCTTGATTCCGGTCGTCCTTCTCGCCAGCTTCGTCGCGATCCCGACGTCGCACGCGTCGGCCGCTCCTGCCAAGCAACCGCCCGCTGGTGCCCAGTACAACGACCCCATTGCCTCACCCGCCATCAAGCGCCTGGATTTCGCATACGGCATCGATTTCTCCGAGACGGCCGCGGCGTTCGAGGGCAAGATGCGTCGGGCGGAATTCCGCAGGATCCAGTCGGATGCCTTCACGGCCGGTCGCATTTACGAAGCAACATCCGGAGACGACCCCAGCTATTTGCTAGCCTACTTCTCGCCCAAGTCCCAGCAGCTCTGGTACGTGATCCAGCGAACCGTTCCCAAGCAGCGCGACACGAACGGCAGCGGGACGAAGGCGATCTACGAGCGTCAGATCCGTGCGCTCGAGTCGACGTTCGGCCCGCCCCGTCGCAAGGATGCCACGCTGACCCACTGGGTGCTGAAGGAGGGCATCGTTCACCTCAAGCTGTCGAACGGTGGAACCGAATTGCACTTCGCGGCCGATGACGCGGTCCTGGCCGCCGCTCCCGAACTCGGCATCACGGCGCCGACTCAGGCGGCAACACCCAAGCAGGGATACTACGACGATGAGGATGACGAGGAGGCAGGCGGGTACACCGGCCCGACCACGCTCTTCGACCTGCTGACCTATGGCGCGGGGCTAGCAGACGCCAGCGGTGACGAACTGACGCGCAGACACCTCAAGAGCAAGGCCTGGGCCGAGGCATCGAGGTTGATGAGCCCCGCCGGTAAGGCGATCGAGGATGCCGTGATGCGCTACCGCGCGGCCAACTTGCCGCCTGTGGAGAATGGCAGGGATCTATTCGAAGGGGTGAAGTTCGGGCACTCGATCGACGACGTCAAGCGAAAGCTCGCTGGTTTCCGGGTGGCCGATCAAGACGAGCAACGAGGCTTTGTACTCTATCGCGGTGCCTTGCAAGATCGCGAGCTCGCGGTCATGGGAGCGTTTACCCCCAAGGGTCGGCACCTGTACGAGCTGATGATCGTCGACCTCACCCAGGCCCAGGATCAGGAGGCGCGCATGGCACGGTTCAAGAGCGGCGCCGAGCGGCTGGTAAAGGAGCATGGGGCACCGTCGTACCAGAATGAGCGCCGCATGTCCGCGTCCTGGCAAATCCCCGGCGGCACGCTCACCTGCTCCGACCAGGGACTGCTGGTGGTGCGGGCGGTCTCCGACGACTACCTCGACACCATGCGGCTCCAGTCCGGCAAGGAGGCGCACCAGTTGTTCGGCGACGCGCAGTCGTACCTCAGAGAAGCGCTGCTCCGCTTGAAGGACTGAACACACTACAAGCGCGCCGCATTCCCCCAGCAGCATACAGCTTCCAACGGGGTGCCTGTCGCGGGTGAGCTATCGCCCGAAATTCGGTAATTCAGAAACACGCCCTAGACCGCCCCTGGCTCTGGCCGGGGGCGTCTTCGTGCAGATGCGTCAAAGAGAAAAGTGGGTCATCTGCAACAAGCAGGAAGTGATTCGATCCCAGGCGCTAGACGCTGAAGCAGAAGTGCATCACGTTGCACTTCTGCGGTGTTTACTCGTTCGAGTGGAGGCTGCCTCTGGCGAGCAGCGTCATTACCGACGTTCAGATACCGCACCACCGCAGGTTTTCTTGCCATTGGCGTTCTGTGGGGCTGCGTCGATAAAATGCACCGGCAAAAGCAGACAGAAGCATCAACAAATAGCTTTTGAACCGCCATTGTGCGCGACATTGCCCAGTGCTACTTTTCAACCAGGTCATATCGTCTCGAGTGGGAGGGCTGCCATGGCGATCACGCCTCAAGGAACTTACATTCCGAAGTCGACCGAGCATCTCGAGCAAGGCAAGTACGGTCCGATCTTCCCGAAGACGGCCGCCAACTACGGCTTTACTGTCATTGCGAACGTCAAGCCTGGACGCGCGGAGGCGATACGCGAGTACGGCCGCCGGCTCGAAGAGGCCCTCAAGGGCGATCCGCACGTGCTAGCCCCACTCAAGCTGCACTACCTGCGCTGGGTGTTGTTCGACAACGACACACGCTTCATGTACCAGGGCATCTTCGACACCGACTTCGACAAATACACTGAGGACGCGGTGATGCTCTTCAAGAAGACGGGCATCGACACGGCCTTCGAGAATCTCGAAGGCTTCCCTGAGGACTGGAAGACCAACACCGAAGCGTTCATCCGCTTCATCCGCGATCACCAGTGCAACAGCTTCCTCGAGTACGGCGAGTATCCCTTCGTCTCGAGCGACGAGATCAAGAAGGCCCTGGCCATCAAGGCCGCGTTCTCCCAGATGCTCGAGCAGATGCAATAGGCAGGTATCCCATGACCAAGGTGACGACCGCACGCACGTACAATCAGAACCACAAAGCCCGGCCCGAGACACCGGGGCGGCGACGGGTGAGCATCTATATGGCCTGGAGCTACCCGGGCGAGGCCAACGCCGACCCCCGCAAGATGGACAACCGCTTCTCGACGATGACCGAGGTACGGCGGGTGCTCTGGCCCGCCTACGAGAGCCCCCAGTGGGCCGATCCGATGTTGTTCAACCAGGGCATTGCCGGCTCGCTCGAGCTGTTCTTCTGGGCCTGGGTGCAATTCCAATCGGTGGTCGAGGAGGTCACCGGGCACGTGGTGCCCGTGTTCCAGCGCGTCGACCAGGCCGGGTTCCAGCTGCCCCTCGACGAGCGCGTGCTCGCCGATGCGGACACGCTCCTGGTCTTTGGCCTGGACCACATGGTGACCAACCAGACGGCCGCCCCCGAGGAGATCGAGGCGGTGCGCGCCTTCCTCGAGCGGGAAGGCACATGCTTGCTCATCGGCCCGCACCACGACGTGGGGCACTCGGACGACCTGAAAGAGCGCGCCATGGAGTACGCCCACCACGGCGACGCCCTGGTGCCTCGTCAGCAGCGCTTCGGCGCATACACCCGCTCCTTGATGAAGGGGCTCGGCATCCCGGTGGAGAACCGATGGGGCCTGCGGCCGGCGGTGGTGGCGGGCACCAACCAGATTGCGCCCCTCACCGTGAACGCCGATCTGGACGCCAAGGGTTGGCTACGCGGCGTGCGCAACTTCAACTTCCACCAGCACCTGCCGCACTATGCGGTGACCACCGACGACCCCAAGGCCGTCCAGGTGCTGGCCACCCAGCCGATCGACATGAGCCACCCCCACCCCTTCACCAATGCGGGCAACCGCGAGTTCAACGCGCTGGCGTGGATGCCCCCCAGCGGCCGGCGAGCCGGCGACGTGCTGGTGGCCGACTCCACCATCTTCAGCACCCTCTTCGGCAAGGACGACAGCCTGATCCAGTTCTGGAAGAACCTGGCCGGTGCCAGGCAACTGGCAGGATCGCGCTGATGCTCGAACTGAGTGAGATACAGAGCGGCGTGCTGCGCCCACGCCCGACGCCCTATGCGGCGACCTACATCCTGTTGCGGGTGGACGATGCCGGGGCTGGGCGCGCGGCGCTTGGTCGGCTTGCCGATGTGGTGGCGTCGGCCGCCCATACGACCAGCCCGGCTGGCGAAGCCTGGATGAGCGTCTCGTTGACCTACCAAGGCCTCAAGGCGCTCGGCGTGCCGCAAAGCTCGCTCGATTCCTTCGCCTGGGAGTTCCGGCAGGGCATGGCCGCACGGGCCCAGGTGCTGGGCGACGTCGGCGAGAGCAGCCCCGAGCACTGGGAGTACCCGCTCGGCACGTCCGACGTCCACGTCGTGCTCACGTGCCTCGCGCCCGACTCCCAGCAGCTCGAGGCCGTGCTCGCCCGCGCGCGCAAGGCTTACCAGGAGGCCCAAGGCGTGACTGCCGTCTGGCGGCAGGACTGCCATGCCCTCCCTACCGAGAAAGAGCCCTTCGGCTACCATGACGGCATTAGCCAGCCTGCGATCGAAGGTAGCGGCGTCCCCGGCAGCAACCCATATGAGCAGCCACTCAAGGCGGGCGAGTTCGTGCTGGGCTACCCCGACGAGACGGGCGGGCTGCCCTCGATGCCCCAGCCCGAGGTCCTCGGTCGCAACGGCACCTACGTGGCCTTCCGTAAGCTGCACCAGCGGGTGGCCGCATTCCGCCGCTATCTCAAAGAGCAAGCCAAGAGCCCCGAGGACGAGGAACGCCTGGCTGCCAAGATGATGGGGCGCTGGCGCAGCGGCACCCCCCTAGCGCTGAGACCGGACCAGGACGATCCCTCGCTGGGCGACGACTGCGCGTGCCGTAACGCCTTCACCTACGCCGACGATCCGACGGGCTACAAGACGCCCCCCGGCGCGCACATCCGGCGCGCCAACCCGCGCGATGCGTCCGTGGCTGGCGTGGTACGGCTCCACCGCATGATCCGTCGAGGCACCGTCTACGGCCCCGAGCTGCCCGAGGGTGAGCTGGAAGACGACGGCTTGGACCGCGGGCTGATGTTCGCCTTCATCGGCGCCCATCTGGATCGGCAGTTCGAGTTCGTGCAGTCGGAATGGCTCAACGGTGGCGAATTCCTCGGTCTGAGCGACGGCCTGAAAGACCCCATCGCGGGCGACAACCATGACGGCGGCACCCACACGATCCCCACCCGGCCGATTGCCAGGCGCCTGAAAGGGATTCCCCGCTTCGTCGTCACGCGCGGCGGCGAGTACGGCTTCATGCCGAGCCTGAGCGCCCTTCGCTGGATCGCTGCATTGGAGACCTGAGGCCGCGCGCTCGTGAAGGATTAGTGGCTACGGCAATCCGCGGGTAAGGTCGTTGGCGCCGGGGCCAGAGATTCGCTGCCCGCCCCGCTCGGTGTCGGGGGGCGTCTCCGAGGGGGTGAGGTCAGCCTCAGCCACTGGCTTCTTGAGGGTCTCCACAGGGGCAACGAAGGTCTCCGCGCCGCTGATCGTGCCGCCCTGGCCGCGACTGGTCTGGTCATCCGGGTCCGATCGATGGTCAGGCATGCGCATCGCACTCTCCTTTCCCGCGCGTCAGGGGTCTTTCCCAGGATCGTAGTTCCGTTTTTCGTTCAAAGCAACGCAGGAGATTGCGTTGCCAAGGGAAGCTCCACCGCCTTCGCTCGATTGATTGAGCTGCCTTCCTGGTCTTAAACGACGATCATCCGCTTGCAAGTGGCCCCAGTTACCTTGACAGGGCCTCCGTGGCGATTTTATCCAAAACGCCGAAAATGAATCCGCCACGGAATGCTAAGGTCGGGCCGAATCCCGGAGATTGTGAGGTGTCGTGATGAAAGCAAGGACTTTCCTGCTCGCCGGACTCGTACTCTTTGGGATGCCGAGTCCGGCCAATAGCTCCGCAAACTCGCCCACTGGAACAGAGCTGAGCATCTTTGTTCCTTCAGCGTTGCAATGGGGCAAAGGACCTCAAGGGCTGCCGGCAGGCGCCAAGTCGGTGGTGCTGGAAGGCGATCCAAGCAAGCCGGGTCAGTTCACGCTGCGCCTCAAGCTTCCAGCAGGTTATCGAATCCCGCCCCATTGGCATCCGAATGTGGAGCATATCACCGTACTTGAGGGAGGGTTCCAACTGGGGCATGGTGAGCGTTTCGACCCGAAGGCACTTCGCGAGATGCCGCCCGGTTCCTTTGCCTATATCCCGAAAGGGCACCGTCACTTTGCGGTGAGCACGGGTGAGTCGATTATCCAGCTTCACGGCATTGGGCCATGGGAGATCCACTACGTGAATCCTGCTGACGATCCGCGAGGTCGCTAGGGCCCCGACCTAGGCCACAAGAGAAGACAACAAGAGGACTTGGCCGACTGGCCAAGTCCTCGATGTGGAACGCTGAAAACACTCCATAAATGTTGAATCTAAAATGCCTGATACCGCACTTTATGTCGGTGCAATGGTTCGAGTGGTCACTTGTGAACCATCAGCGCTCTTGGCTAATCAGGCTCGCGCCATGGTGATCACGACGCTGCCGCGTTTGCGCCCAGTTTCAGCGTAGGCGTGCGCGTCGACGATTTGATCCAGTGGATAGGAACGGTCAATCAATGGCCGGTACTGACCCGATTCCACCAGCTCCTTGAGGTAACGGAGGTTCTCCACGCGCTCCGAGGCCGCCCCCGCGAAGACTTTCTGCTTGCTCGACTTCGCATCCCAGTTGGATTTGAGCATCTGCGGCAAGCTCGCACCGCAGAGCAGGAGGCGTCCTTCTTCCTTCAGCGCCACGTGGCAGGCGGAGTACTCGGTGCTCCCGACGGTGTCGAAGATGAGGTCGTACTGCTTGCCGTCGTCCAGGAAACTTGTCTTCGTGTAGTCGATGACGCGATCGGCTCCGAGTTTGATAACCCGCTCCACGTTGGGCGTGCTCGTCACTGCGGTGACCACGGCGTCGAAGTGCTTGGCGAGTTGTACTGCGGCGCTGCCCACGGCACCGGACGCCCCGATGATGAGGACCTCGTCGCCTGCCGCTATCTTCCCGAGGTCGCGCAGATAGTAGAGCGCCGTGTTGCCGCCGAACGAGATCGCCGCCGCTTCTTCGAAGCCAACACCGGCCGGCATGGGGACGAGCGGCCCGTCTTCGGGCATGGTCCGGTACTCAGCGTGGCAACCCATCCCGAAGCCTGAGAACGCGAACACGGCGTCGCCGACCTTGAACTTGGTGACGGCCTTGCCGACCGCCTCGATCTCCCCGGCGAGCTCGGTGCCGAGGATCGCCTTGCGCGGGCCAAACATCCCGAACACCGGGCGGGCGAAAAGACCGAACCCGGCCGGCATTTTGAGGCTGCGAGCTCTCCAGTCGCCAGACGACACGGTGCTGGCCTTGACCCTGATCAAGACCTCATCGTCCTTCGGCTCGGGCTTGGCCACCTCCTCGATGCGGACCACTTCCGGAGAACCATATTGACGGTAAACGGCGGCCTTCATGGTGCTGTCCCCTTCCTCGCTCACGCGCTGAGAGCCCTCCATATTGGGATCGGCCCCGCCCTGACGGGCAACCTTACACCGTAAGACTAGGCCTTACGGTGTAAGATGTCAAGAAAGGATTTCCCGCGGAACCAAGAGGAGACCCATGGCCGCAAAGATTGATCCAGGCTCCGAGCCCCGCGTCCCATTGAACAAGGAGCGGGTCATGCGCACTGCCGTGCTGCTTGCCGACGAGAAAGGCGTCGCTTCCCTCTCGATGCGCAAACTCGCGGAGAAGCTCGGGGTGGAGGCGATGTCGCTGTACTACCACGTGGCCAACAAGGAAGAGATCCTCGATGGCATGGTCGACGTCGTGTTCAGCGAGATCGACCTCCCCACCGAGGAGGCAGACTGGCGGACGGCCATGCGCCTGCGGGCCACCTCGGCCCGTGCCGCGCTCTTGCGACACCCCTGGGCCATTGGACTCATGGAGTCGCGACGCAAGCCGGGCCCCGCGACGTTCCATCACCACGACGCGGTCCTGGGGATGCTTCGAAAGGCGGGCTTCTCTCTGGAGATGACCGCGCATGCGTATTCGGCCATCGACACCTACATTTACGGCTTTGCGCTGCAAGAGCTGAGCCTGCCGTTCGACACCACGAAAGTGCCTGTAGAAGAATTGACGGCCTTCTTCGAGCACATGCCCGCCGGCGCCTACCCCCACCTCACCGAGTTTGCCTTGGGGCACGTCATGCAGCCGGGCTACGCCTACGCCAATGAGTTCATGTTCGGGCTCGATCTCATCCTCGACGGTCTCGAACGGAGTCGCAAACAGGCGTAGCCTCGTTCTACGCCTGATTCCCTGGGATGCTCGGAACAGGAGTCGCTTGGTACCGTTCGTGCGCTTCTGTAATGCATCACGGTGGGCTCACCCTCCATCCAGGTGATGCTGGCACCCTTTGGTTCAGCTTGCCGAGAAATATTGCTTGACGGATATATTGCCGTATAGCAATATATCGAGACAGGCGAACTTAATGGAGGTCCGCACCATGCTCGACGTCTTCGACGTCATATCCGAGCCCTCCCGGCGCCACCTGATCCAGGCGATGCGCCAGGGCGAGCGCTCCGTGAGTCAACTCGCCGAGGAGGTCGGGCTGGGCCAGCCGGGCGTGTCCAAGCAGTTACGCATCATGTTCGACGCCGGCTTCGTGAACGTTCGGAATGAGGGCCAGCGACGTTGGTATTCCCTTCGCCCCGAGCCCTTCCGCGAGTTGGGGGACTGGATGAACGAGTACCGCCATATCTGGGATGCCCGGTTCGATAAGCTCGCCGCCCACCTCGCTCAAAAGAAACAGCAAAAGGAGGATCCCGCCCCGTGACCTTGCGCCAGACCCAGTCACTTCACATCGAGCGCTTGTTTGATTGCACGCCCGAAGATCTGTGGGCGGCTTGGACGACGCCGGAGGAGTTCGCTAGCTGGATCTGCCCATTTCCGGGACTGGACGCTGTGGTGCATGAGCTGGATCCCAGGCCGGGCGGGCGGCTGGCCTTCACCTTGGTCTGCCCTGACGGCGTGCGCTTCTACGAGGATGGCGTCTTCGAGGTGGTCAATCGGCCGCATGAGTTGGTGATCTATCAGCCCCACGCGCCTCACGAGAACCGGAACGACTTCTTTGCGGGCTACCCGCTCACCATACGGGTGCAATTCAAAGCGGAAGGTGATCAGACCCGTA
The DNA here is from genome assembly GCA_017744355.1 of bacterium. Taxonomy (NCBI): domain Bacteria; species bacterium. The sequence goes on along the minus strand of JAGIBK010000002.1, from coordinate 563,979 downwards.
TGGTCTTCGAGCATTCGGGCTACCCGCTGGATACCCAGATTGACGGGGCGAGGAACGGGTTCCGCGCCGCATTCGACAAGCTCGCCACCGCGTTGGCGTAAGGAGGATGACCATGACGCAGCTGGCGACGAGCACCCAGGAAACAAGCACTGTGACCTCGCGCGACGGGACAGCGATCGCCTACGAGCGAGCCGGGTCGGGCCCCGCGCTGGTCTTGGTGGACGGCGCGATGTGCTCGCGCGAAATGGGCCCGATGGCCGAGCTTTCAGAGCACCTGATAACCGATTTTACGGTTTACCGCTACGACCGGCGCGGGCGCGGTGAGAGCGGCAATACCCACCCCTACGACCCGCTGCGCGAGGTCGAGGACCTTCAGGCATTGATCCAAGCCGCCGGCGGCTCGGCTCATGTGTTTGGCATGTCATCGGGGGGAGTGCTGGCGCTGGAAGCGGCCAACCGCCTGCCCGGCATCACCAAGCTTGCCATTTACGAGGCGCCTTTCATCGTGGATGACACCCGCGCGCCTCTCCCGGAGGGCTTCGTCGAGACCCTGGAAGCGTGCGTGGCCCAGGGAAGACCGGGCGACGCAGCCAAATTGTTCATGAAGTCGGTGGGCATGCCTGCGCCGCTCGTCGCCGTGATGCCGTTCTTTCCCGGCTGGGAAAAGACCAAGAAGGCGGCCGCGACGCTGCCCCATGACTACCGCATCCTCGGCGGCACGCAGGCAGGCAAGCCACTACCTCGCGATCGCTGGACCAAGATTGAGATTCCCACGCTGGTCATCGCCGGCGGCAAGAGCCAGGCATGGATGCACAATGGCGCAAAGGCGCTGTCGGAACTGCTTGGCGCGGAGTACCAGAGCCTTCCGGGCCAGACGCATGCGGTCAAGGCGCAGGTCCTGGCACCTGTGTTGAGGGCATTCTTCCGGTAGTTCTGCGCGATCCTCGGCAAAATCAAACGGTCGGGCCACCGATTCCAAGCTTGGAATCGGTGGCCCGACCGGCATCATGGCTCGGTCTCAAACTTGGTTACGCGTTGAATCCAAAAGGCATGACGACACAGTTCAGAGCTGTTCATTCCTTCGAGTGGCCACTGCCCTCGACAGGTGTTGCCTAGTATTCGCGCTTGATTACGAAATAGGAACCCCGAATGGTGCCGGCCAGCTTGGACTTCTGCCTGGCAAACTTGAATTTCTCGACTAGCTCACTCGGCACTTCCATCCCATCTGAAAGCTTGATGCCAACGGCTCGCTTCTTAGGGTCATCAATCGTGTACAGAACGTTGATTTCGAGACCATCTTCGTAAAAGACGTAGGTCCATTTGATGTTTTCAACCTGAAACCTCGAGGTCTCCAGGGGCTTGGCGGCGATTTCAATATCGCGTTCGTCCTTGAGAATACGGTTGACATAATCCAGAATGTCCTGGCTTTCGCTGGCCGCAGTTACTCTGAATTCATGGTTGTATTTGTTCATGAAATACCGGGCTTCATTGGCACGAAGTCCCGCGAGCGCGGTTGCCACGGGGGAAGACTCCAGCCCCTCCGTCGACACATTCTTAAAATCAACGACCTTGGACATTGCTACCTTTCCTCACGTCTCTGCATTCCCGATGCTACAACGCCTCGCCCCTACCGTTTACCGAAGTCACTGGACAAAAAGGGCGCAGTCAAGGTGTCAGGACGCCGGAACCGGGAACATACTTGTCCTTGAATGCTCGATTGCTCGGGCGAAGTATACCTCACATAGACGTTGAAGCGGAAGTGCATGACGATCCACTTCCAAGTGGTTCAATCATTTGAGTGGCCGCTATTGGAGGCTACTCCTTCGCCCTGATCTGCTGCAGTTTGAGGGCGATCAGTTTCGCAACGAGCTGTTTCGGAAGCGGCGTGTCGATGGGAAACTGCAGGGCGCCACTTGACCATGAATATGACGTCAAGTCTTCCGCCATCTGCAAGAACACCGAGCCGCTGTGCGGCAGGTAACTGAGGTGGTTTTTGAACGCCCCGAAACCCGCAACGACCTTGCCTTCGATCCGAAAGGCTGGTAGCCCGTAAGAGATGCACTCTTCGGCGTCCGGGACAATCTCAAGAATGGTCTTTCGGAGAGCAATCAGGGTGCTGCGTTTGGGTTCGTCTTGCCTTGCGATATAGGCATCGATATCTTGGCTGGCCATTTGGCCAGTATCTGGGACGTCCACCCGTAAGTCAACACAGCCACCGCCCAACCATGCATTACAACTAGACGTTAAAGCGAAGGGGCACTATCCAAACCGGGGATTGGGGCGCTCGGCTCCTTCGAGGCGCTGCCTTCCGCCCCCGGAGAGTGGGGATATTCCACGCACGGGATGCGCCGCTGGATCGCCTCGAATTCCGCTTCCTGTTCGGGCACCACCAGCATGATCGTCTTGCCGACGTTGCCGTTCCGGGCCGTCCGCCCGCTCCGGTGGATGTAAGTGTCGACCACCTTCGGAATCGAATAATGGAAGACGTGGCTGAGACCCTCGATGTCCAGGCCCCGTGCCGCGATGTCCGTGGCCACGAGCAGCGTCACGTCCCCGTTCTTGAAGCGGGCGAGCATCTTGTTGCGGTCCACCTGCGGCATGTTGCCATTGAGCGCACCGACCTTGAAATCGCCCTTCTGCCCGAGCCATTGCGCGAGGTGCTCGGTCTCATGCTTCATCTCGGTGAAGAGGATGGCACGCGCCGGCTTCTCGGCCCGCAGCAGGGATACCAGGCGGGCAAAGCGTTTCTTTTTCGGGACGCGAAGGTACCAATGGCTGAGCTTCGCGGGGACCTCCCCCTCGTCCAGGAGCTCCACCCGGGCGGGCTTCGTCATCTGCTTGCGGACGAGGCTCGCGATCTCCTGAGGGAAGGTCGCCGACAAGACCACGAGCTGCTCGCGTTCGCCCGTCTCATGAAGCAGGAAGTCCATGTCCTTGCGAAAGCCCATGTCGAACATGCGATCCGCCTCGTCGAGCACCACGAAGCGGATGCCGCTCAGGTCCAGGCTGTCGCGTTCGGCAAGGTCCTTGAGCCGGCCCGGCGTCCCAACGACGATGTCCTGACCGCCTTGAATGGCCTTTCGCTGCTGACGCAGGCTCATGCCGCCATAGAGGGCGACGACGCGCAGCCCGCATGCGACTCCCACCTGGGCGATCGCCTCGCTGACCTGAGCGGCCAGCTCACGCGTCGGGACGATCACGAGTGCCTGAGGCCTCGGACCGGTCTTGAGACGCGAGAGCAGGGGCAAGCCATAGGCAAGCGTCTTTCCGGACCCCGTCTTGGCCTGGATGATGACGTCGCGCTTCGCCAAGATGAGCGGAATGGCCTGCTGCTGAACAGGGGTCGGCTCCGAGAAGCCCATGGAAGCGAGGCCCTCGAGAACAAGGGGCTGCAGCGCGAGGGGTTCGAAATGGAAAGACAAACGGGTTCCTTTCGATCGTCAATTGAGTAACAGGGCTTACACCTCGATTGGCCGAGCTCAGCCTCGATGGCCTGAACCAGAGTCGAGGGGTCCGGCATCACGGCTGACGCAAATCGGGCAACCACGTGGCCGCTAGGTACATCTTACGCCATGCGCAAAGGCTACACGCGGCATCGGACCCACGAAACGTTGCAAATTCAAGGCGTAACGTCCTTCGAGTGGCCCTGCCTGATTCGATTGCCCGAAATGAGCGGGTGAACATGGGGTAGGTAGAGAGAGGTGACAGAGCGAGGGTCGACGCGCGAGATCTCGATTGAACGTGCGATCCGCATGGACGAGGCGAGTGACGGACATCGCACAGCGCTCGGTAGCGACTTTTCCGCGCCACGTGACGCTTTGACTACAGAATACGGAGTTTTCTCAATGCCCGCCCTATCATTCGACCTCGAAGCCACATCCGGCCGCGCCCGCGCTGGACGGATGCGCACCCCGCACGGCGAGGTTCTGACGCCCGTCTTCATGCCGGTCGGTACCCAAGCGACGGTCAAGACCGTCATGCCTCAGCACGTCGAGCATTCCGGCGCGAGCATTATCCTGGCCAATTCCTACCACCTGTACCTGCGACCGGGGCATCGTCTGATCGAACGTGCAGGGGGTCTTCACAAGTTCGAGAACTGGAAAGGCAGCATGCTGACGGACAGCGGTGGCTTTCAAGTCTACAGCCTGTCCGATCAGCGCAAGATCACCGAGGAAGGCGTGCACTTCCAGGCGGCATTCGACGGCTCCAGACACTTCATCACGCCTGAGGTCTCAATGGAGATCCAAAACGCCCTTGGGGCCGATATCATCATGGCCTTTGACGAGTGCGTGCCCGGCAGGAGCTCGCACGCCGATGCCCTGGCCGCCGTCGATCGCACCACGCGCTGGGCCGAACGTTGTCTCAACTCCCACGCCCGCCAAGACGATCAAGCCCTCTTCGGCATCGTCCAGGGAAACGTTTACCACGACTTACGCCAGCGTAGCGCCGAAGCGCTCGTGGCCATGGACTTCCCCGGTTATGCCATCGGCGGATTGTCGGTGGGTGAGCCGAAGGACAAGATGTATCCCGCGCTCTCGGAAACGACAAGGCAGCTACCCGTCCACAAACCGCGGTACCTGATGGGCGTCGGCACGCCGGAAGAACTGATCGTCGGCGTCGCCCTGGGCGTCGACATGTTCGACTGCATCCAGCCGACCCGCTTCGGTCGCCACGGTACGTTTTGGACCCCTGAAGGCCGCATGAACATCAAGAACGCACCGTTCCGTGAAGATCCGGGCCCGCTCTTCGAGGGCTGCGACTGCTTCACGTGCACGGAAGGTTTCGATCGCCGCTACCTGCATCACCTGCACCGCGTCGGGGAAATCCTCGGCTACACGCTTGTCAGCATCCACAACATGCGCTTCCTCATCTGGCTGATGGAATCCGCGCGAAAATCCATTTTCGCGGGCACGTTCCCCCAGAGCCACCAATCGTACATCCCCAAGGCGTTCTGGCCGATGCTCGATCTTTCGGAAGCCACCGCGTTCGCATAACCTTTGCATACGGGCAGAGAGCCCCCGCCAGGTTAACCTGGCGGGGGCTCTCTGCCCGTATTTTGTTTTTCTAGACAAGGTCCAGATACGGCGAGGTGCTATGCGTTCGCAAGCTCCGCCATCAACGCTTCCGGAAGATCAAAGTTTGCCGTCACGTTCTGAACATCAGCCAAGTCGTCCAGGGCGTTCATGAGCTTGACTAGCTTCTTGGCGATGTCGCGGTCCTCGACGACGATGGTGTTGGCGGGGACAAGCGAGACGTCAGCGCTGGCAATGGTGACCTTGGCGGCGGCGAGAGCCTCCGTGACAGCTTCGAGGGCCTCAGGCGGGCATTCGATGACGATCTCGCCGTCCTCCGTCCGGAGGTCCTCGGCGCCGGCATCGGCGGCCAGGAGGAGGAGGTCCTCCTCGGACCGCGCACCGTCCTCGTTCGGGACCACCACCACGCCCACGCGGCGGAACATCCAGCCCACACAGCCAATCTCGCCCATGTTCCCGCCCGCCTTGTTGAACGCGGCGCGCACGTCGGCTGCCGTGCGGTTGCGGTTCTCGGTCATGGCCTCAACGATCACGGCCGTGCCGCCAGGGCCATAGCCCTCGTAAGTGATTTCATCGAAGGCCTCCGAGGCGTCCTCCCCCGTGCCCTTCCGGATCGCCCGCGCGATGTTGTCGTTCGGCAACCCAGAGACCTTCGCCCGCTCGATCGCCTGGCGCAGGCGGAAGTTGCCGGCTGGGTCCCCCCCGCCATGGCGCGCCGCGACGATGATCTCGCGCGAGATCCGAGCAAAAACCGTGCTGCGAGCTGAGTCCAGCTTGCCCTTAGAGCGTTTGATGTTCTCCCACTTGCGTCCCATGCGTTCCTCTTACACGTTAAATCGGAAAGGTATGACTGCGAACCCCTAGTAGGCCTTCGCGTAGATCGCCCAGCGATCCGTCGGCTTGCCCGTGAAGAGGCAATGGCTGGGCTTGCGCTCGGCATCGAGGGGCAGGCAGCGAACCGTGACCTTGAGATTTGCGAGGGCTTCCTCGAGCGCCGGATCATCGACGAAAGGCGCCAGGGCGAAGCCCCCGTGAATCTCGGGCTTGGCCGCATTGCCCGGGGTGAAGTAGGCCTCGAACTCGGCGCGGTCCTCGATGCGGCGGGTATGGGCCTCGCGGAATGCCAGCGCCCGCTCGTAAAGCGCCGTCTGCATGTCGGCGAGAATCTCGCCCACCGTCGCGACGAACTCCTCGCGGGGCATGGCCGCCTTTTCCTTGGGGCCCTTGTCCCGGCGGCCCATGAAGACCGCTCCGTTCTGCACGTCGCGCGGACCGATCTCAAGCCTGATGGGCACGCCGCGCTTGATGTGGTACCAGGCCTTCTCGCCGCCGCGCAGGTCGCGGTCGTCGATCTCGACCTCGATCCGCATGTCGTCGTACTTCTGCTTCCGGACGTCGGCGACGAGCTCCTGGCAGTACGCGAGGACGGCCGCGCGCTCTTCGTCGTTGCGGTAGATGGGCATGATCACGACATGCTTGGGTGCCAGGCGAGGCGGGATCACCATGCCGTCGTCGTCGCTGTGGGCCATGATGAGGGCGCCGATGAGGCGGGTGGAGACGCCCCAGGACGTCGTCCAGGCGTACTCCTCGCGACCTTCCTTGCTCAGGTACTTGATCTCCGAGGACTTCGCGAAGTTCTGCCCCAAGAAGTGGGAGGTCCCGGCCTGCAGGGCCTTGCGATCCTGCATCATCGCCTCGATCGAATAGGTGTCGACCGCGCCCGGGAAGCGCTCCCAGGAGCACTTTTCACCCTTGATCACGGGCAGGGCCATGTAGTCGCGGGCAAACGTCTCGTACACGTCCAGCATCCGCATGGTCTCCTCGCGGGCTTCGTCTGCGGACGCATGGGCCGTGTGACCCTCCTGCCACAGGAACTCGGCCGTGCGCAAGAACAGGCGGGTACGCATCTCCCAGCGCACGACGTTGGCCCACTGGTTCACCAGCAAGGGCAAGTCACGGTAGCTCTGCACCCACTTCGCGAACATCTCGCCAATGATCGTCTCGCTGGTAGGCCGGACGATGAGCGGCTCTTCGAGTTCGCCGGCCGGGCGCAGGCCGCCACCGGGCTTGGCCTCGAGGCGGTGATGGGTGACGACGGCGCACTCCTTGGCAAAGCCCTCGACATGCTCCGCCTCCTTCTCAAGGAAGGAGAGCGGGATGAACAAGGGGAAGTAGGCGTTGACGTGGCCTGTGTCCTTGAACATCTGGTCGAGCACCTTCTGGATGTTCTCCCAGAGGGCGTATCCCCAAGGCTTGATCACCATGCAGCCACGCACGGGCGAGTTTTCCGCCAAATCGGCGGCCTTGATCACCTGCTGGTACCACTCGGCGTAGTCGACATCGCGCGTGGGCGAGATGGCGGTGGTATTCTTGGCGGGTTTTGCGACGGACTCGTTGCTCACGGGAACTCCTGCTCTGCAATGTAGGTCGAACGGTGAGGCGTTCACCAACCGGCGGGATACTAGACGTTGAAGCGGAAGTGCATCACGTCGCCGTCCTTCACCTCGTAGGCCTTACCCTCGAGGCGCAGAAGGCCCTTCTCCTTGGCGGCGCTCTCGGATCCGACCGTGACCAGGTCGCCGTAGGCCGTCACCTCGGCGCGAATGAAGCCGCGCTCGAAGTCCGAGTGGATGACGCCCGCAGCGCCGGGGGCGAGGGTGCCCTTGGTGATGGTCCAGGCGCGGACCTCCTTCACGCCGGCGGTGAAGTAGGTGATGAGGTCGAGGATGCGGTAGGTCGAGCTGATGAGCTTGCTGAGGCCCGACTCGCTGACGCCCAGGTCCTTGAGGTACTCCTCGGCCTCTTCGGCGCTCAGCGTCGAGAGCTCGGCCTCGATCTGGGCCGAGATGGTGACGACTTCGGCGTTCTCAGCCTTGGCGTACTCCCGAACCCGCTGGACCAGGGGCAGCGCATCGGCGTTCGCCAGATCGCCCTCGGCGACGTTGGCGGCGAAAATGACGGGCTTGCTGGTGAGCAGGGGAATGGTCTTGAGGGTCGCCTTTTGCTCGTCGCTCAGCTCGACGGTGCGCGCCCACTTACCCTGGTCAAGGGCGGCCTGCAGGGGCTCGAGCACGTCGACGAGCGCCTGGGCTTCCTTGTTCCCGGTCTTCGCGGGCTTGCGGTTGCGCTCCAGGATCTTCTCGACGGTGGCGAGGTCCGCGAGCGCCAGCTCCAGGTTGATGGTCTCGATGTCGCGGATGGGATCGATCCCGCCGTCGACGTGGGTGATGTTCTCGTCCTCGAAGCAGCGCACCACGTGCACGATGGCGTCCACCTCGCGGATGTGCGCCAGGAACTGGTTGCCGAGGCCCTCGCCCTTGCTCGCGCCGCGCACCAGCCCCGCGATGTCCACGAACTCGAAGGCGGTCGGAATGACGGTGTTGGTCTTGACGATGCCCTGAAGCACCCCCAGACGCTCGTCAGGAACCGTCACGATGCCGACGTTGGGATCGATGGTGCAGAAAGGATAATTGGCCGCCATGGCCCCGGCACGGGTCAAGGCGTTGAACAGGGTCGACTTCCCGACGTTGGGAAGGCCGACGATACCAGCGCGTAGCAAGGAATAACCTCCATCAAGGGGATCGAAACGACGTCGTACGAGGATTTGAAGCCTCGATCATAACATCGATGGCCCCCCTGACGCTACGCGGCGGCCTTCAGTCGAGTACTTCCAGCTCCTGGGCGCAGGTCATGCAGTACGGGGCCCAGGGCAAGGTTTCCAGGCGCCCTTCGGCGATCTGCTTGCCGCAATGGACGCAGGTTCCGTACTGGCCGACCTGAATCCGCTCCAGGGCGGCTTCGACCGCACTCAGGCGGCCTCGAGCCCGCCGCGCCAGAGCGGCGTCGAGCTCCTGGGTGTAGGTGTTGGTGGCCGCGTCCGCGATTTCGTCGTCGCCGGAGTCGGCCATGGCGTCCTGAATCGAGTTGTCGGTCCCCGACGTCTCCTCGGTGATCCAGGTGAACTGGCGCCTGAGGCGCTCCCGCTCCGCTTCGAGCTTCTCCTTGAAATGTGCCACTCCCTGCATGGCGCACCCCTCTCGACACATGCGCTCGGCGCCGATGTGCCGCGCGCTCCTCAGGGTCGCGGGTATCTTAGCACGGCCACCCGGGCTAGGCAGGCGGCGTCTGCGTGCTTTCCGGATCCTGGGGCCGGATGTGATCCAGATGGCCCTTCAGGCTTCGCTTGACCGCAGCCACGTAGCGCATGCGCAGATCGTGCTGCTCGGCCTTCTCCTCTTCGGTGAGGCCTTCGGCCTTGGCCTTGCGGGCCAGATGATTGATACGGTGGATTTCCTCGTCGGTGATCATGGCGCTCCTTTCGGAAGGGCCGTCCCTTCCACCCAAACACTAGCGGCAAGGGCGCCCCGTGTAAACCATCGAGCCTCAGTACTTTGGTCAAAATTTCACGCGGAGTTAACGGGAAGATAAGTCAGCTTGGCGACGGGGCCCGCGATAAGCGTCTTGTGAGTGGAGGGTCAGCCAGCACGCCCCAGGCGGCGACATCATAAGGAGAGCCAAGATGCAGAGCTACTGGATTTCGGTGTCGTACGACGCGGACGTGGTCCTCAACCATTGCTTCAAGGCCGACTCCCGCGAAGAGGCCGTCAGCCGCATGATGACCTACCTTGAGCTCGAGTTCGGGGTCTCGCGCGACACGGAAGTGACCGTCACCCACCACTAAACTTTCCGCTTCAAGACTCGCAGGCGCCCGGCATTCACCGGGCGCCTGCTCGTTTCATGCGGGGTATCGTTCCGGATTCCCGGCCCCTTGTTGGCTGCGAGGCCTCCCCTTGCTACGATCCGCCTCGCGCCGAGAAGTAAGGAGGGGCGAGATGATCAAGCACGGCTTCTGCCCGACATGCGGCAGCTTCACGGCGGCCGCGAGCTACATCGACGGGGTGGACAACCGCGCCGAGCGGCTCGACTTTCAGACCGACGAAGAGATCGCCCAGCAGGTGCGCGACGCCATCGCTGGCCAAGGCGCGATCGCCATAAAGCAGCTCGGCGTGACCGTGCTCAACGGGGTGGTCACGCTCACCGGCCAGGTCGCCGACAAGGATGCCAAGAAGCTCTTGGCCGATCTCGCCTACGACGTGCCGAGCGTCATCGACGTGCACAACGAGCTGGCGATCGCAAAGACCCCGACGCGCTGAGGGCTAGAGCTTACGTCCCGCCACGGGCTCGGGCTGGTTCCGGACGTAGTCCCAGTAGTTGTCCATCACGATCCGGATGTAACGGCGATTGCGATAGACACCGCGGCTGACGATCCCGTGCCTGCCCGCGTTGTAGAAACTCAGGGCCGTCGGGATGTGGCCGTCGAACTGGCGCAGCAGCATGGTCATGTAGCGCGTGCCAAGCTCCAGGTTGGTTTCGGGATCGTAGAGGTCGTAGTGGCTCAGGCCCATGGACCGCGCGACTCCGCGGGCGGTGCTGGGCATCAGCTGCATGAGTCCCACGGCTCCGACCGGACTGACGCAGTAGCGATCGAAGTTGCTCTCGATGCGCACGATGCCCGCGATGAGCTCGGGTGCGACGCGGTGCTTCTTGGCCACCGCCTGAATCTGCTTGTAATAGGGATAGCTCGGGCCATCCGCGGTCGGCAGGACCGGCAGGCTCTGGCGCGGGGCCCGCGAGGTGGGTGCAGGACGCGCGGCACTTGCCGGCGCTGCCGCGGGGCGAGAAGCGATCGCCGCGGCTTTCGAAGGCCTGGCATCCGAGAGGGCCGACGGGCCCGACCAGATGACCCAGCCGGTCCCTGCGCAGAGCAGGGCGACCCAGGCGGCGAGGGTGGTGCGGGGAAGGACAACCCGCGAGAAGTGGAGCGACGTATCCTCCAGCGTAGCGTTCAACGTAGTTCCCCCTTTCACCAACCGAAAGCCAACAGTTTATGAACCGCAGCTCGCTCGGTCGGATAATTGGTGAACTTATATTAACTCAAAATTAAGTCGATGTAAACCCAAGACCAAGAAACAAGCAAAAGCGCCGACCCCTCGGGCCGGCGCTTTACAACGGTTTACAATTCTCTAGAGTTCGAGAACCTGGTGCCCCAGCGCCGAAGCGGCCAGGGCCATGGCGGCCATGTAGAGCGCGAAGCTCAGGACCGCGAAGGCGCCGCGCTTACCCGCCGGCTGACGGAAGCCGACGAACTGGAGGGTGAACTGCGCGAGCAGGGTCAGGGCGATCCCGAGCGCGGCGTGCATGACCTGGGCGCCGGCACAGGCGATCGCAGCCCCGAGCAGGCTGGTGTTGATGATGAGGGCGGCGATCCCGGCCCCCACCTCGGGCCCGAACACGGCCGCCAGGGTCTGAAGGCCCGCGCGGCGCTCCCCCTCGCCCCGATGGAGGGTGTCCAAGAGGTGCAGGCCGACGGCTCCGAACGAGAAGATGGCCGCAAGCTCGATGGCGCTCTGGGTGACGCCTCCCATCAGAGCCCCGCCGAGCAGCCAGGGACCTGCGACCGAGACGATGCCGAAAAACAGGCCGTTCCACCAGCTCTGGCGCCGCAGGCTCAGGGGCGGGGCGTTGAGCGCGAAGTGGATCGCAAGGGTCGCGCAGGTGACGTTGAAGGCGAAAGCGCCCAGTTGGTGTGCGAACAGCAGCGAGAGGAGGCAAAACAGGCCGATGGTGGCCACGATGGCATCCGAGGTTAAGCGCTGAGGGGCTTCCGGATGGCGATCGACGAGCCCCAGGAGGTGACGATCGAAATAGGCGTTGATCGCATGGCCCGCACCGGTGAGCAGGGGGCCCACCAAGAGGAGGGCCAGCGCGAGGGTCGGCAGTCGATGAGGCGAGAGGAGGTCTCCGCCCGCCATGGCCGCTCCGCAAGTCAGGGCGACCATCGAGGTCAGGCCCCGGTAGGGCTGCACCAAGCGGATCAAATTGAACCAAGAGGGAGGAAAGCCGTTCGAGCGCGTGAACATGATCTCGGCGGGCAAGGCCGCAGGACGATCGAGCACCGGGAAGGACCTCAGCTGCATGCGCGTCTCCTCTGAGCGGGTGCGCTCCCCATCGAGCGCCGCGATGAAGATCATATTAACCTTAAATTAAGAAGAAGTAAAGAAGACTTGAAGAGATCCCTCGACCGGTTCCATAACTGCGATGGAATGGACGGCGTTGCCCCCTGAGGGAGCGTCGTGTAGAATTTTTGGGTCGGTTGGGCGGAGCAGCGCCTCCTTGCCCGTTTTCAAGGATGGGAAGTAACACGCATGTGCGGCATCGTTGGCTATATTGGCTTCCAGGAAGCGTCTGAGGTCCTGATCGAGGGCCTGCGTCGTCTTGAGTACCGCGGGTACGACTCGGCGGGCGTCGCGGTGGTCCACGAGGGCAAGCTCGCCCTGCGCCGCGAAGTCGGCAAGCTGCGCAACCTTGAGGCCCAGCTGCGCGAGCAGCCCGCCCCCGGCCCTCTGGGCATCGGCCACACCCGCTGGGCCACCCACGGCCGCCCCACCACCTACAACGCCCACCCGCACACCGATGGCTCGGGCAAGCTCGTGGTCGTCCACAACGGCATCATCGAGAACTACATGGAGCTCAAGAACGAGCTCGTCGAGGCCGGCCACACCTTCGCCTCCGACACCGACACCGAAGTCATGGCCCACCTGATCTCCTCCTACTACGAAGGCGACCTGGTGGTGGCGGTCCAGAAGGCCTACACCCGCCTGGTCGGCACCTTCGCCACGGCGATCCTCCACCAGGACGAGCCGGGCAAGATCGTCGCCCTCAAGCACGGCGCGCCGCTTTTGGCGGGCGTCGGCCAGGGCGAGAACTTCCTCGCCTCGGACGCGGCGGCCATCCTCAGCCACACCCGCGACATCATCTACCTCGAGGACGGCGAGCTGGCCGTGGTGACCCGCGAGGCGATCACGGTCTACGACGCCAACCTGCGTCCCAAGACCAAGGACGTCACCCGCATCGACTGGAACCTGGTCGCCGCCGAGAAGGCCGGCTACGAGCACTTCATGCTCAAGGAGATCCACGACCAGCCCACCACCCTCACCAACACCCTGGGCGGCCGCTTCGACGACCGCGAGGGCAAGCTCTACCTCGACGAGATCGGCCTCACCGCCGACGAGATCCGCGCTTTCGAGCGCGTGATGGTCATCGCCTGCGGCACCGCCCTCTACTCGGGCAACGTGGGCAAGTACCTGATCGAAGAGTTCGCCCGCCTGCCGGTCGAGTGCGACTTCGCCTCCGAGTTCCGCTACCGCAACCCGGTGATCGATGAGAAGACCCTCGTCATCGTCGTGAGCCAGTCGGGCGAGACCGCCGACACCCTCGCCGCCCTGCGCGAGGCCAAGCGTCGCGGCGCCAAGACCCTCGGCGTCATCAACGTCAAGGGCTCTTCGATCGCCCGTGAGGTGGACGGCACCCTCTACATCCACGCCGGCCCCGAAATCGGGGTGGCCTCGACCAAGGCCTACACCGCCATGGTCGCCGCCTTCACCCTGCTCGCCCTGCACCTGGGCCAGGTGCGCGGCAAGCTGACCAACGTCCAGGTCGGCGAGGTCCTCAAGGAGCTCAAGACCATCCCCGGCCTCATCACCGCCATGCTCGAGCGTACCGACGCCATCCAGGACGTGGCCCAGGCCTTCGCCGCCTGCCGCGACTTCCTGTTCCTCGGCCGTGGTTTCAACTTCCCGACGGCCATGGAAGGCGCGCTCAAGCTCAAGGAGATCAGCTACATCCACGCCGAGGCCTACGCCGCCGGCGAGATGAAGCACGGCCCCATCGCCCTGATCGACGAGAACATGCCGACCGTGGCGATCGCGACCGCCGGCGCCACCTACGACAAGGTCGTCAGCAACCTCCAGGAGGTCAAGGCCCGCAACGGCGTGGTGATCGCCATCGCCACCGAGGGCGACATCGGGATCACCGAGCACGTGGACCGCGTGATCTACGTCCCGGCCGTCCGCGAGCACCTCTCGCCCCTGGTCAACGTGGTGCCCCTGCAGCTCTTGGCCTACCACATCGCCCGTCTGCGCGGCTGCGACGTGGACCAGCCCCGCAACCTCGCCAAGTCCGTGACCGTCGAATAGGAGCCCCTCCGTGCAGGACGTCGTCCCCGTCTCGATCCCCCGCTTTCGGCCGCGCCGCCTGCGCGCCACCGAGGCCATGCGCCGCATGGTCCGCGAGCACCACGTCCACGCGAGCGACCTGATCTGGCCGCTCTTCGCGGTGCCCGGCACGGGCATCCGGCATGAAGTCGTCTCCATGCCGGGGGTCTTCCAGTGCTCGGTGGACGAGGTGGTCAAGGACGCCAAGCGCGCCCACGCGGCGGGCCTGGGCGGGATCATCCTCTTCGGGCTGCCCCCCGAGAAGGACGAAATCGCCACCGGCGCCTACGACCCGAACGGCATCGTCCAGGAGGCCGTGCGCGCCGTGAAGGCGGCGGTGCCCGAGCTGATGGTCATCACCGACGTGTGCCTGTGCGAGTACACCTCGCACGGCCACTGCGGGGTGATCCACGGCGAGGAGCTGCTCAACGACCCGACCCTCTCGCTCCTGGCCAAGACCGCCGTGAGCCACGCCGAGGCGGGCGCCGACATGGTCGCTCCCTCGGACATGATGGACGGGCGGGTGGGCGCCATGCGCGACGCGCTCGACGCGGCGGGCTTTGCGAACGTACCCATCATGGCCTACTCGGTCAAGTACGCCTCGGCCTACTACGGCCCTTTCCGGGACGCGGCCGATTCGACGCCCCAGTTCGGCGATCGCCGCAGCTACCAGATGGACCCCGCCAACGCCCGTGAGGCCCTCAAGGAGGCCGCCCTCGACGTGGCCGAGGGCGCGGACATCGTGATGGTCAAGCCGGCCCTCGCCTACATGGACGTCATCCTGCGGGTCAAGCAGGCGACCGATCGCCCCGTGGCCTGCTACAACGTCTCGGGCGAGTACGCGATGGTCAAGGCCGCCGCGCGCCAGGGCTGGATCGACGAGCGCAAGGTCGTCATGGAGACCATGGTCGGCTTCAAGCGCGCCGGAGCGGACCTGATCCTCACCTACCACGCCATGGACGTGGCGGGCTGGCTCGCCGAGTAGCTTTCATCAACACGCCAAAGGGGGCCGGTCCTTGGACCGGCCCCCTTTGAATTGCTTACCAGCCCATCAGCTTGGACCAGAGCTCCGAGGCGATCTCGATGGTGCGCGGGGCCCGGGGAACCGTCGAGAGGGGCATGTTGGCCTCTTCGGGACGGCGATCGCCCTTGCGGTTGTTGCACCGCTGGCAGGCCGCCACCAGGTTCTCCCACGAATCGTCGCCGCCGCGGGACTTGGGGTGGACGTGGTCGATGGTCAGGTCGCCGCGGCTGCCGCAGTACTGGCAGGCGTGCTTGTCGCGCTTGAAGATGGCCTGGCGAGTGGGGCGCAGGGTCTCGTAGTAGCGCTGGACGACCGCTTTGACCAGGAGTCGGATGGCGGTGGGCACCTTGACGGTGGTCGAGGGCGAGCGAAGCACCTGCTCCGAATCCTGGACCGACACCGCCTTGCCGAGATAGAGCAGGGTGATGGCCTTCTCGATCCCGCAGGTATAGAGTGGTTGATAGTTGCTGCTCAACACGAGCACCTGCATTGACGACCACCTCCCCTCATTGCCCCCCGCTAAACCAGAGCCTGCCTGGCTTTTGCGGAGGTCTCGCCGCTCTAATTATTCCCCTGCGGGCCCCTCCTTACACCTGTTGAAAATTTTATTGACAATATCTTAACGAACAAGAAGCGAAATGGAAAGGGGAGGCAAGCTTCCTCGAAAACCCGAGTGCCTGCCTCCCCCTTCCAGAATCCCCGCTGCGTCCGGCCTCCGCCGGGTGGCTCAAGGGCTTTGCTTGAACTGGAGAACTTTGTTGGTCGCGGCGTCGAGCACGAAGACCGTGCCGTTCTCCGCCACCGCGATGCTCGAACCGCCCTGGATCAGGGTGGTGCCGAAGCGGCTGAGGAAGCGCCCGCTCGAATCGAAGCGCAGGACGGCCTGCACGTCCAGGGCGTAAATGTCGCCGTTGCGCGGGTCCACGGCCACGTCCCGCACCGAGTCGAAGCCGGGGCCCTGACGGTCGGCGCCGCGCCCGTCGAAGACCAGCGCCTCTTGGCCCTCGTCGTAGCGCACGACGCCTGCCGAGGTGGCCGCGTAGAGGCGCCCGGTCGCATCGCTCCCCACTCCCCGCGCCGCCACGTTCACGCTCAACGAGGCGATGGGCGCGAAGTTGACGACGGAATAGGCGCTGATCTGGGCGTCGCGGGCCACGTAGACGGTATCCTTCGCGGCCACGATGTCCCGGCCGGTCGAGGCGTAGGGCGCCCCCAGGTTCACGGCGTGATGGGAGTCGCGCATGAAGCCGTAGACGCCGTTGTCGTCGAGGGCGTAGACCACCTGGGGCGAGACCGCGACCCCCTTGACGCTGGCCGCAAGGCGGCCGCCCGTGCCGTTGAGGGTGAGGTACGGCGAGCCGATTGGCAGCGCAGCGTCCGAGCCGTCGGCATCGAACTGGAAGAGGGCCCCGTAGGCGCCCATCGGGTCGGTACGATTGCCGTCCGCCACCAGCACGTCGTTGCCGAAGGCCGCCAGGGCCCGCGGCTGGTAGAGCGATTTCACGAAGGGGCGCTCGCCGATGTAGCGGTAGAAATCATTGGGCAGGACGCTGCCGTTGCCCGAGGGGGATTCCCCCTCGACCGGCGCCGGGGTGGCGCTCGAAGTAGCGCTCGGATTGGGGTAATCGTCGTCGCCCGGGAAGGTGTAGACGTCGCTCGGGTAGGGATCGTCCGGAACGGTCGGGTACAGGTCGTCGGTCGTCCCGCATGCCACCAGGCACAAGCTCGCCCCCAATAACCATCCCAGCGCGTGCCGCCTCATGGATCCTCTCCTCCGGCAATCGACCTTCGATCGCCCAATGGTTGTGCTTAGGTTATCTTATCGTAAAAAGCCCGCTAATACTTGCGTAAAAAAACCGCCTCCCCGAGCGGGGAGGCGGTTGCGAAGGGTAGGCGGCTCAGGCGAGGACGGTATCCAGAACGGTGGCGTCCACCAGCTCCACCAGGTGCGGCAGGTCGGGCTTGAGGATGAGGTCCTTGGCCCCCAGCTTGATCGCCTTCTCGCGGTTCGAGTCGTTGCCGAGCGACGAGAACATGACGACCGGCAGCTGCTTGAGGCCGTCGGTGGCCTTGATCCGGGAGAGCAGGTGCAGGCCGTCGATCTGGGGCATCTCGATGTCCGAGATGAGGAGGTCAGGCAAGGGCTCGCCCGCCCCTACGCGGTCGTTCAGCCAGTTCCAAGCCTCCTCGCCGTTCTCGCAGGCCACGACCTCGTAGCCCGCAGTCTTCAGCGAGTTGACGATGATCCGCCGGATGGCGCCCGAGTCCTCGGCTATCAGGATCAGGCGCCCCTCGCGCTCCTCGGCGCTTTTGATGCTGCCGGCGCGAGCGCTGAGGCTGATGTTCGGGTTGAGCTCGGCGAGGATGGCCTCGAAGTCGAGCAGCAAGAGAACCCGCTCGTCCAGCTTGACGACCGCCGTCAGGCTATCGCTCATGCCCATGGACGCCGTCGAGGGAGGCGGCACCACCTGGCTCCACGAGATGCGGTGGATCCGTGAGACGCTCGAGACGATGAAGCCGGTGACGGCCCCGTTGAACTCGGTGACGATGACCCGGGTCTTCTTGGTGATCGTCGAGGGCAGCCCCAGCCACTTGGCCAGGTCGATCAGGGTGATGACCTGGCCGCGCAGGCTCATGGCCCCTGCGACCGCCGGGTGGGTCATCGGAATCTCGAGCGGAACGGGCATGGTCACGATCTCTTTGACCTTGGCCACGTTGATGCCGAAGTAGCCCATCGCCCCCGCGTCGCTCGCCGTCGGGCTGTGCAGCATGAACTCGACCACTTCGAGCTCGTTGGTCCCGGCATCCAGTAGAATCTCGCCCTTGTAGCTCATGCATCCTCCTGCCCGTGGTGGCCGCTTGTTCGGCCGCTTCCAATTGCACCATGAAAATTCCCCGGAAGACGAGCGCGGAAACTACCGAAGACGGTGAAGCTTTCGGGAAGATGATAGAATCAGGGAATGACGCCCACAGACCCCATTACGACCGGCACGCTCTACGTCTGCGGCACCCCCATCGGGAACCTGTCGGACGTGACCGTCCGCATGCTCGATACCCTGCGGGACGCGGACGTGATCGCCGCCGAAGACACCCGCCAGATCGCCAAGCTCCTCTCGCGCTTCTCCATCGAGACGCCGACCGTGAGCTACCATGAGCACAACGAGGCCGGTCAGGCCCCGCGCCTCATCGCGCGCCTCCTGTCCGGCCAGAACGTGGCGCTCGTCTCGGACGCCGGCATGCCGGGGATCTCCGATCCGGGGGAGGCCGTGATCCAGGCGGCCATCCGCGAGGGGATCCCGGTGGTGCCCATCCCGGGCCCGGTGGCGGCCGTGGCGGGGCTCGTGGTCTCGGGCCTGCCCACCGATCGCTGGGTGTTCGAGGGCTTCTTGCCCCGTGAAGGCAAGCAGCGCCGGCGCCTGCTGCGCACCCTCGCCGCCGAGCCGCGCACCCTGGTCTTCTACGAGGGCCCCCATCGCCTGCTCGATACCCTCGAGGATCTGGCCGCGGCCTTCGGGAGCGATCGCCCCGTCGCCGTCGCCCGCGAATTGACCAAGGCCTTCGAGGAGGTCGTGCGCGGCACCCTCGAAACGACGATCGCCCACTTCAAGGCCCACGCGCCCCGCGGCGAGATCACCCTCGTCGTGGGTGGCTGCACCGACGAGGCCGCGCCCGCCCCCGAGGCGGATCTGGACACGCGCCTCTTGGCTCTGCTCGCGCAGGGGATGAGCAAGCAAGACGCAAGCAAGCAAATCGCGCGCGAGCTGGGTGTCCCCAAGCGGGACGCCTACCAGCGCGCCCTCGCCCTCTCGGCCCACGACCACTCGGAGGAATCATGACCGCAACCCCGCTCGCCGTCGCCGCACAAGCCCCCACCGAGGGCGCTCGGCGCCGTCTGGTGCTCATCGACGGCCATGCCATCGCGTACCGCGCTCACTTCGCCCTGATGCGCATGGGCCTCGCCACGCGCGACGGGGTGCCCACCTGGGCGGTCTACGGCTTCACCAAGACCATCCTGGACGTGATCGGCAAGCACAAGCCCGACCTGATGGCCGTCGCCTTCGACCGCAAGGCCCCGACCTTCCGTCACCAGGAGTCCGAAGACTACAAGGCGCACCGCAAGCCCATGCCGGACGACCTGATCGTCCAGATGGACGTGATCCGCAAAGTGGTGCGCGCCTTCGACCTGCCCATCTACGAGCTGGACGGCTACGAGGCCGACGACGTGATCGGCACCATCTCCAAGGCGGCCGCCGCCAAGGGGTACGACGTCCTCATCGTCACGGGCGATCGCGACGCCTTCCAGCTGGTCGACGGTCACATCAACATCCTGTGGGCCAAGAGCGGCTCCGAGCTGATCCGCGTGGACGAGGCCCGGGTCGCCGAGGAGTTCGACGGCCTCAAGCCCTTCCAGATCATCGAGTACAAGGGCCTCGCGGGCGATGCCTCGGACAACATCAAGGGGGTCCAGGGCATCGGCGATAAGACCGCCAAGAAGCTCCTGGCCGAGTTCGAGACCGTCGAGAACCTGCTGGCGAACCTGGACAAGCTCGACAACGCCAAGCTTCGCCAGAAGCTCGCCGAGAACGTCGAGTCCGCCCGCCAGAGCCTGCGCCTCGCGACCATCGACACCCAGGTGCCCATCGCGGGCTTCGACTGGGAGCACTGCGAGATGCGGCTTCCCGACCTCACGAACCTGATCCAGTGCCTGACCGACCTGGAGTTCAAGTCGATCGTGCGCGACCTGCCCAAGATCCTTGCCGACTTCACGGGCGGCGCGCGGGCCGAGGACGTGGGGGCTGCCGTGGCCGCCGAGACCCACGAGCGCGCGCTCGACCTCAAGATGACGGTCGTGCAGCGCCGCGAGCAGCTCGAAGCCCTCACGGCTTCGCTTGAGAAGCAGACCCTCGTCGCCTTCGACACCGAAACCGACAGCCTCGACCCGCTCGCGGCAAAGCTGGTCGGCATCTCGCTGGCCTTCGGCGCGCCGGTGGCGACCGAGGCCGAGAGCTACTACCTGCCCGTCGGGCACCTGGAGGGCGAGCAGCTCCCCTTGCAGGACGTGGTCGCGGCCCTCAAGCCCTTCTTCGAGAATCCCGCGATCGCCAAGACGGCCCACAACGCCAAGTACGACATCAACGTCCTGTCGGCCTACGGCATCAAGGTGCAGGGCCTGCGCTTCGACTCCATGGTGGCGGACTACCTGGTGGACACCAACCACCCCCACGGTCTCAAGGACATGGCTTGGGACGTGCTCGGCTACCGCATGACCCCCATCTCGGAGCTGATCGGCACCGGCGCCAAGGCCATCACCATGGACAAGGTGAGCGTCGAGCAGGCGGCCCCCTACGCCGCGGCCGACGCGGCCGTCTCCCTGGAGCTGGTCGCGGGCCTCGAGGCCAAGCTCCAAGAGGGCAACCTCACCAGCCTCTTCAACGACCTGGAGCTACCCCTCATCGAGGTGCTCGCCGACGTGGAGCAGTACGGCGTCACCATCAACACGGGCTACCTCGCGCAGATGTCGCACGTCTTCGGCAACCGCCTCAAGGAGCTCGAAGCCGAGATCCACACCCTGGCGGGCACCGAGTTCAACATCAACAGCCCCAAGCAGCTCGCCGTCATCCTCTTCGACAAGCTCCAGCTGCCCGTGCTCAAGCGCACTCCCAAGAAGGAGCCCTCGACGGACGCGAGCGTGCTCGAAGAGCTCTCGAGCCAGCACGAGGTGGTCGCCAAGATCCTCGAGTTCCGTCAGCTCACCAAGCTCAAGGGCACCTACATCGACAGCTTGCCCGAGCTGGTCAACCCCCGCACCGGCAAGATCCACACCTCGTACAACCAGACGGTGGCCGCCACCGGCCGCCTCTCGTCCGAGAAGCCCAACCTCCAGAACATCCCCATCCGGACCGCCGAGGGCCGCGAGATCCGTGGGGCCTTTGTGCCCTCGGCTCCCGACGTGGTCATCATGGCGGCCGACTACTCTCAGATCGAGCTGCGCCTTTTGGCCCACATCGCCGATGAACCAGTCTTCATCGAGGCCTTCCGCAAGGACGAGGACATCCACGCCCTGACCGCCTCGCAGATCTTCAAGGTCCCCCTCGAAGAGGTCACCAAGGACCAGCGCCGCATGGCCAAGACCGTGAACTTCGCCACCATCTACGGCCAGGGAGCCTTCAGCCTTGCCAAGGTGCTCGGCATCCCCATGGGCGAGGCCAAGGCCTTCATCGACGCCTTCTGGGACCACTACCCCAAGATCCGCCACTACACCATCGAGGCCGTCGCCAGGGTCAAGCGCCGGGGCTACGCCGAGACCCTTCTCGGTCGCCGACGCTACATCCCCGAGCTCAACGACCGCCGGCTCAAGGACTTCGGCGAGCGCACCTCGGTCAACTCGCCCATCCAGGGGACGGCCGCCGATATCATCAAGATCGCCATGATCCGCCTCCACCGCGCGCTGAAAGAAGGCGGCTTCAAGGCCCACATGATCCTCCAGGTCCACGACGAACTGGTGCTCGAAGTGCCCAAGGCCGAAGTCGAAGCGGTCAGCGCCCTGGTCCGCGAGACCATGGAGAGCGCCTATCCGCAGCTCGCCGTGCCCCTCAAGGTCGAGCTCTCGGTCGGGCCCAGCTGGATGGAGGCCAAGTAGCCCTCTTGCCATCGGGCGAGCGTGGCCGCAGAATGACCCCAACGCATTCACGTTTGTTGAACAAAGGAGGACGTCTCGTGCAGAAACTTCTCTTGGGCGCCCTGTTGGGTCTGGCCGTGATGACGCCGGTGGCGGCGCATGCGGCTCCCCCTGCTCCCTACCAGATCGCCGCCGCCAGCGACTTCGATGCCATGATGGCCAAGGGCCGTCAGCACGATGCACGGGGCGAATACGAGGACGCGCTCTCTTATTACAAGAAGAGCCTCGCGATCAAGGAGAACGACTTCGCCGCCCAGGTGATGATCGCCCACGCCCTCCTCATGCTCGAGCGCTACAACGAGGCCATGGACCTCTGCGAGAAGCTCGAGAAGCATCCCGGCGCCAAGGACGCTTCGGCCTATTACCGCTCCGAGGTGTACGTGGTGCTTGGCGGCGCTCAGGGCCTCAAGTCCAAGCGCGAGGGCATGATGGCGATGATGAAGTACGGCCTCGGGGTGCGCAAGCAGCTCGAGAAGGGCGTCGAGATCGACCCGGACAATGCCCGCGCCCGGTATGCTCTCGGCCGCTATTTCCTGGAGGCGCCCGGCATGGTCGGCGGTGACGCCAAGAAGGGCACCGAGATGCTCGCCAAGGCCGTCAAGATGGACTCGGACGACTGGGTCATCCGCGGCAATTACGTCCGCGGCCTGTTCCAGATCAACAGCCCGTCGGCGAAGGAAGAGGGCGAACGCTTCGTCAAGGACTTCGCCAGCATCCCCGCTTCTCAGAAGACCTTCGCGGACGTGATCGCGAAGCTCAAGTAAAAAAGCAAGCGATATGGCGGCCCGGAGGGAACCTTCGGGCCGCCTCTTTCGTCGGTTGCTTGGAGGTAATCACCGATGACGAATTCGAAACTGACCAAAGGCCTGCTCGCACTCTCCCTGGTGGTGGGCGCCGCCGCCCCCGCCTGGGCCGAGGAGAGCACCGTACAGGACCGCAAAGAGGTAGCCCTGACCGTCTACAACGACAACCTGGGCCTGGTGCGCGAAGTGCGCACCATCAAGCTCGAAAAGGGCCAGCGCGAGCTGCAGTATGCGGACGTGGCCTCGGGCATCGACCCGACGACCGTCTCCCTGCGCTCGCTCAGCGCCCCGCAGGACCTCAAGGTCCTGGAGCAGAACTACGAGTACGACCTGCTCACCCCCGACAAGCTGCTCGAGAAGTACATCGGCAAGGACGTCGAGATCCACGCCGACAACACCGTGAGCAAGGCGACTCTCCTCAGCACCAACGACGGTCAGATCTACCGCATCGGCGACAAGATCTACCTCCAGCCGCCCGGCAAGGTCGTCCTGCCCCAGGTGCCCGCCAACCTGGTCGCGCGTCCCACCCTCAAGTGGCTGCTGCAGAACGACCGGGCCACGGGCGAGCAGCAGACCGAGACCTCGTACCTGACCCGCGGCCTCTCGTGGCGCAGCGACTACGTGCTGGTGGTTTCCGAGGACCAGGGCAAGTCGAACCTGAACGGCTGGGTCACCCTGGACAACCAGAGCGGCGCCTCCTACGACAACGCCAAGCTCACCCTGGTGGCGGGCGACGTGAACCGCGTCCGGCCCCAGCCCACCTACATGGAAGACCGCATGCGGGCCATGAAGGCCGAGGCCCCGAGCGACCAATTCGCCGAGCGTGCCCTCTTCGAGTACCACTCCTACCAGCTCAACCGCGCAACCACCCTCAAGGACCGCCAGACCAAGCAGGTCAGCCTGCTCTCGGCGGCCGATATCCCCACCCGCAAGGTCTACCGGTTCGAGGCCCCCTCGGCCCCCATCTGGATTCAGACCCGCGATCGCACCAGCCAGAAGGTCAACGTCTACCTGGAGATGACCAACAGCAAGCAGGACAAGCTGGGCATGCCCCTGCCCAAGGGCGTCGTGCGCATCTACCAGCAGGACGCGGACAAGCGCCTGCAGTTCGTGGGCGAGGATAGCATCGACCACACCCCGCGCGACGAGAAGCTCAAGTTCAAGGCGGGACAGGCCTTCGACCTGGTGGGCGAGCGCAAGCAGACCAGCTACAAGGTCCTGGGCGATCGCCTGGTCGAGTCCAGCTACGAGATCGAGCTGCGCAACCGCAAGGACCAGCCCGTGACGATCCTCGCCACCGAGAAGCTCGGCGGCGACTGGACCATCACCCAGGCCTCCCAGGGCTACTCGAAGCTCGACGCAGGCACCGTCGAGTTCGGCGTGCAGGTCCCTGCTCGCTCCGTCACGAAGGTGACCTATACCGTCCGCACTAAATACTAAGCCCTCCAATTCCCCGTCTCCGACGGCGCGTGCGCAAGGGCACCGCCTGCTCGGGGGCGGGGAAGGCGGCTCATGGCCCCGTGTGTTAACATAACATTCCATGCCAAACCGCAAGCGTCTTTATAATGGGTTAGGCAAGTCTTCTCTCCGGGAATAGAGATCTCGATTCTGAAGGAGGACCGATGTGGGCTACGAGCATTCATCGAAAGACCGGCCACTCTACATCATCAGCGTGGCCGCGGAGTTGGTGAAGATGCATCCCCAGACGCTCCGCCTTTACGAGCGGCGGGGGCTCGTGAGCCCCAAGCGCCAGGGGAAGAATCGCCTGTACTCCGAAGCTGATATCGAGCGCCTGATCTACATCCAGAAGTTGACGCAGGAGCTCGGAATCAACCTCGCGGGGGTCGAGCGGATCATCCGGTTGCAAAACGACCTGGATCAGCTCAAAGCGCAAAAGGAGGCAGAGATTGCAGAGATCAAGCAACGAATTGGGGAGCTGGAGCAGCTAAAGAAAGGGCGCGAGCACGAAATCCGCTCGATCAAGGCCAAGCTCAAGGATCACCTTGGGGAGTAGCCGAGTCGCCGGTTCGGCCCGTGTCAAAAGCCTGAAAGAGTTGTCACGACTGCGTTTTTTCGCTTTCCGTAGCGCATTGGCGGGTGTCATCGGCTGTGGTAAGATGCCACCAAACCCGACACCAAGTTAGGATTGAAGAAGGTGCGAAATGTTCGAAAGATTTACTGAGAAAGCCATCAAGGTGATCATGCTGGCGCAGGAAGAAGCCCGGCGCCTGGGTCACAACTTCGTCGGCACCGAGCAAATCCTTCTTGGGTTGATTGGCGAGGGCACCGGGGTGGCCGCCAAGACCCTCAAGAGCATGGGCGTCAGCCTGAAGGACGCGCGGATCGAGGTCGAGAAGATCATCGGCCGCGGCTCCGGCTTCGTGGCGGTGGAGATCCCCTTCACCCCCCGCGCCAAGCGCGTCCTCGAGCTCTCCTGGGATGAAGCCCGCCAGCTCGGCCACAACTACATCGGTACCGAGCACCTGCTCTTGGGCCTGATCCGCGAGGGCGAGGGCGTGGCCGTCCGCGTCCTGGAGAACCTGGGCGTCGACCTTTCGCGCGTCCGCTCCAACGTCATCCGCATGCTCGGCGAGAGCGCCGCGACCCCCGGCACCGGCCAACACCGTTCCAAGACGCCCACCCTCGACGAGTTCGGCTCCAACCTCACCCAGATGGCCGAAGAGCACCGCCTCGACCCGGTCGTCGGCCGCGAGAAGGAAATCGAGCGCGTCATCCAGATCCTGGGCCGCCGCACCAAGAACAACCCGGTGCTCATCGGCGAGCCTGGCGTCGGTAAGACCGCCATCGCCGAGGGCCTGGCCCTTCGCATCGCCAACAGCGAGGTCCCCGAGATCCTGGCCGAGAAGCGCGTCGTGACCCTCGACATCGGGTCGCTGGTCGCGGGCACCAAGTACCGCGGCGAGTTCGAAGAGCGCCTCAAGAAGATCATGGAAGAGATCCGCAGCGCCCAGAACATCATCCTGGTCATCGATGAGCTGCACACCCTGATCGGCGCCGGTGCGGCCGAGGGGGCGGTGGACGCCGCCAACATCCTCAAGCCCGCGCTCGCCCGCGGCGAGCTGCAGTGCATCGGCGCGACCACCCTCGACGAGTACCGCAAGCACATCGAGCGCGACGCGGCCCTCGAGCGCCGCTTCCAGCCGGTCATGGTCGGTGAGCCCTCGGTCGACGAGACCATCGAGATCCTGCGCGGCCTGCGCGAGCGCTACGAGGCACACCACCGCCTCCAGATCACCGACGACGCGCTGGTCTCGGCCGCGAAGTTCTCGGATCGCTACATCTCGGATCGGTTCCTGCCGGACAAGGCCATCGACCTGATGGACGAGGCCGCGAGCCGCGTGCGCCTGCGCTCGAGCAGCCTGCCCCCCGCGGCCAAGGAGCTCGAGAAGGAGCTTCGCCAGTTCACCAAGGAGAAGGAAGCCGCAATCCGGGCTCAGGAGTTCGAGAAGGCCTCCCAGCTCCGCGACCAGGAGCAGGCGGTCCGCGAGAAGATCCGCGAGATCGCAGCCGACTGGCGCAGCGACAAGGGCCAGGGCGCGACCCCCTCGGTCGGCACCGAGGAGATCGCCGAGATCGTCGCCAGCTGGACGGGCATCCCCGTCAGCAAGATGACCGAAGGCGAGACCGAGCGGCTGCTCAAGATGGAGGAAGTCCTCCACGAGCGCGTCATCGGCCAGCAGGACGCCATCCACATGATCTCGCGGGCGGTGCGCCGTGCGCGCGTCGGCCTCAAGAACCCCAAGCGTCCCATCGGCTCGTTCATCTTCTCGGGCCCCACGGGCGTCGGTAAGACCGAGCTCGCCAAGGCGCTCGCGGGCTTCTTCTTCGGCCAGGAAGAGAACCTCATCCGGGTCGACATGTCCGAGTACATGGAGAAGCACGCGGTCTCCAAGATGATCGGCTCGCCCCCCGGCTACGTCGGGTACAACGAGGGCGGTCAGCTGACCGAGGCCGTGCGCCGCAAGCCCTACTCGGTCGTGCTCTTCGACGAGGTCGAGAAGGCTCACCCCGACGCCTTCAACATCCTGCTCCAGATCCTGGAGGACGGCCGTTTGACCGATGCCAAGGGCCGGGTGGTGGACTTCAAGAACACCATCATCATCCTGACCTCCAACATCGGTGCGCGCGCGCTGGAGAAGGGCGGCAGCCTGGGCTTCCAGACCGGCGGCGACGACGGGCGCTATCGCAAGATGAAGGACGTCGTGATGGAGGAGCTCAAGCAGGCCTTCCGTCCCGAGTTCCTCAACCGCATCGACGAGATCGTCGTCTTCCACCCGCTGACCAAGGAAGAGATCGGCCAGATCGTCCACGTCATGCTCAAGGAAGTCCGCCAGCGCATGAAGGAGAACGAGTTCGACCTCGACGTCACCGACGCGCTCAAGGACAAGCTGTGCGAAGAGGGCTACTCGCCGAGCTACGGCGCGCGTCCTTTGCGCCGCAGCATCCAGCGCCTGATCGAGGATCCCCTCGCCGAGGAGATCCTGGGCGGTGCCCTGCCCAAGTCCGGCGTCATCACCGCCGACTGGAACGGCGAGAAGGTCGTCTTCACCCACACTGAGGCCAAGGAGCCGGTCGGTTCCGAGGCGTAAGCCCAAAACGCAAGTCCCCCCGGCGGAATCCGCCGGGGGGACTTGCTTTTGGGCTCAGCGCATGTTGCCGAGGATGCTGCTACGGCTGTCCGCCATCTTCTTGATGAAGTTGGTCATAAGGTCGAAAGCCTCGTTGCGCTTGTTGGTGAGCGACTGGAGGCGGAGCATGTCCATCTGGTTGCCGCTCTGAGCAGCACCCTGCAAGCTCTGGAGCTGGGAATCGATCAACTTGGCCCGCTGGGACTGGACGGATAGCAGGGCCGTCTCCAGGTCCATGCCGGCGAATGCGGCCAAATCGATGCCGGCGCCGGAGACGAGATCCAGCTCCTCGTCGGTGAGTTCCATTTCTTCGAGGGACGGGAAGACGAAGTTATCGTGAGACAAGGCGGGTTCCTTTCTGTGATGGTTGCGAAGTGCGCGTATGCTCGCGAGGACATCTCACTCGCAGACAAACGGTAGGGTGCCCGGCAGCGGCCTGGGGCCCAACTGGCTGGGAAGCCCGGAAGGCGGGCTCACCTGGACAAAGGTCCCCGGAATCACCACAGGAACGGGGGTATAGACCGTCGGGGCCTGCGGCAGGGCCGTCACGAAGCCGGTGGGCGCGGACACCGGGGGCTTGAACTGGGCGGGATCGAGCGCAACAGCAAGGGTCGTGCCGCCGGCAACCTGGTCCAGCTCCTCGTCCTGGAGGGCATCGAGGGGAGCGATAGGCTCGGCTTCTGACATGGATCCTCCTGGCAATGAGCGGCCCTGCGCGTGGCGGGCCCTGATGGGATTACTATACCCTATCAAACAAGCAACCTGTGGCCCGTGAGGGAGGTCGCGTACCCGGCGTGCCGATGCTCACGTTTCGCGAGCAAACGGGCTATCATGGAGCAAGCCCCCAACCCGATCGCGAAGGAGACCCCGTGAAAGCCCCCGCCGACGTCCACCTCATCAAAGGGGATCTGACCCCCGAGCTCTTCGAAGCCTACGCCAAGAGCGCCTACCTCTGCGCCGACACCGAAACCACCGGCCTCAACCCCCACCGCGACCGGCTCTGCCTGATCCAGCTGTGCAATGAGGACGGCCTCACCACGGTCCTCCAGGTGAGCTCCTACGACATGCCCCTCCTGGTCAAGCTGCTCGAAGCCGAGCGGCCGCTCAAGCTCTTCCACTTCGCCCGCTTCGACCTGGCCATGCTCCGGCACCACCTGGGGGCCAAGATCACCCACGTCTACTGCACCAAGGTCGCCAGCAAGATCGCCCGGACCTTCTCGGGCAAGCACGGCCTCAAGGACCTGACCAAGGACCTCCTGGGCGTCGAGCTGGACAAGTCCGTCCAGACCAGCTACTGGGGCGCCGACGACCTCAGCCCCGCGCAGCTCGCCTACTCGGCCAACGACGTGCGCTACCTGATCCCCCTCAAGGAAAAGCTGGACGCCATGCTGGTGCGCGAAGGCCGCATGGACCTTGCGCTCGCCTGCATGCAGCACCTGCCGACCCTGATCCAGCTGGATCTCCAGGGCTGGGAGAACCTGTTCGAGCACTAAGGCCAAAGCCGCAAAAACGAACGAGGGGTGTGAACGGTGAACCGTTCACACCCCTCGCGCTGCGAGCGTCAGAACTTCTCGGGCCTCATGACGTCGACCTCGGTCACGAACACGATCATGGCGTAGTTCTCGTAGTAGTTCTTCTTGAGCAGCGCCCCGATCGCCTCGGCCATCTCGGCCGTGCAGACCACCTCGATGCGGATGTTGCTACTGGCCTCCCAGCTGGCGCTACGCACGCCGCGATCGCCCTTGCCGCGGGCATCGGTCACGGTGTAGCCGTGGGCCCCCAGGCGAACGATCTCGCGGATCAGGGACTCCTCGAGGACGGCTTCGGTGATGATGGTCAGGAGCTTGCGTCTGTTAGGGTTCATTGGTTCAGCCTCCAATGAGCGTGTGCGCCTTCTCGGCGATCATGTGATACAGCGGAATGCCCGCCAGGATGTTGAACGGGAAGGTGATCCCCAGCGAAGCGGTCAGCGACAGGGTCGGATTGGCCTCGGGGACCGAGATGCGCATGGCTGCCGGCACGGCGATGTACGAAGCGCTCGCCGCGAGCGTGGCCAGCATGGCGGTGCCGCCGACCGAGAAGCCCAGTGCCAGCCCCAGCCCGGTGCCCACCAAGGCGGAGAAGAGCGGCATCAGCACGCCGAAGCCGAGCAGGAACAGGCCATGATGGCGCAGCGCCCCGACCTGCCGCGAAGCGATCAAGCCCATCTCGAGCAGGAAGATGGCAAGGAAGCCTTTGAACAGGTCGAAGAACATAGGCTTGATCGGCACCAGCCCGTCGGTACCGGCCGCCCAGCCGATGAGGACGCCGCCGATCAAGAGCACGATACCCTTGCCGAGGAACACCTCGTTCAAGACCTGACCCCAGCGCGTCTCCTTGGACAGGCCGCGCGCCAGGAGGATCCCCATCAGGATGGCGGGCACTTCCAGCAGGACCAAGAGGAGGGAAATGTGCTCCTCGAAGGGGATGTGGCGCGCCCCGAAGTAGGCGACGGCCACGGCGAAGGTCCCGACGCTCACCGAGCCGTAGTGGGCCGAGATGGCGGCGGCATCCGCGCGCTTGAAGCGGCCCAGGTAGCGCAGCACGAGGAAACCGACCATCGGCAGGGCGCAGCCCATGGCCACGACGGCCACCATCTGCGGCAGCACGTGGAGCAACGGCAGCTTGGCGAGCTCGGCCCCGCCTCTGAGGCCGATGGAGAGCAGCAGGAGCATGCTCGCGAACTCGTAGATCGCCGAGGGGAGCTTCAACTCCGTGCGCAGCAGGCCGGCAACGAGGCCGAAGATGAAGAATAGGATGATTGGATCATGCATTGACTATGTGGTTCCCTTCCATTTCTGCCAATTTCAAGGAGAAAGCAACTCCACCTCCCCCGTGTCCAGGTCGTAGCGGGCGCCGACCACTTTGAGCTTCCCGGCCTTGATCCGGTCTGCCAAGAGTGGTTTCGAGACCTTGAGCTGCTGCACCACATACCGGACGTTTGCCCGGACGGCAGCGTCGAGGACATCGCCTGTTCGCTTGTCGACCGACACGAGGGCAGGTCGGATCGCCTCCGCCAGATGCTGGAGGTGTCCCTCCGCCTGGCCTCCCTTGAGGGTGGCCTCGACCATTCCGCAATGCTCATGGCCGAGCACCATCACCAACGGCACGTCGAGGTGGCCCACGGCGTACTCGATGCTGCCGAGCACCGATGCATCCGCCACGTTACCTGCCACGCGCACCGTGAAGAGGTCCCCCAAGCCTTGGTCGAAGACCAGCTCGGGCGGCACTCTCGAATCAGCGCACCCCAGCACGAGCGCGACGGGATGCTGGACCTTGGCGATTTCGCCGCGGCGCTGCGTCCCGTGCCCGGAATGCCTGAACGTTTCTGTAAGATAACGCTTGTTGCCGGCCATCAAGATGGTAAGAGCCTCATCCCCGCTCGAAACCGGGCCCGAAGGCGCGGCCGATGCGATGGGGGCGAGGCTCAAGACCGTGAACAAGGGCAACAGCGTTTTGACTAACTTCAACCTGAAGAACTCCGAATGCGTCTGCAAGTTTATATACGCGGCTCGCATGGCAATCTAACCCTCGCCTAGCAAAGAGAGTCGAACGGTCCACCTTAACCCGACCGGCCCCCGGGTCGCAAGGGGCCCCCGCTCCTCGTGTTCGAAGGCATCGAAGCGGAAAGGGGCTGCAGCACGCATGCTGCAGCCCCTTTCGCCATCGCCCCGCGGGGCTGGCTCAACGTCCGCTGGTGAGGAGGGCGCGCGGCTCCTGGCGCGTCATGGCCGAGCGCTCATTTGCCGCTTCCATCTCGTTGAAGCCGGAAAGGCTTTCGCGCAAGCCACGGGCCTGGCCCGTGAGGGCCTCGGCCATGGTGGAGAGACGATCGATCGAGCCGACCACCTTTTCGCCCAGGCTGAGCTGGACCTGAGTCGCTTCCGAGACCTCGTGGGTGCGCTGACCCACGGCCTGGCAGGCACGAAGGATGAGGCCCGAGCCCTGGACCTGGTCATCGATGGCCACGGCCACGTCGCGGGTGATGGCGCTCATGGCCTGGGCGGCGAGGTTGATCTGCTCGGCTGCGAGGGCCTGGGCGTGGATCGCGCCGGTGACCTCGCTCATCAAGGAGCGGACCTGACCGACCGATTCCACCATCGCCGTGAGGGCCTCTCCCGCCTGGCGAACGAGCCGCGCCTCCTCGTGGATGACGTGCTCGCCTTCCTGGGTCGAGGCGACCGCCTGGGTGGTCTTGGCCTGGATGCCCTTGATGAGGCTGGCGATCTCGCCGGTGGCGATGGTGGAGCGCTCGGCGAGCTTGCGGACCTCGTCGGCGACGACCGCGAAGCCCCGGCCGTGTTCACCGGCCCTTGCCGCCTCGATCGCCGCGTTGAGGGCCAGGAGGTTGGTCTGCTCGGCGATGTCGTCGATGGTCTCGACGATGGCCCCGATCTCGGCGGAGCTCTGGCCCAGCTGCTCGATGGCGCTCACCACCTCGTGGATGGTGCGGTTGATCTGCTCCATGCCCAGGACGGTCGCCTCGACCGAGCGCTTGCCCTCTTCGGCCGCCTTGGCCGCCCGCTCCGTGAACTGGTGGGCCTCGGTGACGTTGCCCGCCACCTGCTGGATGCTCGCGCTCATCTCCTCGATGGAGGCCGAGGTCTCGGCGACGGCCTGGTCGAGGCGCTCGGTATCCTGGCTGACCTGGCCCAGGCGATTGGACATCTGCGCCACCGACCCCGACGCGTCGTCCACGTTCTGGGCGACTTCCTGGGCGCGCTGAGCGACCTTGCGCACGCCCGCAACGATATCGAGCACGGCCTCGCGCACCTGCTCGGTATCGTTGGAGATGGCGACGCTGCTCTCGTCCACTACCCGGCTGGTCCTGATCGACTCGCCGAGCGAGGCGGCCACGACGGTCTTGAGCTGGTCGTAGTAATCCGAGAGGTCCCGGTCGGCGTGCGCGATCGTGATCTGCGAGAGATCGAGCCCGACCGACTCGAGGTAGTCGTAGAAGAAGGCGTCGCACACGGCCTGCATGTCGAAATTGAAGACGGCGAAGATGGCACGTTCGGCCTTCGTGCGCATGCCCGGCCTCAGCAGGAAGGCGCGCTTCAGATACTTGCGGAACAGGTCCTGGTAGAGAGGATACGCGCCGAGGTACCACTTGAGGGGCAGGTTGATGGTGTTGTGGAGCTTGCCCACGCGTAGACGGCGCTCGAAGTAAGTACTGCCATAGTTGCCGCCCGATGCGGCCTCCTGGAAGATCTCGCGCAAGTAACCCGCCTGCGCCCGCTCCAGGTGGGCGCGCAGTTGCTGCAAGGACACACCTTTCTTGCTGGCGTGTGCCTCGAAGAAGGCGCGGGTCGCCGAGAAGGCGAACTGGTGATCGTAGAATTCGCGCGCGATCGCCTCGACCACGCGCTCGGCCCAGCCGGCAAGCGCTGCCAGGGTCTGACGCTCCTCGTCGCCGAGCCCGAGAAAGGTTCGTCGCAGGGCAAGGTTTGTATCATTGATGCGATATTTTTCGCTCAGGGTCTTCATGATGCTCCATTTTCTCTTCTGACGAGTGGAACTCCTGAAGTTAACCTAGAAATATTCATTAATGTCCAAATCCGTAAAAATTACCCGACTCTCCGCACCCCGCAGCCGAAATGTAAAGCGGTGTGCGGAACAGGCATGACAAAAAACGCCATAAGGCACTCAAGACAAGCCACACGGCGACAGGCTCGTCGTTCGCGCGGCTTGATGTTCTATTGATAAGATTGCGCGGTCTATCAGGCCCGAATGGAAATCGCCCCAGTCGGAAATGACTGGGGCGATCGCTTTGATGGGAAAAAGACGGGTTAGCGGGTGCCAGCGACGATGGCGACTGCGCCGAGCATCCGGTCGTGCACCTTCACGTCCTTGAAGCCCAGGGCCCGCAGGCGCTCGGCCAGCTCGCGCTGGTCGGGGAAGCTGCGGTTGGAATGGGGCAGGTAGCGGTAGGCGTCGCGATCGCCCGAGACCAGGCTCCCGATGGCGGGCACGATCCGGTACTCGTACAGCTCGGCTCCCCAGCGCACGACCTTGACCTTCGGCTTGCCGAGTTCGAGGGAGACGAAGCGGCCGCCCGGCTTGAGGACGCGGTGGATCTCGCTCAGGGCCTTCTCGAGCGGCTGCACGTTGCGCAGGCCGTAGCCCACCGTGACCGCATCGAAGCTACCATCCTCGAACGGCAGGTCGCACGCATCCCCCTGGATCCAGGTAATGGCAGGACCGCTCCAGGGGCGCTGACGCGCCACCTCCAGCATGCCCTCCGAGAAGTCGAGGGCCTTGACGCTGCCCGTGCTCCCGGCGATGTCAGCCAGCAAGAAGGCGATATCCCCGGTGCCCGTGCAGAGATCGAGGTACTGACCGCCGGCCTTGGGCTCGGCGAGGCGCAAGACGCTCCGCTTCCACGCCGTGTCGCGGCCGCCGGTCATGAGGCGGTTGATCAGGTCGTAGTTGGCCGCGATCCGGTCGAACATCCCGCGGACGTAGGTGGGCTTGTCTTCGAGGCTCGGGAGGTTAAACGACATGGGCGGCTCCGAGGGTGGGCAGGGCGGCCTCGGGCGAGAGGCTGCGTGCCTGGTCGCTCAGCTTGTCCAGGTACTCGAAGAGCTGGTCCTTGGAAGCGCTCTCGGGGAAGAGGTCCAGGCAGGCGCGCGCCGTCCGGGCCTCGGCTTCGAGGCGCGCGAGCGACTTCTTGAAGACCTCGGGGCTGAACAGCAGCTCCTTGAGCTCCTGGTGGATCTCCTGGGGGAAGGGCGTGAGCATCCGGCGCATGACGGGCCCGACGGTGGGGTCTTCGAGGGCCACGATCACCGGCAGGGTCAACGAGCCCGCGAGCAGGTCCTGACCGACGGGCTTGCCCGCCACTTCGGCCGAGCTCGCGTAGTCGAGCAGATCGTCGAACATCTGGAAGAGCAGCCCCAGGTGGTAGCCGAAGCGGCGGGCGGCCTGCACCACCTCGTCGCGCTGGCCACTCAAGAGGGCCGCGCCCTCGC
The DNA here is from genome assembly GCA_017744355.1 of bacterium. Lineage (NCBI taxonomy): Bacteria > bacterium. The sequence continues at coordinate 529,728 of JAGIBK010000002.1, read as the reverse complement.
AGGCGAGCTCGAAGGGGCCCGAGGTCTTGAGGGCCATCCGCTCAAGGTAAGCCTCGACCGTCACGTCCAGGTTCCAGAGCTGCTCGTCCTGAACGTACTCGCCCTCGCAGAGGCCCGCGAGCACCTCGGCCATCCGCTGGTTGAGGCGGTGGTGGCCCAGGGAGGCGATGAGGCCGCAAGAGCGGGCGAGCAAGAAGTCACCGGCAAGCACGGCCGCCTTGGCGCCGTACTTGACGTGGACCGAGGTCACGCTACGGCGCAGCTCGGCCTCGTCCAGGATGTCGTCGTGGATGAGCGAGCCCACATGCAGCATCTCGACCGCCTCGGCGAGGCGCTCGTGAGCGTCGGTCAAGGGCGCGTCCGGATTGGCCGCCTCGCCAATCAGGCGAGCGCAGCGGGGCCGGATGGACTTGCCCTCGACCTCGAGGAGGTGGGCGGCAGCCTTGAAGAGGACCTCGTTCTTGGACTGGACGGTGTCGAGGAGGCTCTCGCGGAAGGTCTTGCGGCGAACCTCGGCAGTCTGCGAGATCATACGGTTACCTCCTGGAGGTTGAGGCGGCGCACCTGCCGGACCAGGTCCGTCATCGCCGCGAAGTCGAGGGCCTGGGTCGCGTCGCTGCGCGCGCAGGCGGGATCGGGATGGCATTCGACGAGCAAGCCGTGCGCGCCGGCAGCCATGGCGCCGAGCGCGAGCGGCTTCACGTACGGGGAAGACCCCGCCGCGTGGCTCGGATCGATGAAGATGGGGAAGGGGGTCATCTCCTTGATGAAGGGGATGGCCTGGAGATCGAGGGTGAAGCGCTTGAGGGGCGAGGGGGTGCGGATGCCGCGCTCGCAGAAGGCGACGAAGGGCGCCCCCGCTTCGAGCAGGTACTCGCCCGCCCAGAGCCACTCGGCAGGGGTCGCCGAGAGCCCGCGCTTGAGCAGGACCGGCTTGCCGAGCCGCGCGACCTTCTGCAGGAACTGCGGGTTGTGCATCTGGCGCGCGCCGATCTGGATGACGTCGAGCAGGCTCGCCACCGCTTCCATGTCGGGGGTGTCGATGACCTCGCTGATGGCCCGCAGGTTGTAGCGATCGCAAGCCTCGCGCAGCCATTCGGCCGCCTTGAGACCCGCCCCCTGGAACTCGTAGGGCGAGGTGCGGACCTTGTGGGTGCCACCGCGCATCCAGCTGATCGACAGGGTGGAGAGGAAGTGGGCGACCTCGTCGGCCACCGCGCGGCTCTCGATGGAGCAGGGGCCGGCGACCACGTCCGGCATGGGACCGGGGAAGGGCCAGGCCGCATCCGCATCGCTGTGGCGCATCACCAGGCGGGGCTCGCTGCGCGTGAGCTCGATGGAAGCCACCGCGGCGTCGCGCTGGAGGGCCTCGCGGACCCGGTGCGGGACGAAGGGGTCATCGACGAGGATCAGGCGCCCATCGTCGAGCTTTCGGTTGGCATGACCCTCGCGAATGAGCCAGCCTTGGATTCTTGCAGCTTCCGTGCGGTCTGAAAGCGTGATGAGCACGGGCGCCCTCCTGTGAATGTGCGGGCGAATCCTAGGTAGGTTGCCCATTACCCCCGGATTCTAGCACACCCCTTCAGAGCCTTCAAATCTTTTTGAAAATCGAAAACTATGCAATGATGGAACGAGCGCAAACCCCCGCGAAGCGAAGAGGAGGCCCCGTTTGCAGACCGGGAGCAAACCGAATCTTTCGTCCATTCGACCGCTCGACACTCCCATGCTCCTCGAAGCGGTCGAACGGTCAGGGTTTGAGCACCTCGTCGCCTATGAATTCCGGCTCGAGGCGCAAGACCCCTTCGCCCTCGCCCGCGTGGCGGCCATGGGGCCTCAGGTCGGCTGGGTGGACGCGGCCTCGAGCGAGACCTGGCTGGGGCTGGGCGCCGCCGACGAAGTGAGTACCACCACCCCCGACGGCGCCCTTTCGGCCCCCGACCTGTGCCGCGCGCGCCTGGCGGCCTTCGCCCACCCCGCGCTGCGCTACTTCGGCGGGATCGCCTTCGACCCTTCCTCCCCCGTTCATCCGGCATGGCCCGCTGGCTTGCCCGCGCGCTTCGTCCTGCCCGAGGTGACCTTGCGCTGGGACGCGGACACCCCCGGCGTCGCCCACGTGATCGCGCTGGTGCGCGCCGTGGCGGACGAAACCTCCGAGAAGCTCGAAAAGCGCTTTTCGGTCCTGCGCGATCGCCTCGAAGACTGGGCCCGACAGGCCGCCACCCTCGAAGCGACGCACCTGAGGGCTGAACGCCTTCCTGAGCCTGGCGATCGCGAGCGCTGGGCCGAGGCCATCCGAGCGGCCCTTTCCCAGGCCGATGCGATCCCCAAGGTGGTGCTCTCGCGCGAGATCCGCCTGCGTGCGACCGAAGCGCTCGATCCCTGGACGGTACTCGCCCGCTTCCCTGCGACGGCGCCCGGCCACCGCTTCTGCTTCCGCTTCGACCCGGATGCCGCCTTCCTCGGGGCCACCCCCGAGCGCCTGGTCTCCATCACGGGCGACCGCGTCATGGCCGACGGCCTTGCAGGCACTCGCCGCCGGGGAATGGACGAAGTCGAGGACCAGCTCCTGGCCGCTGCAATGCTCGAAGACGACAAGGAGCGCCGAGAGCACGACTTCGTCGTGCGCTTCATCCAGGAGGGCCTGAGCCCTCTTTGCCGCTCGCTCCAGGTCGCCGAGACGCCGACCATCCTTCGCACCCCCACGGTGCAACACCTCTACACCCCCATCTCGGGCGAACTCAAGCCCGACACGAGCCTGCAAGACGTGCTCGCGGCCCTCTACCCGACGCCTGCGGTCTGCGGCACCCCGCGCGAGGCGGCCCGCCAGTCGGTCAGACGCCTGGAGGATCGGGTGCGGGGCTGGTACGCTGGAGCCGTCGGCTGGGTCGGTGCCGACGCTTGCGACTTCGCCGTAGGGATTCGCTCGGCGATCCTCCACCCGGGTGGGGCGATCGCCATCACCGGTTGCGGCATCGTCCCAGGCTCCGACCCCGATGCCGAATTCGAGGAGACCGAGCGCAAGGCCTCGGGCATCCTCTCGATCCTGGAGGGTCGCTCCGAATGACCGCCCCCAACCTCAACGCGCTCTGGGCCCAGATCCTGATGGGCGCCCTGCACCGCTCGGGTGTCCGCGACGTCTGCGTCACCCCCGGCTCGCGCTCCACGCCACTCGCCTACGCGGCCCACGTCCACGAGGACCTGCGCACCACGGTTCACATCGACGAGCGCGCAGCGGGCTTCTTCGCCCTGGGCCTCGCCAAGGCCACCCGCCGCCCGGTTGCGCTCGTCTGCACCTCGGGCACGGCCGCGGCCAACTACTACCCGGCGATCATCGAGGCGTCGCTCGCAGGCGTGCCCCTGATCGTCCTGAGCGCCGACCGCCCACCCGAATTGCGCAACACCGGCGCCTCCCAGACCATCGACCAGGTGCGCCTCTTCGGCTCGCACGTCCGGCACTTCGCCGAGACGGCCCTGCCCGTTGCGAGCCCCGCCGCGCTGCGCCGGCTCTGCGCGAGTGCTAGCCAGGCCGCTCAGATCGCCCTGGCGGCCCCCATCGGGCCGGTACACCTCAACGTACCCTTCGCCGACCCCTTGCCGCCCATCCCCACCGAGGACCCGACCTTTGCCACCCTCGCCGAGGAGGCCCTCGCGCACGTCAGCACGCTCGTTGCGCCCACTCCCGGCTTAGACCCGGCGGCGCTCGCGCCCCTCGCCGCGCGACTGGCGAAAGCCGAGCGCGGCGTGATCGTCGCGGGCCCCGCGCTCGACGCCACGGCTCCCGAGAAGGTCTTCGCACTTGCGCGCCTCGCGGGCTTCCCCATCATTGCGGACGTGGCCTCGGGCCTGCGCTTCCACCCGGATGCCGAGGGTCTGGTCGTCGGCCATCCCGAGGCGCTGCTGCGCGCCCCTGCGATCGCCGAGAACGGCCCGGATGTCGTCCTCCGCTTGGGGGGGCTGCCGACCTCGGCCACCCTCAACAAGTGGCTCGAACGCCATCAGCCATGGCTCGCCCTCTTGCAGCCCGACCTTGCGAGGCGCGATCCCGAAGCGCTCGCGCACCTGACGATCACGGGTGACGTCGAGGCCATGCTCGACACCCTGACGAACACCCTCGCTCCCAAGTCCCCGACCCGCTGGGGCGAGCAGCTGCTCGCTGCGAACCGAGCGGTGGCGGCGATCTTCGAGCAGGCGACCGATGCCACCGAGGCGCTCGCCGTGCGCGAGGCCATTCAGGCCCTGCCCGAAGGCAGCGGGGTCTTCCTCTCGAACAGCATGTCCATCCGCTACGCCGATGCGCTGTGCGGCCAGGGCCCTGCCGGGCTTCAAGTGCTGGTCAGCCGCGGGGCGAACGGCATCGATGGCATCACTTCGACCGCTCTCGGGGCGGCGATGGGCCTGGATCGCCCCACCCTGCTCGTCACGGGTGATCTGGCCTTCCTGCACGACCTGGGCGGGCTGCTCGCCACGCGCCACCTCAAGGCCCCCTTCGTGGCACTGGTGCTCAACAACGACGGCGGGGCCATCTTCTCGCACCTGCCCATCTCGGGCTTCCCCGAGGTCTTCGAGCCGTACTTCGGCACGCCCCACGGCTTGCGCTTCGGGGATGCGGCGACGCTCTTCGGCCTCTCGCACTTCGTCGCCGCCACCCCCGACGAAGTGGCTTCTCAGGTCGCCCTTGCGATCGCGAGCGGCCGCCCGAGCATCGTAGAAGTGCCCACCGCCCGCACCGACGAGGCCCTCGCCTACCAGGCCCTCATGAAGCGAGCGACCGATGCCGCCGAAGCGGCCCTCACCTTGAGGGAAAGCGTGCGATGAACGCACGCTGGGTCGAGGCCGGCGGCCTGCGCTGGCGCGTCCGGGGCTGGAACGAAGCGGCCGGCGAGACGGTGGTCTTCCTGCACGGCTTCACCTGGGACGCGCGGGCCTGGGAAGCGATCGCAAGCACCCTTTCGATGCGCTACGCCTGCATCGCCCCCGACCTGCCCGGCCACGGCGGCACCGCCTTTGCGGCGCCCATCGAGAGCTGGACCTTCGAGCGGGTGGTCAATGCGCTCGGCGCCTTGCTCGATGCGCTGGGGCGCGGCCCCGTGACGCTCGTCGGTTACTCGATGGGCGGCCGCCTCGCCCTTGCGCTCGCCCTGCGCCGGCCCGATCTCGTCGAGCGCTTGGTGCTCGTCGGCGCCTCACCGGGCCTTGAAACGTCGAGTGATCGCGAGGCCCGACGGGCCTCCGACGCGGCCCTCGCCACCGCGATCGTGGAAGAAGGGATCGAGCGCTTCATCGAGCGCTGGTCCGCGCTGCCCCTCTTTGCTTCTATGGCATCGCTTGCCCCAGAGACCCGGGCTGCTCTGCACGCTCAGCGCATGGAGCAGGCGCCTCATGGCCTGGCCGCTTCCCTCGCCGTCGTGGGCACGGGCAGCCAGCCGTCCCTGCACGACCGGCTCGACACCCTCACCGTGCCGACCCTGCTCGTGGTCGGCGAACAGGATGAAAAGTTTCAGGCGATCGCCCGGCTCATGCAAGGGCGCATCCCGGATTCCCGCCTCTCGGTCGTGCCCGAGGCGGGCCACGCTGTTCCATTCGAGCGCCCGGAGGCGCTGGTTTCACTCATATCCTCGTTTCTCACCGATAAGGAGCCACCCATGATCGACGTCGCCCTGCCGGCCTGGAAGAGCGTCCAGGACTTCACCGACATCCGCTACGAGAAGGCCGAGGGGATCGCCAAGATCACCATCAACCGCCCCGAGGTCCGCAACGCCTTCCGCCCGCAGACCCTGATGGAGATGACCGCCGCCTTCACCGACGCGCGCGAAGATCCGGAAGTCGGCGTCATCATCCTGACCGGCGAAGGTCCCCTCGCCTTCTGCTCGGGCGGTGACCAGCGCATCCGCGGCAACGAGGGCTACGTCGGCTTCGACGGCGTGCCCCGCCTCAACGTCCTCGACCTCCAGAAGCAGATCCGCTCGATGCCCAAGCCCGTCATCGCCATGGTCGCGGGCTACGCCGTCGGTGGCGGCCACGTCCTGCACCTGGTTTGCGACCTGACGATCGCTGCCGACAACGCCCGCTTCGGCCAGACCGGCCCCCGCGTCGGCAGCTTCGACGGCGGCTTCGGCGCGAGCTACCTGGCGGACATCGTCGGCCAGAAGAAGGCCCGCGAGATCTGGTTCCTGTGCCGCCAGTACGACGCCGAGGAAGCCCTCGACATGGGCCTGATCAACAAGATCGTGCCGCTCGCCGAGCTCGAAGCCGAGACCGTCGCGTGGTGCCGCCAGATCCTCGAGCACAGCCCGCTCGCGCTGCGCCTGCTCAAGTCCTCGTTCAACGCGGGGATCGACGGCCAGGTGGGCGTGCAGGAGCTCGCCGGCAACGCCACCCTGCTCTACTACATGTCGGAGGAAGCCCAGGAGGGCCGCAACGCCTACGTCGAGAAGCGCAAGCCCAACTTCTCCCGTTTCCCCCGCCGTCCGTAAGCCGTAAGGAACACGCAGCGCCCATGAGCACCGCCATCGAGAAGCCCTCGCCCGTCGCCGTCTGGGTCATGGCCGCAAGGCCCAAGACCCTGCCCGCCGCCATCGTCCCGGTGGTGGTCGGCAGCGCCATCGCGTATGCGGACGGCGCCTTCGCGGCGGGACCCTGTCTCGCGGCGCTCCTGGGCGCCTGCCTGATCCAGATCGGCACCAACTTCGCCAACGACTACTTCGACTTCAAGAAGGGCGCCGACACCGACGCCCGCCAGGGCCCCACCCGGGTCACCCAGGCGGGCCTCGCGAGCCCCCAGGCCGTCTTGAAGGCCACCGCGATCGCCTTCGGGCTCGCGGTGCTGGTGGGCTGCTACCTGGTGGCGGTGGGCGGCTGGCCCATCGTCGCCATCGGCCTGCTCTCCATCCTCTCGGGGCTCGCCTACACGGGCGGCCCCTACCCGCTCGGCTACAACGGGCTGGGCGAGCTGTTCGTCTTCATCTTCTTTGGCCTGGTCGCCGTGCTCGGCACCTATTACGTCCAGGCCCTCCACCTCTCGCCGCTCGCATGGGCGCTCGCCATCCCCGTCGGCCTCATCGCGGCGGCCATCAACGTGGTCAACAACCTGCGCGACATCGAGACCGACCGCGTCGCGGGCAAGAAGACCCTCTCGGCGCGCTTCGGGGCGCGCTTCACCCACGGCTACTACGCCACGCTGCTCACCGGCGCCTACCTCGTGCCGGTGGCGATGGTCGCCATGGGCAAGCTCGACTTCAAGGCCCTGCTGCCGCTCTTGACCCTACCCCTCGCCATCAAGCTCTTCGGCTCGGTTCGCCGTGACGTGGGGCCGGTCCTGAACCAGACCCTCGCAGGCACGGCCAAGCTGCTGATGCTGTTCGGGCTCCTGCTCTCGGTGGGGCTGCTCTTGCCGTGAGCCGCTTTCGCCTCGCCTATGCCCCCTACGAGGTGAGGTTCAAGCGCCCGCTCGTGACCGGCAGCGCCGTCTACACGCACCGCCGGGGCTGGTGGGTGGCCGTCCGGGACGAAGCGGGGTCTCTGGGGTTCGGAGAAGTCGCCCCCCTGCCGGGTTTCGGCGGCGAGGCCTACGAGATGGCAGCGAGCACCTTTGCTAAGCTTGCGGAGTGCCCGCTTTCGCTTACCGAGCCCAGCCTCGAAGGGGTCGCCGCGGCCCTCAAGGAAGCAGGCCTCACGCTCGCCCATACGCCCTGCGTCCACGCGGGGGTCGAGCTCGCGCTCCTGGATGCGCTAACCAAGCGCGATGGCCACGCGCTCGCGCAAGCCTTCTCACGAACCCCCGCGCCCGAGGCCGAGCTGCAGCGCCTGCTCACGTCCACCGACCCCGAAGGCGCGATCGCAGAAGGGGAGCGGGCTATCGCCGAAGGCTTCAAGACCTTCAAACTCAAGGTCGGCGCTGCCCCCCTCGCGACGGATCTCGCTCGGGTCAGTGCCCTGCGCGCGCGCTTCCCCGCGATCCGCCTGAGGCTCGACGCCAACGGCGCGTGGCAAGAGGCCGAAGCGATAACCGCCATCGAGGCCTTCGCCCCCTTGGGGATCGACCTCTTGGAGCAACCAGTGGCCGGTGCCGATTTCGCGGCGCTGCGCCATCGCGGCGTCCCCATCGCTGCGGACGAAGCCCTGCTGGATGCCGAAACCGCCCATCGCCTCATCGCAGAGCAAGCCGTCGATGCCCTCGTGCTCAAGCCCATGCTGCTCGGGGGCCTGGGCGTCGCCCACGCGCTCGCACAAGAAGCCCAGCGGCAGGGGCTGCGCACCGTCGTGACCTCGAGCCTCGATCGGCTCGTAGGCGTCGCCGCGGCCCTGCACCTGGCCTGCGCCCTCGATGGGCCCGAGCCCGCCGGTCTCTCCACCCTCGCGCTCCTCGACGCACCCGATGCGGATGGCCCGCTTCGGCTTCGCAAAGGCGCGCTCGTGCGGCCCGAGGGGCCGGGGCTCGGCGTCTGCCCCCCCGAGCCCGCGCACACCGCCCTGACCAGGAGCCTCGAACGATGCTGAGCCACCCCACCGCCCAGGCGCGCCGCCTGCGCCCACACCAGCCGGCCATCCTCTTCAAGGGGGAGGTCACGACCTACGAGATGCTCGATCGCAGGGTCGTGCGCGCCGCCGCCACCCTCGCGGCCCTCGGCGTGCGCGAGGGCGACGTGGTCGCCGTCTGGGGGGCCAACCATCCGGACTGGGCCGCGGCAGCCCACGCGCTCGGCCGCCTCGGGGCCATCCTCCTGCCGCTCAACTTGCGCCTCACCGACGAGGAAATCGCCTGGCAACTTGAGCATGCGGGCGCCCGCCTCGTGCTCGCCGACGCGGATCGGCTCTCGCGCGGCATCCGCGAGCGCTTCCGGGTCGTGCCTCTCGCCGAGGCCTTCAGCGAGGACGAAAGCCCCGCCATCCCCGACACCCTCGACCCCGATCGAGCCCACACCATCCTGTTCACCTCGGGGACCACGGGCCGCCCCAAGGCCGTCGTCCTCACCTGGGCCAACCAGCTCGCGAGCGCCACGGCCTCGGCGGCGGCCCTCGGGCTGAACCCGCGCGATCGCTGGCTGCTTGCCATGCCCATGTTCCACGTGGGGGGCCTCAACATCGTCCACCGCTGCGCGCTGGCGCAAGCCACCGTCATCCTGCACGATCGCTTCTCGCCCGAGGCCATGATCCAGGCTATGCGCGACGACGGGGCGAGCATGCTCTCGGTGGTCCCCACCATGCTGCGTCGCATGCTGGACCAGTGGGGCGATCGCCCGCTGCCTTCGAGCGTGCGCGCCATCCTGGTCGGCGGCGCCCCCATCCCCTTCGACCTGGTCGAGCGCTGCCCCCAGGCCCTGCCGACCTACGGCATGACCGAGGCCTGCTCCCATGTGACCCTCACGCGGCTCGGTGCGAGCGACAGCGAGCGCGCAAGCTCAGGTACCCCGCTGATGGGCACCGACGTGCGCATCGTGGACGAGGCGCGCCTTCCCCTTCCCACCGGCACCCCCGGTGCGATCGAGGTGCGCAGCCCGACCGTCTTCGAGGAGTACCTGCACAACCCCGCTGCGACGGCCGCCGCCAAGGTCGACGGCTGGCTTCGGACCGGCGACGACGGCTACCTGGACGCGCAGGGCTGCCTGCACGTGCTCGCCCGACGCACCGACCTCATCGTCTCGGGCGGCGAGAACGTCTACCCTTCGGAGATCGAGCAAGCCCTCGAACGCCACCCGGGAGTGGCCGAGGCCGCCGTGGTCGGCGCCCCCGACCCGACCTGGGGCCAGGTCCCCGTCGCCTTCGTGGTGCTGCGCGACCCGGGGCTCAGCGTCTCGGCCCTGCGGGCCCAGCTCGCGCAAGGCCTCGCCCGCTACAAGCTGCCCCGCGACATCACCGTCCTGGACGCGCTGCCGCGGCTGGGCAGCGGCAAGATCGACCGCCGCACCCTGCAACGTACGCAATCTTAACACCCTGAAAGAGTAACCTTAACTCGGTCATAAGAACATTTCACTCCCACCCGCGGATAACACTGGTGTGAGGACCACAGTCCGAAAGGATGGGAGCGCAATGTTCAAGAAGACCGCCAGCAAGTTCATCGTGTTCGGTGCCGCCATCGCGGCGCTCACGGGTTGCGGCTCCTATCCTCTGGCCCCCGTCGCCGAGACCGGCGACCGCTCGATGACCCTCGATATGGCCCAGCAGGGCGGCGGCATCATCATCAAGCGCGCCGGCTACCAGACCGCCGCCGCCGCGAGCGACGTCCGCTACCTCTCGATCCACGTCGTCAGCTACAACGGCAAGCAGGGCACCGTCAGCCAGACCATCGGCTGGCCCATGAGCAAGGACGTGTCCTTCAACGGCCTCAAGGGCGACACCTACACCGTCCGCGTGGATGCCCTCGACCAGAGCTACGGCTACCTCGGCGGCCTCATCCAGGAAGGCGTCCAGGTCGAAGAGGGCAAGGTCACCCCCCTCTCGATGAAGATCAACCTCAAGACCAACCAGCCCGTCCTCGGTGGCCTCGACCTCGGCGTCACCATCGAAGGCGACGACTCCTCGACCCCGGCTCCCATCGCCACCCCGACCCCCGCGCCCGTCGCCACCCCGGCCCCTGTCGCCGCGGCCTTCAGCGACGACTTCGAGGGCGGCCTCGGCAAGTGGCAGGCGAGCTGGACCAAGAGCAGCTACAGCAGCGCCACTGCGGCGACCACCAACTGGAACGCCTCGACCTTCGCGGCCAACGGCGGCGCCAAGGGCGCCACCCCCGGCGGCAGCGACGGCCAGGTCACCGAGACCGGTACCTACGCCCTGACCCTCGCCAGCAACGCCAACCTCTCGGGCAACGCTCGCTCGGCCCTCCGCTTCGACCTTTCCAAGTTCACCGCCCAGAACTACTTCAAGACCGCGAAGTTCCAGGTCGATGCCTCGGCCGACGGCGGCGCCACCTGGAGCCAGGTCTACGACCAGACCGCCAACCAGACCGACTGGAAGCGCGTCGAAGTTGACCTCAGCGCCTACAAGACCAGCACCGTCAAGGTTCGCTTCCGCTACACCTACGACTACTACCTCGGTACCGACAAGATGAGCGCTCCGGTCATCGACAACGTCTACCTCGGCGCCTTCTAAGAGCCCCTCAAGCCAAGACGAACAGCGGGCCACCCGGATCGGGTGGCCCGCTGTCTTGCCTTATCGTTTCGTCGACCTCCCGTGAATCGGCCTCGACTCGGCCGGATCGTCAGCAACGAGCAAGGTGATTGGGCTCGCCCTTGACGCCTGACGAGGTGGGCGCGCTAGAATGATTCGTTAACTTTTATATCGCAACATCGCCCCCTCGAAAGGCTGCGCCATGATCCATCCAGCGACCGAGTTACGCTTCATCGACGACGCGATCGGCTACGGGGTCTTCACCACGGCGTTCATCCCGGCGGGCACCATCATCTGGGCGCTGGATGCCTTCGACCGCATCCTCTCGCCCGACGAGGTCCGGGCCCTGCCTGACCTGCTCCGCGCCCAGCTCGAGAAGTACGCCTACGTCGACGCGGCGGGCGACTTCATCCTCTGCTGGGACTTCGGCCGCTACATGAACCACTCGTGCCGCCCCACGAGCCGCAGCGTCGGCGAGGCGTTCGAGATCGCCATCCGCGACATCCAGCCCGGCGAGCAGCTGACCTGCGAGTATGGCACCCTCAACATGACGGGCGACTTCGCCTGCGCCTGCGGCGCGCCCGGCTGCCGCGGCAGCGTGAGCGCAGCCGATCTCGAGACCCTCTGGCCCGAGTGGGACCGAGAGGCGGCGCAGGCCTTCCAGCGGGCTCTCTCGGTCCCGCAGCCCCTCTTGCCCTACGCCAAGCTGAGCCCGGCGGATCGGGCACTGGCCGACGCCCTGCGCGAAGGGCGCGAGGTGCCGCTGCCCAGCAGCCGCGCTTACCAGGCCCCCGAACGTGCGCGACCGGAGAGCGGCGATGGGCTCTGGGCCCTCGGCCGATGATCCACCCCGACACCGCCCTGCGCTTCATCTCGCCCGCGGTCGGCCACGGGCTGGTCGCGACGGCGCCCATCCCCATGGGCACCGTCATCTGGGTGCAGGACGCCCTCGATCAACTGCTCGATCCCACTCGGGTTGCCGCGCTGCCTGCGGCCTACGACGACCTGCTCGCGCGTTACACCTACGGCGACGCCGAGGGCAACCGCGTCCTGATCTGGGATCTGGGCCGCCAGATGAACCACTCCTGCCAGCCCAACTGCCTGGGCACCCTCCACGGCTTCGAGGTGGCCATCCGGGACATCCGGATGGGCGAGCAGCTGACCAACGATTACGGCACCTTCGAAGACCACCGCGAGGACGACTTCTTCCCCTGCCACTGCGGCGCGCCCGGCTGCCGCCGCAACACCCGCAGCAGCCTCTCGAGCGAGCAGCTCACCGCGCTTGAAGCCCAGCTCCGCCTCGCCCTGACGCTCACCCCCTCGGTCCCGCAGCCTCTCGCCTCTTTGCTTTCCCCCGAGCGCCTCCAGGCGGCCAGCGAAAAAGCGGGCTACCCCGCCGCCGAGGCCGTCACCCTGCGCCACCGCTTCCAGGACGCGCATTTGCCGGCCTGCATGCGACACGAATCTTGACGTTGGCGCGCGTCGACAAGCGACCGATTTCTGAAACAACGGTGGTAACATAAAGGGTGGCCGCAAAGCTCGTCCCCTCCTCGCTTTGCGCTGCCCCAGGTTACCTGCCCGCAAAGAATCGAGGCGCCTTGTCCAGTTCCACCCTGAGCCTTCCCGTCCAGACGAGCCGCCGTGGCCTGATCCCCCTGTTGGGGGCCCTGACGGCCATCGGCCCCATGTCCATCGACATGTATCTGCCCAGCCTGCCGACCATCGCCCGGGACCTGGGCGCGAGCACCGCGGCGGTCCAGCTCACGCTGGCGCTGTTCTTCGTCGGTCTGGCCCTCGGTCAGCTCATCTACGGGCCGCTCTCCGATCGGCTGGGCCGCAAGGGGCCGCTGATCTCGGGGCTGGTGCTCTACGTGCTTGCCTCGGCGGGGTGCGCCCTGGCGCCGAGCACGGGCGCGCTCATCGCCTTCCGCCTGCTCCAGGCGCTGGGGGGCTGCGCGGCGCTCGTGGTCTCGCGCGCCATCGTGCGTGACCTCTATCCGCCGCGCGAAGCCGCCCAAGTCTTCTCCCTGATGACGCTCGTGATGGGGGTCGCCCCCATCGTCGCGCCGCTGGTGGGCGGCTACCTGATGATGGGAATGGGCTGGCGCGCCATCTTCGGCGGGCTCGTCGTCTTCGGACTCGCGATCCTCGCCTTGGCCGCGCTCGCCCTGCCCGAGACGCGCGATGCCGCCAAGCGTCAGGCCGAGCCCGCCGCCTCGCTCACGCGCGACTACCGGTCCTTGCTCACCGATCGCCGCTTCCTCGGCTTCACCCTGGCAGGCGGCGTGATCCAGGCGGGAATGTTCGCCTACATCTCGGGCTCGCCCTTCGTCTTCATCGAGCTTTTCCACGTCCCGGCCGAGGCCTTCGGCTGGATCTTCGGGGCGAACGCCCTGGGGCTCATCGCCGCGTCCCAGGTGAACGGGCGGCTGCTCAAGACCCGTGCCCCCGAAGGCATCCTGGGACTGACCATCCAGTTGCCCGCCTTCTTCGGGCTGTGCCTCGCGACGCTGGTGGGGCTCAAGGTCGGCGGCTTCTGGGGCGTGGTCCTGCCGCTGTTCGGCTACCTGGCGGCCCTCGGCTTCGTCTTCCCGAACGTCACGGCCGCGGCCCTCGCGGAGCACGGCAAGCGCGCCGGCCTCGCGGCAGCGGTCATGGGAGCGCTCCAATTCGGGCTCGCGGCAGTCGCCGGCAGCCTGGTCGGGCGCCTGCACGACGGCTCCGCCCTGCCCATGGCGGGGATCATCGGTACCTGCGGCCTCGTCGGCTTGATCCTCTACCGCACGCTCGCCGCCCGCCCCAAGGCGCAGCTTAGCCCCGAGGCGCCCTAAATATCACGCTTGGTGTATCATCGAGGGCACACACCCTATCCCCTCGAACCCAGAAGGCGAGACCCTCTTCCATGCAGCACCAGGTCGTCATCAGCGGCACCGGCCTCTTCACCCCGCCCCACGCGGTGAGCAACGAAGCACTGGTCGCCTCCTTCAACGCGTACGTGGAGGCCCACAACCTCGAGCACGCCGAGGCGATCGCCTCCGGCGCCCGCGAGGCTCTCCAGCCCTCGAGCGCGGAGTTCATCGTCAAGGCTTCCGGCATCCAGAGCCGCTTTCTGATGGACGCCGAGGGGGTCTTGGACCCGGCGCGCATGTGCCCGCGCCTGCCCGAGCGCTCCAACGAGGAAGCCTCGGTCCAGGCGGAGATGGCCGTGCAGGCCGCCCGCGAGGCCCTGAGCCGTGCCGGGTGCGAGGCAAGCGACATCGACATGGTCCTGGTCGCGTGCTCCAACATGCAACGCCCCTACCCGGCAGTCTCAATCGAGGTCCAGGGCGCCCTCGGGATTCAGGGCTTCGCCTTCGACATGAACGTGGCCTGCTCATCTGCCACCTTCGCTATCCAGACGGCCGTCAACGCCATCCAGTCGGGCCAGGCCCGGCGCGCGCTCGTGGTCAACCCCGAGATCTGCTCGGCGCACCTCAACTTCCGCGACCGGGACAGCCACTTCATCTTCGGCGACGCTTGCACCGCCCTGGTGCTCGAACGCGCCGACCTCGCGAAGGCCCCCGTGCGCTTCGAGGTGCTCGGGTGCAAGCTTGCGACCGTCTTCAGCAACAACATCCGCAACAACTTCGGCTTCCTCAACCGCACGGACGAGCGCGGCATCGGGCAGCCGGACAAGCTCTTTGTCCAGCAGGGGCGCAAGGTCTTCAAGGAGGTCTGCCCCATGGTGGCCGAGCACATCGCAAGCCACCTGGAAGCCCTTTCGCTCGCTCCGAGCGACCTGTCGCGCCTCTGGCTGCATCAGGCCAACCTGGGCATGAACCAGCTGATCTCCAAGCGTCTGCTCGGTCGCGAGGCGAGCGCCGAGGAGGCCCCCATCATCCTCGATCGCTACGCCAACACCAGCTCGGCTGGCTCGATCATCGCCTTCCACCTTCACCACGCGGACCTCGAGCCGGGCGCTTGCGGCGTCATCTCGTCCTTCGGGGCGGGCTACTCGGTGGGCAGCGTCGTGGTCAAGCGCGCCTGATCGACGGCACAAGAAAGGCCCGAGGCCCTGCATCTGCAGGGCCTCGGGCCTTTTCGCTGATGGATCCTCGGCCTATTGCTCGGGGTAGAGGTAAGTCCCCACGGCGTTATTGTCGTAGGTGATCTTGCTCGAGTCCGAGAAGAGGCTCTCGACCGGGATGGTTGCGAGTTCGCCCACGAGCTGGATGCCCACCCCGGCGGACTTCCGGAGGGTCAGTTTCTCGAGCAGCGGTTTGCAGCTGTCGACGTAGAGGTTGGCCCCGAAATTTCCGGAGTCACCGGCATACTCGATGGTGACGTACCGCAAGCGAGTAGAGCTGGTGTTGTTCTCTGCACCATCGACGGTCGCATCCCCCATGTAGATCCCACTCCAGGCGCCGGGCGCCTTGTTGCTCGGCAAGCTCGTAAAGGTGATGCTCTCGCTCGCCTCGGCGCTCGTGCCGACCGCATGGAGGGCGCCCATTCCGGAATAAGCGACGGAGAGGGCAGCCTCATGCGCGAACTGAACCACGGACCCGGGATCGACGGTCAAGACAGGGGCGTTGCTCGCGTGCTGAACGAAGACGGTCCCCATGACGCGGTACGGAATGCCGTGGTTGCGCCAGCGCACGCTCTTCGATACGGTCCCGGCCGTGAGCAGGACAGTGTCGTTGCCGTTCCCCGTCAGGCGATTGCCCGCCCCCAGAGAGCCAGCCGCTTCCGGGCTCAGCTGGATAGGATTCTCGCCGCTGGTGGTGATGGTGTTGTTCTCGAAGGCGGTGAAGGACGTGTCGAACGCCGAGACCGCAATGCCGGCGTTGTTCTCGAAGGTGCAGTTCCTGACGGTGGGCTTGTTGCCCTCGCCGTTGACGTAGAGCGCGCTGTCATTCGCCTCTTTGCCCGTGCCGCCTCCGTACATGATCTTGCAGTGGCTCAGGATCGTCGAAGCGCCACCATTGCCGACATAGATCTGCCCCCAGGCTCCCGGGACCTTGCTCGCCTGGGTGGTGGTGAAGGTGATGCTCTCGGTGGCGGTTCCCACGGCCTTGAGGATGCCCGTGTCGTTCCAGCCCACGTGGAGGGCAGCGCCCGGCTCGAATCGCACCTCGGCACCCGGCTCGATGGTCAGGGTCGCTCCCTGGGCGCTCTGGACATAGAGGGTGCCTCGAACGATGTGGGGGCTGGCCGCCTTCGTCCACGTCTGGTCGGCCTTGATCTCCCCCTCGTGAAGGTTGCCCTGAAGCGTCTGATCGGACTTCCCTTGCTCATCCGGCGTGTTTGCCTGATTCGTTGCGCTCGGATCGGGGCAGCCCGAAAGGGGGATCAGGAGCAGGCCACTCGCGACCGCGAGCGCGACTCGATGATGCAGTTGCAAGATTTTACACCTCCAATAATAGGATCAATCATTTGGAAGTATAGCATCAAGCAAGCTTTAGGGGCCCTGCGTGGGCGCTAAACGGGCAACTCTCCGGGCTGCATCATGCAAACGCGGTTACGGCCCTCTTGCTTGGCCTGATATAGGGCGTGATCCGCCAGGGCCACCATCCGGTCGGCGGCGTCTTCGGGACGCGGAACGAGGGTGGCGACCCCGAGGCTCATCGTGACGCAGGGCGCGGCTTTCGAGCCAGCGTGCGGGATAGCCAGCGCTTCGACCTGGCTCCTGACGCGCTCGGCGATCTGCTCGGCTCCAAGCGCATCGGTGTCGCTGAGGATGATGCTGAACTCTTCGCCGCCGTAGCGCGCGACGAGCTCGCCCGGGCGATTGACCTGGCCGGCGAGGGCCTTGGCGACCTGCCGCAGGCAGTCATCGCCCGCCTGGTGACCGTAGGTATCGTTGAAGACCTTGAAGTAATCGATATCCAGCATGACCAGGGAGAGGGGTGTTGCCTGGCGGCCGCAGCGCTCCCACTCGCGCACCAGGACCTCATCGAAGATGCGGCGGTTCGGAATCCCGGTCAGGCCGTCGGCTTCGGCGAGATGCCGGTACTTTTCGTAGGCGACCTGAAGCTCCTCGGTACGCTCATGAACCCGGCGCTCGAGCGTCTGGTTCGAGACTTCGAGCGAGCGGGTCAGCTCCAGGAGGTCGCCCTTCTGGAGCTCGAGATCGCGCAGATTTTGCTGGAAGTGCCGGTTGAGGATCCGGAACTGCCGCAAGCTGAAGAGCGCGAAGAAGCCGAGCGCAAGCAGCATGGCGATAGCACCCACGAGCATGGCCCAGGCGTTGGAGTCGCCGAGGCGCTCCTGGCGCTCCCGGAGCAGGTCGCCTTCGTGGTCGTGCATCGCGCGCAGGCGGTCGTGGATCTCGGCCAGCATCGGCGCCCCATCCGCCGCGAGCATCAGGCGGATGGTGTCGGGCGTGGCCGGCGTTGAAATCTTGGTGCTCAAATGAGCGTTGTGATACCAGTGGGGAATCAGGCTGCGGATCTTGCGGATCGCCTCACGCTGAGCCGGATTGTCGGCGACGAGGTTCTCGATGCTGCCGGCGAGCGCATCGACGCGCTCCTGGCTCTGAGAGAACTCCTTGAGGAACTCGGGCCGGGCGGCAAGACGATAGCCGCGCAAGCCGGCGGCCGCGTTGGCGAGCAGCGAGTCCAGCTGGCTGACCCGTTCTTGGACCTGCACCGTGTGCGTCACCTTGTCGGCTTCGGCCCGGACCTTGGCGAACTGCCACACGAGGATCGCGCAAAGCAGCACGATGACGAGGGTTGGCCCCATGCCGTTGACGATCAGCGTGCGCCGCAGCGTATCCGAACCGACTCCACTTTTCTTCAAGCGTCTGGTGCTCCGCTCTTACCTGGTCTCTTGAACGCTCGCGGGTATCCCTTGCAAGGCTGTTCGCCTCGATGATAGCACGAAAGGATTGGGCCAAAGCTGCCTCGTCGCTCGCGTTGCGATGCGCCGTCAGACAGTGACCCAGGGCCTCAGAGACGAAGCGACGATCGCCTCCTTCAACACGCCTCGACGAGCGAGCCCCGGCACCAAATGGCGCCGGGGCTCGCTCGTGCATGAAAAGGCGGGCTCAGTCGCGGGGCACCGCTCCCGCGAGGCGCGCTTCCTCGTGGGTGGGGTAGTCGATGTAGCCCTTGGAGCCGCCCGCGTAGTGGGTCGAGCGGTCCGAGACGGCGAGCGGCAGGTCCGCTTCGAGGCGCTCCAGCAGGTCGGGGTTCGCGATGTAGGCCGCCCCGAACGAGAAGAGGTCACCCTGGCCGTTCGCGAGCAGGGTCTCGGCCTCGGCCTTGGTCAAACCGCCGTTGACGATCAAGGGGCCCTTGAAGCGACGACGCATCTCGGCGAACGAGTCGAAGGTCTGATCCGCCGGGCTGAACTGAGCCTGGCGCGTGACGTGGAGGTAAGCGAGATGGCGCTTGGCGAGCTCATCTGCCAGGTACCCGTAGGTCTCGCGGGCCGTCTCGTCGACCATGTCGTTGAAGCCCTGGCCGGGCGAGACCTTGATGCCGACGCGATCGGCGCTCCAGGCTTCGGCCATGGCGTCGATCACCTCGAGCACGAAGCGGGCCCGGTTCTCGGGCGAACCGCCGTAGGCGTCGGTGCGCTGGTTGCTGTTGGTGCTGAGGAACTGGTGGGGCAAGTAGCCGCTGGTCGCGTGCAGCTCGACCCCGTCGAAGCCCGCCTCGCGAGCGTTGCGGGTGGCCTGGGCGAACTCGGCGATGATCGCCGGGATTTCGTCGGTCTCGATCGCCCGGGGGGCGACCATCTCCTGCATACCCGCCTGCTCGGTGTAGACCTTGGCCTTGGCGGCGATCGCCGAAGGCGCCACGATCTCGGCCCCCTCGGGCTGGTTGAGGGGGTGCGCCACGCGGCCCACGTGCATGATCTGGAGGACGATGGTGCCGCCCTTGGCGTGCACCGCGTCCACCACCGCGCGCCAGCCCTCGATCTGCTCGGGGGTGTAGATGCCCGGGGTGCGGCTGTAGCCGAGACCCGTGGCGGACGGTGCCGTGCCCTCGGTGATGATCAGGCCCGCCGAGGCGCGCTGGGCGTAGTAGGTCGCCTCGAGCGCGCCGGGGGTCGCGTCCTGCTCGACGCGGCTGCGGGTCATGGGGGCCATCACGATGCGGTTCTTGAGGCGAAGGGCGCCGACCGTCACGGGCGTAAACATGCGAGGGGTCCTTTCTTGTGGTTGACTGCATTTAGAATAATTCTAATTCTCAACGGAGTCAACCGGATAAGGGGCTGTAGTCCGCCCCCGGCCGGGACAACGGGGCGATCGAGGGTATAATGCGGTGCGCCCGCGTCACAGAGGAAAGTTGCCATGCCGCTCCAGGTCTCAGCCCCCATGCAGCTGGTGCAGCGCCTCCAGCAGGCCGTCGCCGCACCTCGCGAGGCCCTCGTCGTCACCGTCTGCACGGCGATCGCGGGCGGCCACCTCCTGCTCGAGGACGTGCCCGGCGTGGGCAAGACGCTGTTGGCCAAGCGTCTCGCCGAGTCGTTGGGCCTGGGCTTTCGCCGGGTCCAGTTCTCGCCGGACCTCTTGCCAAGCGATCTGACGGGTGCCAGGGTCTTTCGCCAGGTGGATGGCACCTTCGCGTTCGTGCCGGGCCCCCTCTTCACCCCGGTGCTCCTGGCCGACGAGATCAACCGGGCCTCACCCCGCGTCCAGGCCGGCCTGCTCGAAGCGATGGAAGAGGGCCAGGTCTCGGTGGACGGCACCACCTACCCTTTGAGCGATCCGTTCTTCGTCATCGCCACCCAGAACCCGGTGCACTTCGAGGGCACCTACCCACTGCCCGAGGTCCAGCTCGATCGCTTCATGGCGGCCGTGAGCCTGGGCTACCCCTCGTTCGAAGCGGAGCTCGCGCTGCTCGAAGGGCGCCATGGCAAGGGGATCCCCGCGGAAGCCATGCCCGCCGAGAGCCTTCAGGCCTGGCGCCAGGCGGCCGCCGAGACCCACGTGGCCCCCGAGCTGCGCCGCTACTTGCTCGCGATTGTCCATGCGAGCCGCAACTGGCCGGACGTCGTCCTCGGCATCAGCCCCCGCGGGGCGCTCGCGTGGCAAGCCCTCGCCTGCGCCCACGCCTTCGTTCAGGGACGCGGCCACCTGGTGCCGGACGACCTCAAGGCGACGGCCGTCCCGGCCCTCGTCCATCGTCTGGTGCTCAGAGGCGAGGCCTCGCGCGCTCGCGCACAGCGCGTGGTCGAAGCACTGCTCGCCCAGGAAGCCATCCCTCGCTAGATGAGCCTGCGCCTAACCCTGAGCGGCCGCGGCACGGCGGTCCTCGTCATCGGGGGGCTCTGCCTCCTGACGGGGTCCGCCCTGCGCCTGCCCCTCTTGAACCTCTCGGGCGACGCGCTGCTCTTGATGCTCGTCTTGGCCTTCATCCTGGGGGTGCTTGAGCGGCGCGGCGTCACCCTCGACGCGCGTCTCGCGACAGATCCCGAGGCGGGCGGCAGCCGGCTACTGGGCGTGAGGGTCCGATCGAAGAGGCAAGCAGGCCCTTTCGGGCTCGCCGTCCGGCAAGACAAGCGCTGGAGCGAGGATGTGCCCGTCGTCCTGCCCGACACCGCCGCGCACCGCTTGCGGCTCTTGCCCCCGCGCGATCGCACCCCGATCGTGGTGCGGCTTCGCACCTTCCCGCTCGGCCTGCTCGCCGTCTCCACCCTCACCCGCATCCCGTGGCCCCAGCAAGAGACGAGCCCCCCGACGCGCGAGGCGGCGCGAGAGGAAAGTCGACAAGCACCACATGGCCCAATTGCCGAGCCCTCGGGCGGCATCCGTGAGCATCGGCCCGGCGAAAGGATCCGCGACGTGCACTGGGGGGTCAGCGCCAAGAAACAGGCGCTGGTGGTCAGGCTGCGCGATCCCGAGCCCCTTTCCGCCCCGCGCCGCACCCCTTGGTCGAACTCCGAAGCCCCCAGGCCCGCCCTGGATCTGGGCCTCATGCACCTCGCGACAGGCCTTGCCACCCTCTCGGCGATCGCCTTCGCCTGGCTGAGCGGCCTTGCCCCAGTGGGGATCGCGGGCGTCGCCGGCATGCTCGCCGCCTTCGGCAGCACCGCCAGCGCGCGCCGGCAGGGCAAACCGGCACGCTGGCTGCACGCCTTGCTCTACCTGGGCATCCTCGCGGTACTCGGCTTCTTCCTTTGGCAATTGAAGCACCCGGCCGCCTCGCGCAGCGCGATGGTCGAGCTGGTTCTCTTGGTGATGGGGCTGTTCGCATGGGATCTGCGCAACCGCGCCTACCTGCGGGCCCAGCAGCTCTTCGCCCTGCTGACGATCGCGATCCTGCCCGCCTTCGTCGCCCCGCGCGACACCATGCTCGTCGGCTTGAGCTACGGCGCGACCCTGCTTGCGCTGTGGCTCGCCAGCTGGGTCGACGGGCGCCATGCGATCGGTTTCGCCCGCGTCCGGCTCCAGGACTTGCGCAACCTGCCCTCTCGCTGGCTGCCACTCGTGGGGATCGGCCTTACGGCCTACCTCGCCCAGCCCTATCTCCCCGCGCTGCCTTTCCCCGAGCTGCCCACCTTCGGCTTGGCCCAGGCGCAGCGCGCGCAAGCCCTGACCCGCGCCTCTCGCCTGCCGGGCGAGGCGGGATCCCTCTCCCTGGATGCGCGCTGGAGCACCGACGACACCCCCGCCGCTCGCCTCGAAGGCCGCCCGCCGCTGCGGCTGCGCGTCGAGACCTTCGATACCTACCGGAACGGGCGCTGGACGCGCCAAGACCTCGCCCCCACGACCCAAGCGCCCGCGCATCGCGAAGGGCCCCAGCGCTGGCTGACCCTGCTCGCCCCGGACATGGATCGGCTCCCCCTTCCCGAGACCACCATCGGGGTCCTGACGCCCCTCGAACGCCCTCACCTTCGTCGCGACGGCAGCCTGCGCAATCCGACCGGCCTGCGCGAGGGCTACCGCTACCGCGTCACCCTGGGAAGCGAAGCGGCCTGGCGTAAGGTTCCCCCGAGCGGTTCCGAGAAGGCATTCGACCGGATTCCAGGGGAGTTTGCCCATCGTGCGCCGGTGTACGCCGCCGGCGCGTCGAGCGATGACGCGGCCATGGCGGCGCTGATTCGCGTGATCCAGCGCGACACCCGCTACGACCTCGACGCGCCACGGGCGACCGGGGGAATGGACCCGACGCATTTCTTCCTGACGGCGAGCCGCCGAGGCTTCTGCCTCCATTACGCCTCGGCCCTGGCCTTGCTCGGACGAGGCATCGGCATCCCGACGCGCCTGGTGGTGGGCTACGCGCAAGGCGAGCAACAGGAAGACCACGTCCTCTACAGGGCCAAGGACGCCCACGCCTGGGTGGAGGCCTTCGCGGACGGGCAATGGGTGAGCTACGACCCGACGCCCGCCAGGCGCTCCACCCTGCCCGCCCGCGATCCCAGGCTCTTCATCCTGGTCGCGGTGCTCAGCGCCCTTCTTCTCTACGGCGCTTGGCGGCGTCGCCTGCCGCCCGCTACCCGCGCGTACCAGCGCGCCCTGAAGCGGCTCGAACGACGCGGGGTGCCGATCACCGCCGCAACCTCGCCGGCCGAGGCCCTCGCGCTCGCTTCCTCCGTGCTCGCCCCGGCCGCCCATGCCGAGTTCGCCGCCATCGTCCAGCGCTACGACGCCGAGCGCTTCGCGCCACCCAAGCGCAAGCGCGACCCTCGAAAGGACGGGTGACAAGCGAGCGCCGTGGAGGTAGAATCGAACCGGCTATCGAACAAAATTTCGAACCTCTTCGAAAGGAGCCGCCATGTCGCGCCGCGCCATCATCGTCGAATCGCCCAACAAGGCCAAGACCATCCGGCAGCTGCTCGGCTCGGGCTACGAGGTGGTGGCGACGGTCGGGCACTTCCGGGACCTGCCCGAGAAGGAGCTGGGCGTCGCCCTCGATCGCGACTTCGCACCGACCTACGTCTACGCCTCCGACAAGAAGGACGTGGTCGCCAAGCTCAAGGCCCTCAAGGGGCGCTACAAGCCCGAAGACATCTTCGTGGCCTCCGACGCGGACCGCGAGGGTGAGGCCATCGGCTGGCACATCGCCGAGACGATCGGCCTGCCGGCCCGGCAGGTCCAGCGGCTCGAATTCCACGAGATCACCCGCGAGGGCCTCAAGCGCGCCTTCTCCAAAGTGCGCCCCCTCGACATGCACCTGGTCGACGCCCAGCAGGCGCGCCGCATCCTGGATAGGCTGGTCGGCTACAAGGTGAGCCCCATCGTGCGCAACCGCCTGCCGAACGAGGCCAACCTCTCGGCCGGGCGGGTCCAGTCGGTGGCGCTGCGGGTCGTGGTCGATCGCGAGCTCGCCATCCGCGCCTTCAAGCCGACCGAGTCCTGGTCGGTGCACGCCTTCTACCACGTGCCGGGGCAGGGCCCCGACGCCATGTTCGAGGCCGAGTACGTGGGCAAGCACGCGGACGGCAAGGCCCCACGCAAGCAGGTGATCGCCAAGCGTGAGGACGCCGAGGCGATCGCCGAGGCCCTGCGCGGGCTCTCCCATGCGGTCGCGCGGGTCGATCGCAAGGAGGCCAAGCGCAATCCCCCCGCCCCGCTCATCACGAGCACCATGCTCCAGCAGGCCTCGAGCCAGCTCAAGATGGGCACCGACGAGACGACCCGCCACGCCAAGGCCCTCTTCGAGGCGGGGCTCGTCACCTACATCCGCACCGACGAACCCAGCGTCAGCCCCGAGTTCCAGCAAGAAACCCTCGCCTACCTGCGTGAGCAGCACGGCCCCGAGATCGTGCCCAGCAAGCCCAACATCCACAAGGCCAAGAGCGCAAGCGCCCAGGGCGCCCACGAGTGCATCCGCCCCACCCGGCTCGGCCAGGAGCCCCCGGACAGCATCGAGCCGCGCGCCCGCCAGCTCTACGCGCTCATCACCAAGGTCTACCTCGCCAGCCAGTGCCGCCCGGCCGTCTTCGACGCCACCGAGGCCTGGATCCACGCGGGCGAGCATGCCCTCAAGGCCAGCGGCCGCGTGCTCAAGCAGCGCGGCTACCTCACGATCCTCGACGACCGGGACGCCAAGGAAACCACCCTGCCTGCCCTCTCGGCCGGCCAGGCCCTCATGCTCAGCCGCGTGCTGCCCAAGCAGCACTGGAGCAAGCCCCCCGAGCGCTTCACCGAGGCGACCCTCATCAAGTACCTGGAGGCCAAGGGCATCGGGCGCCCGAGCACCTTCGCCTCCATGGTCTCCTTGATCCTGCGCAAGGAGTTCGTGACCAAGGCCGACCGCAAGTACCTGGCCCCCACCCCGCGCGGCGAGAAGCTCGACACGGAGCTACGCACGCACTTCGCCCCGGTCATCAACGAGGGCTTCACCGCCCAGCTGGAAACCGAGCTGGACCGCATCGCCGAAGCCAAGCATGCCTGGCGTGGCTTCTTGGGCACCTTCTGGGAAGCCTTCACCCCGCTGCTCACCGCAGCGCAGGCGGGCGTGCCCTCGCGCGGGGTGCCGCAGAAGAGCGCGCGCCAGAGCCCCGCCCCCAAGACGGGCGCCCGCAAAGGCCGCAAGGGGAAGGGCGAAGCGACGAGCGGTGCCAAGGGTGAGGTCCAGGCCCTCTTCGACAACCCGCCGTGCTACCGCTGCGGCGCGCTCATGCGGCGCGTCACGAGCCAGAAGAACGGTAAGGAATACCTCTGCTGCTCGCGCGACCGCGAGAGCTGCGACTTCATCATGGACGCCGAGGCGCTGAACAATCCGCCCTGCCCGCTCTGCAAGGCCCCGACCCGCCTCTTCCCCTCGGGGACGGGCTACGGCTGCGTCCGGTGGCGCAAGGACGGCAAGAACTCCTGCGGCGGGATCGTGAACGCGCCCACCAACAAGAAGACAGGCTAAAGCTAGACGCCCGCGAAGACGGCGATGAGGGCGATCGCAGCCGGCAAGCCCTGGACCCAGAGGATGGTTCGATTGACGGTGACGGCCCCGAAGGCGCCCGCCACCAGCACGCAGGACAGGAAGAAGATGGCGAGGGCGCGCGCCATCTGAGGCTCAGCGGCAAGAAGCGCCCAGCAGAGGCCGGCGGCGAGAAAGCCGTTGTAAAGCCCTTGGTTGGCGGCAAGCGACGCAGTCGAGGTCGCGTACTCCTCGGTGAAGCCGAAGACCTTGCGGCCGAGCGGCCGGTTCCAGAAGACGGCTTCGAGCATGAAGAAGAAGAGGTGCTCGACGGCGACCAGGCCGATCAGGATCTCAGCGACCATGCAATCTCCGTGCGCTAGGCATCCGACGAGGGCTTATTGGGCTTGAAGAGGCCGGCCAGGTTATCGACGCCTTCCTTGAGGTTCTTGGCGAACCAGTCCAGGGTGGAGTCGATCGCCTTCATCGCCGTGCGCGCGGCCATCTCGGCACCCTCGACCGGGTGCGCGAGGGCGTGCGAGAGCTTGCGGTCGGTGTCGCCCGAGTTCTGATCGTTGCGGCGCGAGTAGAAGAGCGAAAGCTCGACCATCAGGCCCCCGAGGGCCATGGGCAGAAGCAAGGGGGCGAAAGGCGCGCTCACCGTCGCCAAGAAGAGGCCCGCGCTCGAGGCGATGCTGCCGACGGCGAGCGCCTTGGTGGTGTTCGAGGACTCCTTGGCCTTGAAGACGTCGTGGCCGATCCAGATGGAGTTGGCGAGTGCCGCCACGTTCAGGAAGGGCAGCGCCTTGCCCAGCCCCCTGAAAATGCTGCCGACCGGGGTCTTCATCAGCCAGTCCACGCCGCGGCCGAGGGCCGAGACCGTCGGGGCGAGGGCCTTGGAGCGCGAGGCGATCTTGCCGACGCCGCTCGCTGCCGAGATGAGCTCCTTGCCGAGGGTGATGCCGCCCTGGACGTGGGTGGCGAGGTTCAGGGCGGAGCGCGTCTTCTTGGTGGGCGAGGCGACGGGCGAGGTGAGGGTCTGGACTTCCTTGGCGGCGGCCTGGGCCTTGTCCTTGAGTTTCTGGTCGCCCTTGGCGAGAATCACCACGTCGGCGACGAAGGCGAGGGGCGCCAGGGCCGGGGGGGCGTTCTCGAGCACCGCCTTGGTCGCGGCCGCTGCGCCGAAAGCATCGCCGTTGGCCACGGCCGTCATGCCGGCGACCACCGTCGCACCGTTCGCGATGCCGGTCTTGAGCGAGTCGTTGGTGGTGACCTTCTCGCCCATGGCCTTGGCGGCCTCGGTGACGGCGCCGACCGAATCCCCCGAAGCGGCGGCCGAGGCCACCTTGACCTGAGCGCCGACCACCGAGCTGACGAGTTTGTCGGCCTTGGTCGCCGCGTTCTTGATCAGTTCGCTCTCGGTCGAATCCAACTTGGGTTGCGCATCAGCACCCTGCTCCTGGCCAGCCGTCTCGGACGCCTCCTCTTCGAGAGGGCGCTTGCGGAGCCAGTGCGGCTGATAGTTGCTGTTGGTGCTTCCGATGCTGGACATTGACCTAACCCATTAACAACGCGCTAACAAGCCTTACCAGATTATCGTACCCAGCAAGCGGATCTTGCGTCGGGCAATCTTTCTTATCCTTTGGCTGCTTTTCCGGCACAAGGGTTGCTTCGAACTTGGCCTGGCGCGTGGGCGGGACTAAGATGCCCCTCCAAGAGCGCCTCGAAGCGCATGAAAAAGCGAGGAGGCTTGAAATGTTATCAACCCTGACTCAGAACTGGTGGCTCCTGATGGTCCAAGGGGTCCTCGCCGTCCTGATGGGGGTGGCCGCGATGGCCTGGCCCATCGCCACTGCGGCGGCCCTGGTCATCCTGTTCGGGGCCTACGCCCTGACCGACGGGATCGTCACAATCATCGGCTCGCTCGCCAACCGGGTAGGTGAGCACCGCTGGCTGATGCTGACACTGGGCGTCGTCAGCGCGATCGCAGGCCTCGCGGTCTTCGCCATGCCGGTGGCCGCCGGGGTCACCCTGTTCTACGTGGTGGCGACCTGGGCCGTCATCCGCGGCGTGGCGCAGATCGTCGCTGCCTTCCAGGTCAAGAACGAACAGACGAGCCAGATCCTCTTGGGGCTCGGCGGCTTGGCCTGGGTGGTCTTCGGGATCATGGCCATGACGCGACCGGCCATCGGCTTCCTGGCCCTGATGGCCACCATCGGGGTCCTGGCCATCATCGCCGGGTGCCTGCAAATCGGCCTCTCCTTCCGGGTCCGGAGCTTCGGGGACAAGCTACGGGTCGCCATGCTCGACGAGGGGACGCTCGCCCGCGCCCGCGAGAAGGCGGCCGAGCGCGAAACCCATCGCTGAGCGGCCAGGCCGCAAAAGGTCAAGGCGAGCGTCAGCGTTCGCCTTGACCTTTCGATCGCGAATTTGTGACAATCATTCTCATTTACTCGACCAAGGAGACCCGCCCATGGACATGCACGACCTGATCGCCTCGCGGCGCACCACCTTCCTGTTCCAGGATCGCCCCGTGCCCGACGCGGTCATCCAGCGCGCGCTGCAAGCCGCGAACTGGGCCCCCAACCACAAGCACACCTATCCGTGGCGCTTCGTCCTGGTCGGGCCCGAGATGCGGCAGCGGCTCGCGGACTACTTCGCCGATCGCGCCGAGGCCAAGTTGCGCGCCCGAGGCGGCGGCGAGGCGGACGTGCCTTCCGCCCGCAGTGCCGCCCGTGCCAAGGCCCTCGCCGTTCCCTTCCAGGTGATGGTCTACGCCGTGCAGGAAGGCGACGAGATCCGGCAGCGCGAGGACTACGCCTCCACCTGCTGCGCCGTGCAGAACTTCCTCCTGGCCGCCTGGGCCGATGAGGTGGCGAGCGGCTGGAAGAGCTTCGACACGCCGCAGGCCTACGCGCTCTTCGGCATCGATCCTGCGACCACGCGGATCGTCGGCCTCTTGCAGCTCGGCTACGAGACCCAGCGCCGCGAAGGCCGCCGCCCCCCGGTCGAGACGGTCGTCACGCACACCGCTTGAGCGAACACCAGCGCCTGCCACTTCCCCTTCGCCGAATGAAGGGCTAGGCTCCAGGAGTCATGCCGAAAGAGAGGAGAAAGGCCATGCCCGAAAAGCGAAAGGAGCCCGTCCGCGGCGTGGGGCCGAAGGAAGAGCGCATGTACGAGCACATCAAGGAATCCGCCGAGAAGTCGGGCCGCTACCCGGGCCGCGAGGAGGAAGTCGCAGCCCGCACGGTACTCAAGCACCACAAGGAAGAAGGGCATCCCAAGGGCAAGTAAGCCAGGGGCTCACTCGCCCCGCGTCACCACGATGCGGTGCAGGTACTTGGATCCCGGCAGCGACGAGAAGGTGAGCTCACGCTTCGTATCGCCCGCGAAGTGATAGGTGAGGATGGTGGCCCCGCTGCGGCTGCTGACGCGCCGCTCAAAGGGCTTGCCGTACCACCGCTCCACGTCGTCGACGGTGTAGGGGCTCTTGAGGGTGAGCGCGCGCTTGACCTGGCTCTCCAGGTAGAGCGGCCCCTCCACCAGGTAGTAGATGACCTCCTGCACGTCGCCCTTGCCGGTGGCGTACACGTCCACGCCGCCCGCGTAGGGGGCGCGATCGCGAATCAGGAAGTGCCGCCCCTCGGGACCCTCGGTATCCAGCTCGGGCGCCCGGCCGAGCCAATCGGCCAGCACACGCTCCGTCGGCACCTCCTGGGTCAAGAAGCGCTCCCAGTCGCGCTTGTCCGGATCAGGGGCCGCCATGGCGGCAGGGGCGAGGGCGAGGAGGACCGCGAGGGTCGCGACGTGCTTGGTCATTCTCTACAACTCCAGCTTGAATCTTGGCCGATACGCGACAGCCCTTCATTGTGGCATGAGAAGGGACGCGCCACCACCGGCTCATTCGAGGAAGTGACGCCATGCGAGCACGACCCAAGCAGGACCCGGCCCTGGGCCACGACGACGTGCTGCCGTCCTGGAACACTGGGGCGGCCCGAGACGCCATCCTGCGCTTCGTCGAGGCCGTGACCACCGAGGGCGGCGCGGGCTTCGTCCCGCCCGAAGAGCGGATCGCCGTCTTCGACAACGACGGCACCCTCTGGTGCGAGCAGCCCGCCTACGTGCAAGGCTTCTTCCTGGCCGAGCAGGCGCGCTGGAAGGTCCAAGACCATCCGACCCTTCGAAACCAGGCGCCGTACCGAAAGCTGCTCGACGCCACGTCCGGCACCCTCGAAGCGATGCACATGACCGAAATCGTCGAGCACATCGCCCGGATCAACGCGGGGCTGACCCAGGCCGAGTTCGAGCGCGAGGTCTGCACCTTCTTCGCGACCGACCTCCATCCCCGCTTCGGAGTCCCCTTCAACGCCTTGACCTACCAGCCGCAGCTCGAACTGCTCGATTTCCTGCGGGCCCACGCCTTCCGCCCGCTCATCGTG
Source organism: bacterium (assembly GCA_017744355.1). Lineage (NCBI taxonomy): Bacteria > bacterium. The sequence goes on along the minus strand of JAGIBK010000002.1, from coordinate 500,393 downwards.
AGCGGCGGCGGCCTCGACTTCCTGCGGGCGGTGAGCTGGCAGTGCTACCGCATCCCGCCCAACGACGTCATCGGCACCGAGATCGATTACACGGTGCGCGAGCAAGAGGGCTACTTCCTGCCCATCCGCTGCGACATCACGCGCTATCCCTTCAACGACGGGCCGTACAAGGTCCAGCGGATCATCTCCCGGATCGGGGGCCGGCCAATCCTCGCGGTCGGCAACTCGCGCGGCGATACCGAGATGCTGCGCTACGCCCGGGATCCGGCCCGCCCCTCGCTCTCGCTACTCATCAACCACGACGACGCCGTGCGCGAGTACGCTTACGACACCCAGCGCCCCATGTGGGAGCACGAGTCCCCCACCCTCCCCGAGCTGGCCCATGCCTACGGGTGGCAGCTCGTCAGCATGCGCCGGGACTTCAAGCGCATCTTCGCCTTCGAAGCGCCCCCTATCCCCTGAGGCCTCTCGCTCAACCCCGCTCCTCGGGCACCTTGAGCGAAACCGGCGCCAGGGCGTGCCGGGCAGGACCGTCGAGCACCTCGCCGCTCACGGCGAAGCGAGAGCCGTGGCAGGGGCAATCCCAGGTCGCTTCGAGGCTGTTCCAGTGGACCACGCAGCCGAGGTGCGTGCAGACGGCGCTACAGGCGTGCAGCGCCCCGGTCGCGTCGCGGGCGACGGCGACCTTCTGTCCGTCTTGCTCGAAGATCTGGCCGTCGCCGGGGCTCAAGGCCGCCAAATCGGGCTGAGGCTCGGGTTTCAGGCGCTCGACCAGATGGGTCGGGTAGGCGAGGTTCTCGGAGAGGAAGGTGACGGCCCCCGCCTTGAGACCGAAGCGATCGGGGTTGAAGATGTTGGCGGCGGGGACCTCGCGCTCCAGGATCAGGTCGGTGAGACGCATGCCAGCGTAGGTGCCGAAGGTCATGCCGTTCCCCGCAAAGCCGGTCGCCACGAACTCGTTCTTCGCCGCACCGTTTCGCCCGATGAACGGCAGACCATCGGCCGGGTCGAGAATCTGCCCGCTCCAGCGGTACATCAGCTCGTAGGAGCGATCCCCCAGGGCTTCTCGCGCGTAGGCCTCCAAACGCTCGAAACGGCGCTCCGGCTCGGCCTCCTGCCCGGTGCGGTGGTCCTCGCCGCCGATGAGGACCAGGTCGTACCCATCTTGAGGCGCCTGGCGCCAGTAGTGGTAGGGGTCTTCCGTATCCCATGCGAGCGCCTGGGAAAAGGTGCCCGGCGCCACCTTGAGCGCGATCACGTAGGTCTGGTAAGCGGCGACCTTCGAGACCAGTAGGTTGTTATCGAGCGGATGATGGGTCGTATAGACCACGCGCTCGGCCGTCACCGTCCCGCCCGGGGTCTCGAGCCGGCAGGGCTCGCCTGCCCGGACCCGGGAAACGTCGGTGTGCGGGAAGATCGCCACCCCGCGCGCGCGCAGGCGCTCGGCGAGCGCGAGCAGGTAGCGCCGGGGATGGAATTGCCCTTGCTCCGGAAGGATCAAGGCGCCGAAACTCGCCTGGGGATAGGGCAGCGCGTCCGTGAAGGCGGCCGGATAGCCGAGCGAGAGGGCGAGGCGCACCTCCTCACGGACGAAGGAGACGGCCTCGACGGTCGAGGCGTAGTGATAGGCGGGCACCCGGCGAAAGTCGCAGGCGATCCCCTCGCGCGCCACCACCTGCTCGATGAAGTCGATGGCGGTCTTGCCCGCCTCCCAGGCGGTCTTGGCGACCTCGGCGTCGAAATCCTTGACGAGCTTGCTGAGCGGGGCGTCGCAGATTTGCGTCAGCATGGCCGTCGTCCGCGACGACATGCCCGAGGCGACGTCCCGCCGATCAAGTACGGCGACCGTCTTCCCCGCCTGCTGAAGCAGGTAGGCGCAGGTCAAGCCGGCGATCCCCGCCCCGACGATCGCCACATCCACCGCCAGATCGCGATCCAGCCGCGGCCAGTCCGGAGTAGCCGTCGTGGCGGCCCAGAGCGATACGGTCATCACACCCTCCTCGGCTCGTGCCCATCCCGCTCACCTTAGCCGATGCGCACCATCCCCCCAACAAGCGAACAGAACCGCCAGGCGGCCTTTCATCGCTGTGGCATAAAGCGGCCGAATGCGATACAACGAAGAGCGATGTCGGCGACGTCGCCTGCCTCTCACGACGAAGGAGTATCACGCCCCATGACCATGAACCCCGGCCCGATCTCCCCCGAGTCCCTCATGATGACCTACGGCTACAACCCCTTCCTCTCGGAAGGCGCCGCGAAGCCACCCATCTTCATGACCTCGACCTTCGTCTTCAAGACCGCCGAAGAGGGCGAGCAGTACTTCAAGTGGGCCTACGGCCTCGAAGCCCGCGAGAGCCACCAGACCATGGGGCTCATCTACTCGCGCCTCAACAATCCCGGTCTTCAAATCCTCGAAGAGCGCCTCGCCCTCTGGGATTCCGCCGAGATGGCCCTGAGCTTCGCGAGCGGCATGGCCGCCATCAGCACCTCGGTGCTGGCGCACACCAAGCCCGGCGACGTGGTGCTCTACAGCATGCCGGTCTACGGCGGCACCGAGTTCCTGTTCCAGAACATCCTGCCCAAATTCGGCATCGAGACCCGCCCCTTCGCGGCGGACTTGCCCCTCGACGAGCTGGAGGCGCTCGCGCAATCCCTCGGCGATCGCCTCGCTATCCTCTACGTCGAGAGCCCCGCGAACCCCACCAACGTCATGATCGACCTCGCGGGCGTCACGGCGATCGCCCGCCGGGCCTCCAGCGCCGAGCGCAAGGTCCTGACCTTCGTGGACAACACCTTCCTGGGCCCCATCTTCCAGAAGCCCCTCGCCCAAGAGGCCGACCTGATCCTGTACTCGGCCACCAAGTACATCAGCGGCCACAGCGACGTGATCGCAGGGGCGGTGACCGGCTCCAAGGAGGTCGTCGAGGCCATCTCGACCTACCGCACCATCATGGGCTCCATGCCCGACCCGTTCTCGTGCTGGCTCTTGATGCGCTCGCTCGAAACCCTCAAGATCCGCATGGAGGCCCAGGCCGCCAACGCGGTGCGCATCGCCGAGTACCTGAACCAGCACCCGGCCGTCCAGCAGACCCTCTACCCGACGCTGCTGGAGCCCGGCACGCCCCAGCACGCCATCTACACCAAGCAGTGCTCGGGCCCCGGCGCCATCGTCTCCTTCGAGATCAAGGGTGGCAAGGCCGAGGCCTTCCGCTTCCTCAACGCCGTCAAGCTGTGCAAGCTCGCCGTCAGCCTGGGCGGCACCGAGAGCCTGGTCGAGCACCCGGCCACCATGACCCACAGCGACATCCCGCCCGAGAGCCAGCGCGCTTGCGGCATCACCGAAGGGCTGATCCGCCTGTCGGTGGGCGTCGAGAATCCTGAGGACCTCATCCGCGACATCGAGCAGGCGCTCCAGGCGAGCCAGATGCCCGCCGCCGCGGCGCGGGCTTAGCTCCCCTCCTCAGGGCTGGCCGAGGCGATCGCGCAAGTCGATCCCGAGCGCCTTGGCCAGCCGTAGCTCGGCGCCGACCTCGTCATAGACGGCCTGGATGTGCTGGGCCTGCGCGCCGGCCACCATGGTCGCCGCATCGATCGCTTCGGTCCCGCTGCCGACCCCCGCCTTGAAGCGCACACGCGCCAGCTCGTAGCCGGCCTTCGCCGTCGCAAGGCCCGTTTCGGCCGCCTTGATCCGGGCCTGGGCTTCGCGGCGATCGGCGATCGCCTTCTGCACCTCCAAGCGCAGCCCGTTCTGCAAGGCCCGCACCGTGGCGGCGGCCGCCTCGGCACTCTGCTCGCCCTGCTTGACCTTGGCATCGGTCTTGCCGCCGTCGAACAGGGTCCAGTTCACCGTCCCGAGCACCGCGTAGCCAGGGACCTGGCTGCCCATCCCCACGACGATGCCCTGGGCCGCCGCGACAGGCAACTTCTCGCGAGCCTTGATCTCGGCGCCGAGGCGCTCAATCTGCTCTTGGCGCTGGGCCATGCGGACCTCGGGACGCCGGGCAATGCCTTCGGCGATCGCTGCCTCTTCGACGGCGCGCGGCGCAAGCGAAGGCGCCGCTTCAAGGGGCCGATTCCCCAGCTCCTCGTGCATGGCCGTGCTCAGGCTGAGCCGCGAGAGTTCGACCGCGTTCTGCGCCTGGACCACCTTTCCCTCGGCATTGGCAAGCGCAGTCTTGGCCTGCAACAACTCGAAGCGCGAGCCGATGCCCTTCTTCTCGCGCAACTCGCTGTCCGAGACGTGCTGCTGGGTCTGACGCTGGGCCGCGTTCGCTGCTGAAAGCAGGCTCTCGGCCCGCAAGACGTTAAGGTACGCATTCGCCGCCTCGTACGCCGCCGTCTGGCGCGCGTTACGCACGTTCTCGGCGGCAAGCTCCTGGCCGACCTTGGCGGCCTTCGCTCCGACGCTCGTGCGCCCGCCGTCGTAGAGCACCTGGCTCACCGTCAGCGTCTCGTGCAGCGCGTTGGGCGACATGCCCGGCAGGTACTGATCGAGGGCCCCCTTCAAGGTCGGGTTCACGATCCCCAGGTGCATGGGCATCACCGAGACCGAAACGGTAGGCGCGTTCTGGGCCTTAATCTCTTGCTCGCGGGCCGCTGCCCCCGAAGCCTTTGCCTCGGCTCCTTGGATCAGTTCGCTGGTCGCGATCGCCCGCCGCATCGCCTCGTCGAGCGTCAGGGGCTGCACCGGGCCCTGGGCCCAGGCGGCGGGGGCAGCAACGGCGAGCGCCACCCAGGCCGCCACGGCGCCGCGGGCGTATCGATTCAGGGCGCTCATCGGGTCACCTCCGCCGGATGCGACGCGAGCCCCAGGGTGATCGCATCGGAATCGAGCGCAAAGCCGTCGGCGCGCCACAGGTCGTGCAGGTAGGCCGCCTCGAGGCGGATCCCGGGGGCGACGCCAAAGCCGAGCGAGACGCCGGGCTTGAGGCCCCAGGTCCCCGTGAGGTTTGCGGGCGCCTGGGCCATGGTCACCGCCGCCACGGGGTACCAGGCCACGTCGGCCGAAAGCACCAGCCGCGGATGAATCGCCCACTCGGCGGCAACGCCGACGCCCGGCGCAAGCCAGGTCTGGTCGAAGTCGAGCGCCGTGCCCGTGTAGCGCGATCCGGAATTGTGGGCCTGGAGGCTGCGGTAATCGAGCGAGAGGTATGGGGCCCAGGCCGCCGCCCCCGCGACGTGCCAGACACGGCCCAGGCTCAAGCTCGTCTCGAAGGTCTCGGGACTTGCGACCGTCGCGTCGGGCGAAAGCGGCGAGAAGCCGTCCGCCAGACGCACGTTGGCGCGATCGCGCGTGCCGTCGAGGCGCCACAGCCAGTTCTCCCAGCGCCCTTGCCAGCGCAAGCCGAGCCCGTTGTCGATGGCGCCTGCCACCCCGTTGCCGCTCTCGGCCGCGTTGAAGGTCCGGTACTGGTAGCGCAAGCCGAAGGCGTTCCCGAGCAGGTCGGCCTCCGGCGCCTGCGCCTCGGCGGCGCAGGCGGGAGATGCCGCCAAGGCGCTCGTAAGCACGGTGAGGATCGAAAGGGCCCGCAGGCCCCGCGTCTGAATCGATGCCATGGGAACGTCTCCTTAAAGGCTCGCCGTCGCGGGCCCGATGACGATCGGGGCCGACTTGGCGACGGTGACCGAGAGGTAGCGGCGGCCCGCGCTGCTCTGGAGAAGCATGACGGTGCGGCCGGCAGGGTCCGTGACGGGCGGCTGGGTCAACGGGGGCAAGGTCGCCACCCAGGTGCCGCCCTTGCCGAGGCTCAAGGGCGCGGGTTTGCCGCTCAGCACCAGGGCAGGGGCTTGCCCCGCGAGGATGTCGGCCGGCAAGGCGCCGGGAGCAAAGACGTACGAGACGGTATTGGTCGCCCCGACCGCCGTCACGAGCTGGGTCGCTGCGATCGCAGCGCTCGGCGAGCTCTCTTTGGGGGTGACGACGAGCTGCGCGAAGGAGTCGCAGCCCGAAAGAAGCGTGGCCGCTGCAAGGGCCACCGCCAGGTGCTTCATCTCCATTGTGGAAAGGTCCTTTCTAAAGCGTCGCGTTCGCCTGTGCGAGGCGCGCATCCGGTACCGGCGCCTTCGCCACGGCCCGCGCGCGCAACCACACGAGCGCCACGAGCGAAACGAGCGTCATGGCGAGCAAGGCCACGAAATCCGTGGCGAGCGATTCGAGCCCGTGGCCCTTCGAGACGACCTCCCGGATGGCGTGGAGGTAGTAGGTCAAGGGCAGTAGCTGGGAGACGACGGCGAGGGGCTGGGGCATGGCCATCTGCGGCCAGGTGAAGCCCGAGAGCATGAAGGAGGGAACGGCGATCAGCATCGCCACCTGGGTCGCCATCAGCTGGGTCGAGAAGGCAAAGGAAATAAGCAAGCCGAGAGCGGCAACCGCAAGGCAAAAGACGCCGCTCACCAGCAGCACCGGCCACAAGGGGCCGTGAACGGGCAGGCCGAAGCCGAAGACGGCGACCGAAAGGCAGAGGACCGTCATGGTCATCGTGACGAGCCAGTAGGGCAGGGTCTTCCCGAGCCACAGCGCCCAGAAGGGCGTCGTTTCGAGGGTCTGATGCCAGGTGCCCGCCTCCTTCTCGCGGGTCGCACCAAGGGCGACCCCGAGCAAGAGCACCTGCTGCAGCGCGGCCCCCACCAGCCCCAGCACCATGAAGTCGGCGTACGAGAAGGTCGGGTTGAAGAGGACCCGGTAGCGGTAGTCGATCCCGGTGAAGGTGCGCTCGCCGACGCTCCCCCACTGGCCGCGCGCGGCGAGCTTCTTGAGGGTGATGCCGGCCGAGATGGTCTTGATGTCGGTGTTGGCGGCGCGCACGGCGGTGTTCGAGACCATCATGTTCGCGCCGTCCACCAGGGTGAGGACCGCCGCCTCGCGCCCACGCTTCACGTCCTGTTCGAGCGAAGGCGGGATGACGACCGCCACCGCGGCCCGAGCCGCGTCGATCTCGGCCAAGGCCTCGGCCTCGCTTCTCAGGTGCGCCGTCACCCGGAAGGTCTGGTCCTGGTCCAGGGCCCGCACGAGCTCGCGGCTCAGGGCGCTCCGGTCCTGATCGACCACCACCAGGGGCAAATCCGTCACGCGCTGGGCGCTGTAGAGCCAGCCGAACATCGCGCAGTAGAGGACCGGCACGATCAGCATGACGTTGCGGATCGTCTTGTCTTTGAAGATCGTGCGCCACTCGCGCCCGAAGACCCGGACGAAGGCTTGAGAGGCGCTCATGAGACCTTCTCCTTCCGGGGCTGCCACTCGACCGTGTAGCCGGGCAGCAGCTCGGGCTCTTCGACGCGCAGCTTGACGGTGAAGGCCCGCACGTCGCGCTCGCCCAGCTCGCGGGTCGCCTTGCGGACCGCGAAATCGGCCGAGGGCGAGACGGCGAGGACCTTGGCGGCGACCCGTCGGTCCATGGCAGGCACGTAGAGCTCTTGCCGCTCGCCGGCGCGGATGCCCGCAAGGCGCTGCTCGTCCACGTAGAACTTCACGTAGCGCGCGCGCACGTCCTCGACCGTTACCACCAGCCCGCCCTGCGGCACCAGCTCGCCTGGGTTGATCGCCACGGTCTTGACCACCCCGTCCACCGGCGCGAAGAGGTGGGTGTTCCGAAGCGCGGCCTGCGCCTCGTCCACCAGGCCCTTGGCCTGCTTCATGCCGGCCTCGGCGGCGGCCACGTCGAGGGCCTTGAGCGAGACCTGGACCCGGTTCGCCATGGCCTGGTCGTAGACGGCGGACGCCTGCGCGACCTGGGCCCGCGAGGCCGAGAGCTGCTCCTGGCGAGCGCCCTTGCGGGCCATCCGCAGCTGCTCCTCGGTCGCCTCGCGCTCGGCGCGCAGCTTGTCGTACTGGGCGAGGGCCTCGTCGTGCTTGGCCTTGGCCACCCCACCCGCCTGATAGAGCTCCTTGATGCCCTCGTAGGCGACCCGCGCGGCGCTCTCGCCGGTCTTGGAGGCCCTGAGCTTCGCTTCGAGCTGGGCCACCTCTTCGGGGCGCGCCCCGTTGCGCATGGCGTCGAGCTGCGCGTTCGCCGCCTGGACGGCCGCCTGCGCCTGGTGGACCTGGGCGCTGCTCGCGCCGTCCATCAGAGAGACGCCCTGCCGCGCCTGGGCCGCGCGGACCTCGGCGAGGGCGTAGGCCCCCTCGGCCTGCTCGAGCTTGGCCTGGACCTCCTCGGAGGTCAGGCGGGCCACCTCCTGGCCTGCCTTGAGGGTGTCCCCCTCGCGGACGGTCACGGCCGCCACCCGGCCGGGCAGCTTGAAGGCCAGATCGATCTCGGTGCCCTCGACCACCCCCGTCAAGGCCGGTCCCTGGGTGGTGTGGGACTGGGTCGCCTGGGCGAAGCCGAGCGCGACGCTGAAGGCGAGGGCCACCCCCGCGAAGGCGATGACTCCACGCCGGGTGCGGCTGCGCTCGGCCTGCGTGGGTGGCTCGTGGCGTTCGATTCCCGTTTCTTGTTCCATCATCGTGTCCTCTCGTTCCGTGTGGGGATTAACCGAGCGCCAGGCGCTCCATGCGAAGAACGGTGCCGCGCGTCGGCTCCACGTCGACCTCCTCGCCCCGGAAGTGCTTGCGCAGCACGACCATCCCGATCATCCCGAAGGTGGCCGAGGCCGCCGTCGGGATGTCCAGCTCGGCTGCGATCGCCCCTTGGGCCTGCAACTCGGCGAGCGTCTTTTCGAGGAAAGCGAAGAAAGGGCCCAGGTGGCTCCAGGCCGCCTCGGTGTGCGTCTGGCGATTGGAAGCGGAGGCGAGCAGCACCCGGCAGAAGTCCCGCTCGCGCGCCAGCACCCGGAAGAGGGCCTCGTGCAGGGCCGCGACGCGTTCGAGGGGCAAGAGGCCCTCGAACGAGACCGCCTGCGCGATCGCCTCCGTCAAGTCCGCCAGGCCCTGCGAGAGCACGTAGGCGTAGAGCGCTTCCTTGTTCTTGAAGTGGTAGTAGAGCGTACCCTTGGCGACACCGGCCGCCTCGGCGATCTCGTCCAGGGTCGTCTCGTCGTAGCCCCGCTGGGCGAACATGGCGAGCGCTCCGGCGCGAATCTTGTCCTTGGTCATGACAGCCTCTCTTTGAACTGACTGGTCAGTACAAAGAGGACGATAAATCTAACTAAGTTAGGTAGTCAAGCCGCTTTCACGAAACGTAACACCCGAGCGAAAGAAGGCCGGCTAGCCCTCGAGGCCGCGCAGGGTCGAGTCGTCGTACTCGGGCGCACGGCGGATCACCGCGAGGGTGCCGTCCGTTTCAAGGACAATCGCCTCAACCTGGCGCAGTGACTTTAGGCCGCTTTTGCGAGCGGCGGCGAGCAGCTCCTGCTCGGTGATGCACTGGCGATCCATGGCCGAGCGGATGAAGCCCTCGCGATAGAGCAAGAGGGGCTTGGTCGTCAGCGCGGCGGCAAGGCGCGGGAAGCGGTACGTCAGCCGAGAGACCGAATAGTGCAGGGCGGCGAGTAGCAAGAAGGCGGTAATCGCCTCGTCGAGCTCGACCTCCTTGGCGGTCAACAGCCGCCCGAAGGTCGCACCCATCGCCACTGCGACGATCACATCGAAGGTCTGCATCCGGCCCAGCGATCGCTGCCCGGTGACGTGGAGGATGACCAGCAGACTCAGATAAGAAAGCGTGCCGACGAGGATGATACGCAGCAGCGGTGCCAAGCCCCCATACACGAACTCCATCCCTGCCTCCATCCGCGCTCCCCTTGCCGGGCATCCGGATCGTGCCCGGCGGGCCCCGCACAAGGCTAGGGCAAATCGTCGGTTCTCTTGCTCGGATTGGACGAGCCTACCCCCGTCAAGCTGAGCGTGCGAAGGGCATCTGAGCATCATTTCGAGGCGAGCGCAGGCGGGATCGCCAGGCAGGACGCCTTGAAAAGATATGTAATATTTTGCATCATATGACAATGAATAGATCATGCACCCATCGACGCACATGAGGGCCCGCGCATGAACGTCACCAACCCGATCACCACGCTCAAACCCGCCGCTTCGTTGGCTTTCCCGGCGATCCTCCGCAAACCCTTCCTGCTCGCTTGCCTGTTCTTGGTGGCCTTCTTGCCCCTGGGCGGCAGCTTGCTGCGCTGGAAGGGCCTTCCCCCGGGCTACGGCGCCTTTCCGCCGCCTAGGGTCGCACCGCCGCCCGGGCTCGACACCCGGTACCTCGTGGTCTTCTCCCTGGTCGCCCTCGGACTGTGCCTGTACCTGGGGGCGCCGCGCCTCTTCGGCTTCAAGGCGCCGGTGCGGGTCGCCCCAGCGAAGGCCGGTCCGCTCCCTGCCTGGTTCGCTCCGGGCGTGGCGGTCATGGGGGTCAGCTGGGGCCTGATGTGGTTCGGGTCGGGACTGCTTGCGCGCTTTAGCTTCGTGCCCCTCTGGTGGGGCTTCATCTACGCGCTCGACGGCCTGGTCTACGCCCGCACGAACGGGCGCTCCATCGTCGGCTCGCGCAAGCACGAGATGCTCATCCTGGCGCTCGTCTCGGTGGTGGGCTGGTACCTGTTCGAGTACCTCAACTACTTCGCGCTCGGCAACTGGTACTACCCCCACGCGCACCTGCTGACGCCGTTCGGCAACGTCGTCTGGTACACCCTCTCCTACACGACGATCTGGCCGGCCTGCTTCGAGTGGTACATGCTGCTCATGACCTTCCCGGCCATTCGCCGGCGCTGGGCCGATGGCCCGAAGATCGCCCTCTCGCGCGGCCTGATGGCGGCGAGCCTCATGACGGGCCTCGCGCTCCTGTTCCTCATGGGGCGCTTCCCCTACCCCATGTTCTGGGCGCTCTGGGTCGGCTCGCTGCTGGTCATCATGGGCGGGCTCAAGGTGGCGGGCTTCTGGACCCCCTTCGATGCCATGGCCCAGGGCGATTGGTCCCGCTTCAGCGTCATGGCGCTTGCGACCCTCTTGAACGGCTTGTGCTGGGAGGTCTGGAACTACGGCAGCCAGGCCTTTCGCAACGGCGTCCCGTCGAACCCCAACTTCTGGGGCTACGACGTGCCCTACGTGAACGTCATCCACCTCTTCTCGGAGATGCCCTTGCTCGGGTACTTCGGCTACCTCTGCTTCGGGCTCCTGGTCTGGGTGGTGTGGGTGGCGATCGCGCACCTGGTCGACCTGGAGCCGGACTTCGCCCACCAGGAGGTCATGGCGGCCGTCCAGGCGGCCACATCATCCGAGAACCTGCCGGCAAAAGCCGGCTAGGAGCCTTTTTTCATCCAGAACGCAAGAATCTGCCCCTTGAAAGCGATGATCATGGGAGTCCGGCACGTCTGACGCTCCAAGAGGTAAGCCCATGATCACTTCGCTCCAAGGGGCCAGCTACCAGCCCAAGCTAAACCCCACCCCGGCGCCGCAGCCCGCTCGCCCCGTCGCTGCAACACCCGGCATGGCGGCTGATCAGCTCACGCTCTCGAACCAGAGCATGCGCTCGACCCGCACCCCGCAGCCCGCCCACAACGGGGGCTGGGACGACTTGACGAACCTCGTGCCCGTCATGGTCTTCTCGCCGATCGCAAGCGTAGTGGCCGCAGGCCTCGGCTTCCTCGTGGCTGGCCCGGTCGGAGCCGCCATCGGGGCGGCCGCAGGCGGTTCGGCTCCCGGCACCCTGCTCGGACTCAAGCAGCTCGCCCACCATTTCACCCACCGCGCCAAGGGCGAGGAGACCGGCGACAACTTCAACCTCAAGCTTGCAGGCAAGCTGCTCATCACCCCGGGCACGACCATGCTCGGCGCCGGGCTGGGCTTCATGGTGGGCGGTCCCATCGGCGCCACTGTGGGCGCGGTGATCGGCACCGCAGGTCTGATGTTCGCAGGGGTCGTGAAGCGGCTCTTCGAGAAGCAAGCCGCCTGATCCCCCTCCTGGCTATTGGATGCGGCGGATGCGGCTGTTGTTGGCATCCAACAGGTAGAGCCCATTACCTGCCTGGTTGACCAGGATCTGGGTCGTCCACTCCACCGAAGAGCCGATGGCCGAGACGTTGTCGACAAACGCCGCCCCGCCTGCGAGGGTCGTGATGACGTTCAGCGTGTCGACGCGCCGGATCTTGTAGCCCTCGGCGATGTAGAGCGTCCCGTAACTGTCCAGCGCGATGCTCGACGGGTAGTAGAGGCCGGCCGTCGTCGCGGGCCCCCCGTCTCCGCCGCCGCCCGCACCTGCAATCGTGCTGATGATGCCGCCGCTGACCTTCCGGATCCGATGGTTCCACATATCCGCGATGAGCAGCTCCCCGCTCGGCGTCACCGCGAGCCCATGGGGCTGATACAGGTTCGCGCTGGTCGCAGGCCCCCCGTCGCCGAGCGTGGCTCCGCCTCCCGCGAAGGTCGTGATGACATTCCCCGAGGTGATCTTCCGAACACGTGCCGCCCCGGGCTCCGAGACATAGAGGTTGCCCGATGAGTCAATGGCGAGCCCCACCGGCCCGCTCAGCTGAGCGGCGGTCGCCGCCCCGCCATCCCCCAGGGTGGCGCCGCCGCCGGCGACGGTCGTGATGATGCCGCTCGCCAGGTCGATTTTGCGAACGCGATGGTTGTCCGAGTCGGCCACGTAGAGGGCGGTCGCACCATTCAACACAAGCGCATGCGGGTTGTTGAGCCTCGCGCTCGTCGCCGGCCCAGCGTCCCCAGAAAAGCCTGCGTTGCCATCCCCTGCAATCGTGGTGATGACGCCAGCAGCGGTGATCTTTCGGATGCAATGCTGGCTGGAATCCGCCATGTACAGGTTGCCCGAGGCGTCCAAAGCAAGGCCGGCAGGCGCGCCGAACTGGGCATCGCTCGCCGCCGCCCCGTCCCCGCTGATCAGGGCGCCGTTGCCGGCGAACGTCGAGATGATCCCCCCGCTGACCTTGCGAATGCGATGGTTCTCGTTGTCCGCGATGTAGAGATTCCCTGTAGGGTCGAACGCGATCGCTTTCGGGTAGCGGAGCGTCGCGCTCGTCGCAGCGCCGCCATCCCCGCCGAAGGCGGCCCCCCCGTTGCCTACGACCGTGGTGATGACGCCGCCACTGACCTTCCGAATGCGACCGTTGTAATAGTCCGTGATGTAGAGGTTCCCCGAGGCATCGAACGCAAGCCCCCGCGGGCTATCGAGACGGGCGCTCGTAGCGCTGCCGCTGTCCCCCGAAAAGCCCCGATTGCCGTCCCCCGCCACGGTGCTGATGGTGCCCGAAGTGTCCACCTTGCGCACCCGATGGTTGTCGGTATCGGCGATGTAGAGGTTGCCCGAGGCGTCCAGGGCGATGTAGCGTGGGGGCGAAATCGCCACGCTCGTCGCCACTCCCTCGCCCGAGTAAGCCGAGGCACCGTTGCCTGCGACGGTCGTGATGAGCCCCCCGCTGACCTTGCGGACCCGGAAGTTGCTGGAATCAGCGATGTAGAGGGTGCCCGAAGCGTCCAGCACGACGCCTTCGGGGCTATCCAGCTTGGCGCTCAGGGGCGAGCCGTTGTCACCGGAAAAGCCCCAGTTGCCGTTCCCCGCCACGGTGGTGATGGTCCCGGCGCTGACCTTGCGAATGCGATGATTGAGCCGATCCGCGATGTAGAGGTTCCCCGAGGCGTCCAGGGCAACGCCGTGCGGACTGTTGAGGCGGGCGCTGGTGGCGGGTCCGCCGTCGCCCGAGTAGCCGGGGTACTCGCCCCCCGCCATGCGGGTGAAGGCGCCCCCGGGGCTTACCCGGTAGACGGCGTTCCGGATGCTGAGATACACGTTGCCCGCCGCATCGCACGCGACGTGGCTGGGAGTGCGCAGGCTCCAGAGCGTCGCGAGGGTGCCGTCGGTCGGGGCGTTCCGGCCGGCGATGGTCTGGATGAGAGCGCTTGAGGCAATTCCGTTGAAGACGCCAAAGCTCGCTGCGCTCGTCGCGGATTGACCATTGGCCGTGACCGCAACGGGTCCCGTGCCGGTCGTCATCGCTGAGCCGAGCTGGACGGTCAAGCTGTTCGGAGCGGCCGCCAGAAGCGTCACAGCTTGGTTGTTAATCTTGACCGAAATCGCCCCGGCGACGGTTCCGAACCCCGAGCCCGAAATGGTGACCTGGGTCCCGGGCGTGCCCGCGGTGGGCACGAAGCTCGAGATGACCACCGGCACCGTGAAACTCGTCGCGCTCTGCTTCGCGTTGCCGCTGACGACGACGGTGATGGCGCCGCTCGTCGCGTTGCTCGGCACGACGGTGGTCAAGCGGGTCGCGGTCGCAGCCGTAACGGTCGCAGGGATGCTTCCGAAGAAGACCCGGTTGTTCGCGAGCGCGCTCGGATCGAAGCCCGAGCCGTCAATGGTGACCACGGTCCCGGCGGAACCGCTGGTCGGCGCAAAGCTCGAGAGCACGACGTCGACCGAGAAGAGCGGCCCGAGGTAGATCGCATTCCCCACCTGAACGCTGGTCGGCCCCGACGTGGCCCCGGGCGGCACCGCCGTGCTCAGGCTGGTGATGGTCGCGCTCGTCACGGTCGCGGGCGTCCCGTTGAACCTGACGACGTTGTTGGAAGCGGTGGTTCGAAAGCCCGTCCCCTTCACGGTGACGGGCGTCCCCACCCCGCCGGTGCCAGGGGTGAAAACGGTGACCATCAGGTCCGGCTGGCCCTGGTTCGCCGCCACCCAGGCGTTTACCCCGTTATCCAGCACCACGGAGGCCATGGGATCGCGATCCGCAACGAGCGCCTGGTTCACGATCGTCCGGATCGCGTCGCAATCCGACGCGGAGAGGCCCGGAACGGGCACGTAGACGCTCGGCGAGCCTATCTGGACCGCCCCGATGAGCGAGGCGAAGTCGAACGGGGCGGGGTTGCCGTTGCGCAAGGCGCTGCCGATGGAAAGAGCGGTGGTCGTCTCGTCGAGGAGGATCTCGTCGCGGGTCATGGTCGCCCACTTGCCGTTCACGTACTTCGCGAGGGTGCGGACCCTGACCAGGGGCAGGCTCGGCGAGTTGTCGCGCAAGCCCTTGGAAGCCTCCAGGTAGTACACGGTGCCCGGATCGGGCTTGAAAGCGCTCCGGAAGGTCAGGATGAAGCGTCCCGCGCTATCGGTGACCGTGGTGGCGATGGTCTGATTGGTCCCCGTGCTGATGAGCGAGACCGTGGCACCGGCCGCCACCTCCTCCAGGGTCGCCTGGGGGCGCAGTGCGCGAGGGAAAGCGACCTTCCCCGTCAACTCGCGCACGGCCTCCGCCTCGACCTGGGTCTTTTCCGGCCCGCTCGGCATCGGCGCGACCGAGGAAGACGGCAAGCGGCAAGCCGCCAGCATCAGGGCGAGGGCGAGAACGAATGGCAGACGCATCAGGTGCATGGGGAGCCTCTTTCCAGTCGAGCGCAAGGCTCAATACACTTTCCGGATGCGGCCCGCTTGCCCATCGGCGATGTACAAGGATCCGGCCGAGTCGACCGCGAGGCCCACGGGAAAGAACTGAGCACTGGTCGCAAGGCCCCCGTCGCCGGTGGGCCCCGGAGCTCCGCTCCCTGCCACCGTCGTGATGGTGCCGCTGCTGAGCTTGCGGATCCGGTAGTTGCTGGTGTCGGCGATGTAGAGGGTCCCCAGCGGGTCCACGGCCACCGAGTAGGGCGTAAGGACCTGGGCGCTGGTGCCGGGCCCGCCGTCGCCGAGCGTGCTACCGCCGCCCGCCACGGTGGTGATGATGCCGGTGCTCACCTTCCGAATGCGCGAATGGCTGGTGTCGGCGATGTAGAGATTGCCCACCGCATCCAGCGCGACCCCGTACGGTGAATTGAGCTTGGCGCTGGTGGCGGGCCCCTCGTCGCCGAGGATGCTGCCACCGCCTGCGACGGTGGTGATGATCCCGCCGCTCACCTTGCGAATCCGGTGCTGACCGGTATCAGCGACGTAGAGACTGCCCGAAGCGTCCACTGCCAGGCCTGCGGGCATGGCGAGCTTCGCGTTGATCGCGGGCCCATCATCGCCAAGGGTGCCCCCGCCGCCCGCGACCGTGGTGATGATGCCGGTGGTCACCTTCCGAACCTTGTTGCCGTACGCTTCCGAGATGTAGAGGCTGCCGTCCGGCCCCAGGGCGACCCCGAAGGGGCCGTTGAGCAACGCTTCGGTAGCCGGTCCGCCGTCTCCCGTGGCGCTCCCGCCGCCGGCCACGGTGGTCACGATGCCTTCGCGGATCATGCGGACGCGGTTGTTCTGAAGCTCGGCGACATAGACCGTGCCCTGCGGGTCGACCGCCACGCTGTAGGGAGCTGAGAAGAGGGCGGCGGTCGCAGGCCCTCCATCGCCCGCGAACGAGGCAAAGCCGTTGCCGGCAGCCGTCGTGATGGTCCCAGCGACCACCTTGCGGATCCGCTTTCTGTTCGAATCGACCAGGTAGAGCGTCCCAGTGGCATCCAGCGCGATCCCATGCGGACTGCTGAGCTGGGCGCCGGTCGCGGGCCCTCCATCGTCGCTGGCGCTGCCTCCGCCGGCGACGGTGGTGATGATCCCGCCGCTGACCTTGCGGATCCGGCTGTTGTTGGTATCAGCCACGTAGAACGCGCCCGCCGCATCGACCTCGATGGCCTGGGGGAAGGCCAACTGCGCGCCGGTGGCGGGCCCGCCGTCCCCGAGACCGCTCCCGCCGCCAGCGACGGTGGTGATGACGCCGGAGCTGATCTTGCGGATTCGGTTGTTGTAGGTGTCGGCGACATAGATCGCCCCCGTCGCATCGACGGCCACGCCGAAGGGGTAGCCGAGCACCGCGTTCGCGGGTGGTCCTCCGTCGCCGGTGGCGCCAAAGTTACCGTTGCCTGCGATCGTGGAAATGATCCCGTCGCTGACCTTCCGGATCCGGCTGTTGTTGGTGTCGGCGATGTAGAGCGTCCCCTCGGCATCCAGGGCGATCCCGTTCGGGTTGCTGAGCAGGGCGGCGGTCGCGGGCCCTCCGTCCCCGAAACCGCTCCCCCCGCCTGCGACGGTGGTGATGAGCCCGCCACTGACCTTGCGAATCCGATTGTGGCCGGTATCGGCGATATAAAGCGCGCCGGCGGCATCGAGGGCCAGGCCCTTCGGATTATTGAGCAGGGCGTTGGTGGCAGGGCCTCCGTCTCCCAGGGTGGCGCCGCCACCGGCCACCAGCGAAAGCGTCCCGCTCGTCGTGACCTTCCAGACCCTGGCGTTCCCGATGAAGTAGAAGTTGCCCGCAGCATCGCAGGCCATCTTCCCGTCAAGCGGCGGCAGGCTCCAGTCCAGGGCCTTGACCCCAGGCGGCGGCGCCAAGGGGCTCGAGCCGGCGATCGTCTGGATCACCGCGTTGGCACGCAGGGCGGCTCCCACCAGGAACGAGGCCGCAGTCGTGCCTCGCTGGCCCTTGACCATCACCGAGACAGGCCCAGACGTCGCCCCCACGGGGACCTGGACCTGCAGGCTCGTCG
This sequence comes from bacterium, assembly GCA_017744355.1. Lineage (NCBI taxonomy): Bacteria > bacterium. The sequence goes on along the minus strand of JAGIBK010000002.1, from coordinate 483,067 downwards.
GGGTGGCGCTGACGACCGTCGCCGCGACGCCGTTGAAGGTGACGAGGTTATCGGCCGGCGTGCTGCTGAAGCCCGCACCCGTGAGCACCACGGTTTGCCCGGGCCCCCCTGAGGCCGGCGCGAAGCTCGCGACGCTGACGGGCACCGTGAAGTTACCGTCGATCGTTTGCGCATTGCCGTTGACCGAGACGGCGATCGGGCCGCTCACCGCAGCCGTCGGCACGGTGGCGGTGAGGCTCGTCGCCGTCGCCGAAGTGACGGTCGCCGCCACCCCGCTGAAGGTCACCGCATTGTTGGCGAGAATCCCCGTGTCGAAGCCCGTGCCGGTGATGGTCACGACAGTCCCGGCGCTGCCGCTCGTGGGGATGAAGGAAGCAGGACGCACCTCGACCGAAAAGATCGGGCCCAGTTGCAGCCGCGCGCCCACTTGCACGCTGGTCTGTCCCGAGGTGGCACCGGCGGGCACGGAGGTACGCATGCTCGTTGCGCTCGAAGCGACCACACCGGCCGGTGTCCCGTTGAACCTGAGCACGTTGTTGGAAGGGGTCGGGCTGAAGCCCGTGCCGGTGACCGTGACGTCCGTGTTGACGCTGCCGCTGCTCGGCGTGAGCGCCGAGACGAAGAGGCGCGCGTTGTTCTGGGTGGCCTCGACCCACTCATCGAGCTCGAGCGCAACCCCTGCCGTCGGATCCCGATCGAGGCCGAGGGCCTGCTCGACCAGCACCAGGATGGCCGTGCAGTCCGCCTCCGAGAGACCCGAGACCGGAGCGTAGCGACTCGGCAGGCCTGGGGTCACCGCTCCGATCAAGGTGGCGAAATCGAAGCGCGCCGGGTTGCCGTTGCGCAGGGCTGCGCCGATCGAGACGGCCGTCGTCACGGGATCCAGGACGATCCCGCCCCCGGGTGTCGCGTTGGTCAGGCTGGTCCAGCCACCGGAAAACTTGACGAGGGTCCTGACGCGCGCGGCGTTGTTGCCGGGCAGGTTGCCCCCCAGGCCCTTGGAGGCCTCCAGGTAGTAGAGCGCGGTGCGTTCGGGCTTGAACTTGCTCCCGAAGCTGAGCACGAAGCGCCCCTTCTCGTCCGTCACGCTCGTCGCGTCCGTCTGGTTGGTCCCCGTGTTGATGAGCGAGACGGTCGCTCCGACCGCCACGTCCTCCAGGTCGGCCTGGGTGCCATACCCGCGCGAAAAGGCGATTCGGCCCGAGAGAGGGGGCACGCTATTCGTGGTGGCGGAAGTCTCGCCGTTGCCGCCGAGTGCGCGCGGCGCCGCGACCGGAAAAAAGCAAGCAGTCTGAGCGACGAGACAGAGCACGATCAGGCAAACGCGCAGAAAGCGCGTGTGCAAGGCGACGATGAGCCTTCTAGCCGCTGAGGCGCTCATTTCGTACCAAACCTCGCTCATTCAGGCAGCAAAAAGCGCGTTACCGCGCCTTCTTCCAACCGCATTCCACATTCCAGGAACATAGCCAATCAAATCAAAACAACCGCTTAACACGGGCAGTTATTCGGTAATTAAGCATGTACCCGAGCATATTATCCACAACACTATGCGATTAAAAGAAGGGGGCTAACCCCCTAAGAATAAGAGAAATCGACCATAGATCCGCCACTAATCCAGGAATTAAGCCAAACATCTCAGATGTCGGACACTATCCCCACTAAATACAAGAACATCAAATATAAGGTTTTATTCCGCATCAGAAGCAAAGCGGGCGTTGATCCCCTTCTTGGGATCAACGCCCGCTTTGCGTCTAGTTGCTGTTCGGGTCCGTTACTTCTTGCTCGCCTGGATCCAGGCGTCGACGCGCTTCTCGAGAACGTCCAGCGGCAGGGCTCCCTGGCGCAGGATCACGTCGTGGAACTCGCGGATATCAAACTTGCTGCCGAGCTTGGCGCTTGCCCGTGCCCGCAGCTCCTGGATCTTCAGCTCGCCCACCTTGTACGAAAGGGCCTGGCCGGGCTTGCCCAGGTAGCGGTCCACCTCGTTGGTCGCTTCGAGCTCGGTCTTGGCCGCGTTTTCGAGGAAGAACTTGATGGCCTTCTGGCGATCCCAGCCTTCGTGGTGCAGGCCGGTGTCGAGCACCAGGCGCAGGGCGCGGCGCATCTCCATGTTCAGCTTGCCGAACCGGACGTAGGGATCCTCGAAAAGGCCCAGCTCGTGACCGAGCGACTCGGAGTACAGCCCCCAGCCCTCGATGAAGGCCGTGTAACCGCCGTAGCGGCGGAACGCGGGCAGCTCGCTCTGCTCCTGAGCCAGCGCAATCTGGAGGTGGTGGCCCGGCACGGTCTCGTGGAGGGCGAGCGGGGTCATCTCGTAGGTGGGACGCTCTTCCGAGCGGTACAGGTTCACGTAAAAGGTACCGGGGCGCGAGCCGTCGGCGGCCGGTCCCATGTAGTAGGCCGCGCTCGAGTTGGGCGCAAGCTCGGCCGGCACCGCCTCGACCGCGTACGGGGCACGCGGCAGGTTCTTGAAGAGCTTGGGCAAGAGCGGGTCGATCCGGCGCGAGAGGGCGCGGTACTCCATCAGGAGCGCGTCCGCGTCGGCGCGGAAGTACTGCTTCTGATCCTTGAGATGGGCGAAGAAGGCGTTCAGGGTGCCCTTGAAGCCGACCTGGGCCATGACCCCTTCCATCTCGCGCCGGATGCGGGCGACCTCGGAGAGCCCCAGGCGATGGATGGCCGAGGGGGACAGCTCGGTGCTGGTGTAGTAGCGCGCGTAGAAGGCGTAAAGCTTCTCGCCGTTCGGAAGGTTGCGCAGGCCCACCTTCTCGGGACTCGCGGGCAGGTACTCGCCCGAGAAGTAGACGTCGAACGCGTGGAAGGCGGGGATGACCTGGGCCGTGATGGCCTCGCGCGCCTGGGCGCGCAGGCGCTCCTGCTCGGCGGCGGGGATGCCCGCGGCCATCTTGGCGAAGGGCTTGTAGAAGGGGCTGTCCTCAGGGTTGGCGGGCATCTGGAGCTTGAGCTGGGAGGGAATCCGGCTCAGGATCGCCCGGGGCGGCAGGAGGCCCGCTGCCTTGCCTTCGCGCATCAGGGCAAGGGTTTGGTCCATGTACCGCGGGAAGGTGCGCATCCGGGCGATCCAGTCCTCGTAGTCCTTGACCGTCTCGAAGCGCAGGAAGTCCACCACGTCGTGGGCGATGTGGATGCCTTCCTTGTGGCTCAGCGGCATCCGATCCGCGCCGAGGGCCGCCTCTTCGGCGAGCAGCGAAATCTCGCGCTGGAAGAGGTCGTAGTTGAGCTGGTCGTCGCTCGAAAGCTTGCTGCGGTCGATGGCCGAGAGGCGCTTGAGCGTGTCCGCGTAGTGGCGCGCGCGGCCGGTCCTGGCCGCCGGGCTCAGGTCCCGCCAGCGATCGTTGAAGCGGTAATCACCGAGCGACGAGGCCCAGAGCGGATCCTGAGCCATGGCGTAGTCCCACTCGGATGCGAACAGGCGATGAAGGGCGTTCTCGCGCTGAGCGACCTGCATGGCCGAAACGGGCGAAGGGGCCTGGATGGCCCCAAGGCCCAGGAGGCCCGCCAGCAGAAACTTGGAGATCCTCACGTGATGCAATCCTTTCGTCGATGAATGGCACGTTCGTTTCATTATGCCCCGACGAGCACCGAGGCAAGCACGGACATACGGTGGAACTTACGGACGTCGAAGGCCTTGGCGTGGCGGTATCCTCTGCAGAATGAGGCACCTCATTGAGCGCGCGCCGTTCGATGGGTACGCTCAGCGTATTTGCACCAGCCAATACCCGGGAGATCGTTTGATATGGCCCTGCCTATCGGTTCCTTATTCCTCGGTCCCGCCGCCGAGAACGCGGACATCCTCGAAAGCTTCATGCTCGAAGCCCTGCGCGACCACGTCTTCTGGCGCCGCAACTTCCACCCGGAGGACGCGCCGAGCATTCGCCAGAGCGATCGCGGCACCCCCGCCTTCGACGACTCGCTGATCCGCCTGCGCCAGGAGCTCTACTCCCTCTTGTCGCGGCTCAAGCAGGGCGCTCCCCTCTTCAGCCCGCGCTACCTGGCGCACATGACGAGCGACGTGACGATGGCCTCGCTGGTCGGCTACTTCGCCGCCATGCTGTACAACCCCAACAACGTCTCGGGCGAGGCCTCGCCGGTCACCACCCAGCTGGAGCTGGACGTCGGGCGCCAGCTCGGCAATCTGGTGGGCTACGGCTCCGACACCTGGGGGCACCTGGCCTCCGGCGGCTCCGTCGCCAACCTGGAAGCGCTCTGGGCCGTTCGCGCCGTGAAGTACTTCCCGGCCGCCGCGTGGCTCGTCGTCAACGAGCTGGGGATCGAGGGCCCGGCGGTCGTCCTCGCCAACGGCCAGGAGGCCCGCCTGGGGCAGCTGACCCCATGGCAGCTGATGAACCTCAGGACGTCGAGCATCCTGGATTTGCGCGACGCGCTCGCGCAAGACCCGGAGGCGGCGGCCCTGCTCGAAGCCACCGTGATCGGAAACCAGGGTTACCTGCAGTTCCACCGCCACTTCGAGACGGCCTACGGCGCTCCCTTGCCCGCCCCGGTCATGCTGGTGCCGGGCACCAAGCACTACTCCTGGGTCAAGACCGCCAACCTCCTGGGGCTCGGGCAGGGACAACTGCTCGAATTGCCGCTGGACGAGGCCTACCGCATCGACCCGGCGGGGCTGGGAGCGGTGCTCGACGACCTGAGCAAGCGGCAGGTGCCCGTCCTCGCCCTGATCTCGGTGCTGGGCTCGACCGAGACCGGCTCGGTGGATGCGCTCGACCGGCTCCTTGCCGTGCGCGCGATCGCCGAAGAGCAGGGCCTGCACTGCTACTGCCACATCGACGGGGCCTACGGCGGCTACGCCGCGGCCATGTTCCGCAGCCCGCAGGGCGAATGGGTGGACGAGGGCGACACTCCTGAGCTGTTCGCGAGCTTCAAGGCCCTCGAAGAGACCGACTCCATCACCATCGACCCCCACAAGCTGGGCTACATCCCCTACCCGGCCGGCGCGGTGGTGTTCCGGGATTCGCGGATCCGCGAGTTCCTCTCGGTCAGCGCCCCCTACGTCTTCCACGAGACGCCCGTCACCTCGCCGACGACCATCGGCAAGTACATCCTCGAAGGCTCGAAGCCGGGGGCCGCGGCCGCGGCCGTCTGGCTCAGCCACCGGGTCCTGCCCCTCGACACCACCGGTTACGGCAGCTTGATCAGCAAGAGCGTGGAATGCGCCCACCAGCTCTACGAGGGCCTGAGGGCCTTCGAGTCCCGGCACGGCTACCGGATCGTGCCACTCAACGCCCCCGACCTGAACGTCGTCACCTTCCTCGCGTTGCCGCCCGAGGCGTGCTCGGGCGCCGAGCTGAACCGCTTCAACGAGGCGCTCTACAAGCGCTTCGCCATCGACATCGAGCGCCGGGTGTTCAGCCACGAGTTCGTCCTCTCCAAGACGGACCTCGGCATCAACGCCTATCGCCATGGCCTCGAAGCAAGGCTCGGCAGCGACCTGGTCGCCGCGCTCGCGCCGGAGGGCAGCGTCACCGTGCTGCGCACCACCATCATGAACCCCTTCTCGGCCGAGGCCATGGCCGACGGGTCGTTCCTCGCGCGGTTCCTGGCCGAGTTCGAGAGCGCGATGATCGATCTCTGGCCCTCGCTCGTTTCGGACGCCCGGCAAGCCGTGGCGGACTGAGGCCAAACGCTCGAAGCCCCGCCCAGATGGGCGGGGCTTCGAGCGTTTGCGGGTCTCAGGCCAGGCCGACGCTCCGCGTGATGTTCTGCACGTACTTCTGCGTCTCGGCGAAGGGGGGGATCCCGCCGTACTTCTGCACGTTGCCGGGGCCGGCATTGTAGGCGGCGAGCGCCTTGGGCACGTCGTTGCCGAAGGCCTTGAGCTGCTGCATGAGGTAGGTGACCCCGCCGCGCACGTTGTCCTTGGGGTCGTTCGGGTTGACCCCGAGGCCCTGGGCGGTCGCGGGCATCAGCTGCATGAGGCCGGTCGCGCCGACCGGCGAGCGCGCGCCCTGGTTGCCGCCCGATTCCTGTTTGATGACCCCCAAGACCAGGGTCATCATCTTCTCCATCTCGGAGGCGGGGATGCCCAGCTCTTCGAGTAGCTTGCGCATCCACTCCTGGTCGATGCCGTACTTGGCGAGCTGATCCCACAGGCCGTCGAGCCCGCCCGCGCTGATGCCGCCGAGGTTGCCGCTGAAACCGGGCGAGCCCACGGCGCCGCCACTCGACACACCACCTGAGCTGCTTGCGCCGCCACCGCTTGAGGGCAGATCCAGGGTGCTCGCGATGCCGCCGCCCGTCGAGGCGCCGCGCGAGTCGCCCGCCGGGTTGTAGCCACCCTCGGGCGCGTGGGCGGTGACCTTCTCGGCGCCTTCCAGGTAGGCGACAGGGTCGAGGACCTCGCCGTCGGGCGATCCCTTGCGGACCTCGAAGTGAAGGTGCGGGCCCGTGGAGCGGCCGGTGCTGCCGACGGCCCCGATCACGTCCCCGGCCTGCACGTCCTGGCCCTCCGTGACGTTGATCTTGCTCTGGTGCGCGTACTTGGTGAAGGTCCCGTCGTCGTGCTTGAGCACGACCAGGTTGCCGTAGCCGCCCTGCTCACCGGCGAAGACCACCTTGCCCGGTTTGGCCGCCTGGATGGGCGTGCCCTGGGGGACCGCCACGTCGAGGCCGAGGTGGGACTCGCCCCCGCGCCCGCTGAACGGGTTGGCGCGGTGCCCCTGGTGCGAGGTGATGTGCTGCCGCCAGTTGGGGACCGGATCAGCGATCGCAGGGCGCTGCTTGGCCTGCTGCCAGGCGAACGAGCCGGTATGGTTGAGTTGGCGAATGGTCATGGCTACCTCCTGGAGACGAACGCGCTCAGGGAGTTATCCACGCATCCAGCCGCTCGCTTCTTAATACCCTGTTTGGAGTTTGTTTTTCTTTCGTTAAATCAACCCTCAGCGATCGCCCTCGCGGCGCTGGAAGCGCTGCTTGAGCTCCTGGAGCCTGGCGAGCTCCTTGGGCAGGCGTTGCTTCAAGCCTTCGAGGGGCAGGCGCGAAAGCACCTCCTCGCCGAGCCTGCGCACGGCATCCAGCCGCCCGTCTGCGATCTCGCCGAGGTTGCGCTTGACGATCGCAAGCAGGTCCTCCTCGACGTCGGGCTCCTCGGCAGGCGCAAGCGGCACGGTGCGAAGGCCGGGCGCCTTGCCCAGGGGCTTGGTCTCGGGCTGCTGGGTGGGGGGCGGCTCGAAGCCCTCGAACGGCGCAAGCTCGGTGGGCGTCGCGTCGGGGGCAAGAGTGGCCAGGCGGCGCTCCAGGCGCTTGACGGCCGCTCGCGCGCGCTCGCCCCACTGGGGATCGCTCACGAGGGCGCGATAGAGCGCGAGTGCCGCCTCGTACTGCTCGAGCTCCTCGTTGAGCGAGGCCGCCTCTAGCGTCTCCTCGTCCAGGGAAGGCTCCAGGCGCAGGGCGAACTCGTAGGCCCTGAGGGCTTGAAGCTTCTCGCCGATCGCCCGGTACGCCCGGCCCATGGCGCCGAAGCACCAGGCATCCGCATGGCCCTTCTCCGCGAGCCAGCAGAGCTCGACCAGGGCCTGGCGATGGTCCCCGAGCTTGAGGAAGATGGCCGCTTGCAAGCGCCGGGTGCGGTCGTAATCGGGCTTGAGTCCTTGCAGCACGTGGAGCTGGGTGAGCGCCCGCTTGAAGTCCCCTGCCTCGGTGCAGAGCTGCGCGAGCTGGTAACGCGCGAGCAGGGCCTTGGGATCGTTCACGAGCGCCTGCTCGTAGGCCCGCATGGCCTCATGAGAGCGATCCAGCTGGTAAAGGGCCGTCCCGAGGCGGATGAAAGCGTCGGTGTGACGCGGATCGAGCAGGACGGCCCGGCGCAGCGCCTTCTCGGCGCCGTCCCACTGGCCGAGGTGCTCCCAGCACATCCCGAGGCGATAGTAGGCCTGGGCGGTCTCTTTCTCGGCGATGACGGTCTTCAGGAGGCGCACCGCCTCCAGGTGCTCGCCACGGCCGCAACGGATACTCGCCCGCAAGAGCGTGGCACGGCGATCGGTTCGCCCCGCGAGCAGGGCTTCCGCCTGCACATCGTCTCCTGCTTCGAGCGCTGCCTTCGCTTCGAGGAGCACGGCGTCTTGTTGGGCCACGGGCAATCCCTTCCTCAGTCGTTCAGGCCATCATACCCACGGGCGAATGGAGCGTCAAAAGCCACTTATGAGGCATCTCATTGAGGGGGTGCGATCGCGAGGATATGCTGGCCTCGACCAGGGCCAACCTACGGCCCTCACGCGCCGCCTCACGGAAGGAGACCCCGCATGACTCCCACTCTCGAAACCCCCGTCGGCCAGATCGTGACGGCCCACCCCCTCCTGGCGAAAGTCTTCGAAACGCACGGCATCGATTACTGCTGCGGCGGCAAGCTCAGCGTCCAGGCCGTCTGCGCCAGGAAAGGGCTGGACGCCCAGGCCTTGCTCGATGAGATCCAGGCGGCCATGGACCAGGCCGTCCCCCCCGAGCTCGACTGGGCCGACACCCCGCTCGACACGCTCGTCGAGCACCTCGTCGAGACGCACCACGCCTACCTGCACGAGGCGATGCCGCGCCTGGCGGCGCTCTCGCTCAAGGTCGCGAACGTCCACGGCGATCGCCACCCGGAGCTCGTCGAGCTGAACCAGGTCTACCAGGCTTTCCATGCCGAAATGGCCGAGCACCTGGTGAAAGAGGAGCAGATCCTCTTCCCGGCGCTCATTCGGCTGGCTCACGGGGACGCGGGCTTCCCCGTCCAGCATCCCATCCGGGCGATGGAAGCCGAGCACGACGGCGCCGGCCACGACCTTGAGCGCATGCGCGAGCTGAGCGGCGGGTTCACGGCCCCCGACGATGCCTGCAACTCCTACCGCGCGCTCTTCGCGGGGCTCGCCGAGCTCGAAAGCGACACCTTCACCCACATCCACAAGGAGAACAACATCCTCTTCCCCCGGGCGCTCGCGAGGCTCGAAGCCCTGAAGGCATAACGCACGCTTCGGCGCGAACCTGCTATGCTCACGAACAGGACGGGGATGCCCCCGTCCTGTTCGTCCCATTTTGCGCATGAAACGGAGACTCATCGATGCGCCTCATCGTCACCGGGGGAACGGGCCGCCTGGGCCGTCGCGTCGTCATGGAAGCGCTGAGCCGCAACCACACGGTCACGATCCTGTCGCGCTCGCCTGAAGCCATCGACCTTGCGCACCCCGGGCTGCAGCGCGTGTCCGTGAACGTCCGGGACCAGGCCGCCCTCGCCGAGGCGGTGCAGGGCCACGACGCAGTAATCTCGACGCTCGGCCATCGCCGCGCGGCCGAGGCGCCGGATCTTCTGTCCGTTGGCATGGCGAACCTGATCGCAGCCATGGAGGGGGCGGGGATCCAACGCATCGTGGCCCTCGCCTCTGCGGGAATCCTGCAGCTCGACGCCTCGCGCCTGCGCTTCGAGCGCGCCGGGTATCCCGAGGCGTTTCGGGCCGGTTCCCAGGCCCACCTCAAGGCATGGGAGCACCTCGAAGCCTCGGCGCTCGACTGGACCCTCGTCTGCCCGCCGGAGCTGGTGGAGGGCGACCGCGAGGCACTCCTCTCGGTCCAGGCCGATTATCTGCCCGAAGGGCCCCTCAAGGTGAGCATGGAGGCGCTGGCCCGCTGGATGATCGACGCCCTGCCCGATGCTTCCTGCTCCCGCAAGCGCGTCGGCATCCTCTCGCCCACCCCCTGAGGCAGGCGTCTCGAATCAATCAGGGCGCGAAGGCCGCGCCCGAAGAGCGGCGAAGTCCACCAAGCGAACGCCTTGCGCCTCGATCGCCCGCCTCACACCTTGATCGCGCACGACGGCAAGCTCGATCTCCCGCTGTCTGACGTAGCCGCCGCCCAAATGCTCCAGTTGCTCGTCCACGTAGCCGGGGTGGACGGCCACCTCGTTCACCCCGGGCGGAAGCTGCGGCAGCATGCCCACGAAGTTCTCGACGCTGGCCACCCCGAAGAAGCCGTCGACGAAGCTGACGGGACTTGCGATGCCCTCTTCGACCAGCAAGGTCGCCTGCCGCTTGAAGGCGTCCGGGGTCATGTAGGGCATCATGCGCCAGGCCTTGATGGGATGCAGGATGCCGAAGGCGATCATCCTCCACATCATCCCGGAATTGCCGCCCCCGCCGGCAAAGGAAACGCGCCCGTAGACCGTCTCGGGGACCGGATGCCGGACGGGCACCTTCCACTCTCGGGCCAGCTCGCGCACGACCCCGTAGAAGGGCGTGTAGAGGAACATGATGCCTTCGTGGTAGTCCAGGTGATCGAAGCGCACCCCGAGCGATCGCAGCCGCTCGCCCTGGGCGCGAAGCTCGGCCTTTAGCTCTATGAGCGAGACATCCGGCGCGCGCTCCATGAGCGCGTCGCGAGAATAGAACTGTCCGCGGGCATCGACCAAGGTGGGCACCTCGCTCGGCGGCAAGACGGGGCGGCCGGTCGTGACGTTCAGGTGCAGGCCGATGGGCAGGCCCGGGTGCTCTCGGCGGACCTGGGCGAGCCGCGCCTCGGCCCCCTCGACGTTGACCAGCGCCGACGAGGAGGTCACCACCCCCTCGCGCCACGCCTGCACGATGCCTGCCGTGACGCCGTCGCTCATCCCCAGATCATCCGCGTTCACGATCAAGGCCCGAGGGGGCGCGGGCTGGCCTTGGTCCGCCTGGATGAGGCGTTCTTGGCGGACGAGAGGAAGGCACGCCGATAGCAAGGCGACGATCGAAAGCAGAGGCCAGAATTTCGTGCGCATAGACACCTCTGGACAAACTAACGAGCATGCCTTCTCAGTATAATCGATCGAAGACGCGCGGGCCAAAAGGCGCCCTGCCGGCCTACTAGCCGAGGCTTGCCACCTTCAAGTGCCGTTCGACCTCCAAGAGCGTCGGCAGGACGATCGCCTGGCGCGGCAGGGCACGGGCGGGAAGCGTGGAGATTCCCTGGCCTCCCAGCCAAAGCCTCGTTCCGGGCTCCAGCGCGCCCGCCAGCGTTTCGAGCGCGGAAAGGCGGGCGTCGTCGGGATGCGTGACGAGGCTGATCCCGACGGCAAAGGCCCCGATCCGCTTGGCGGCAAGCGCGAGCTCGGATGGGGGCAGGTTCGGCCCCAGGTAGCACACGGGCACCCCGCAAGAGGCGACCATCAAGGCCACCACGAGCAGGCCCATCTCGTGCAATTCACCGGGCAGGGTCCCGAGCAAGACCGGGGCGTGGCGGCGATCGAGATGCCGCGTCCGCAGGATCGTCCCGAGCAGGCTTCTCAAGAGCGAGGTGGCCAGGTGCTCGGCGGCAATCCCGAGCGACCGGTGCGACCACCGGCTCCCGACGTGCTCCAAGAGCGGCAGCACGACCTCGTGAATCAGCTGAACAGGGGGAAGGACGAGAGCCGCATGCCCCAGCGCTTCATCGGCCGCCAGGTAATCGAGCCGATCGACCGCGTCGATGATCCGCTGGGCGAGCACGCCTTGAGGCTGGACAGGCAGGGGCTCGGGGGTGGCGACGAGGTCCGAGAGATCCGCGTCCGAAAGGGAGGCGATCCGGCCAATGGCATGACCTGCGGCCGTCGCTTGCTTGAGCAACAGGAGACGCGCCACGTCGCCCTCGCTGTACAGGCGGAGGTTGCGTTCGGCGCGAACCGGGGCGATCGCGGCATACCGCCGCTCCCAGGCACGGATGACGTCGGGGCTGAGCCCCGTCAGGCGGCAAACGGCCTTGATCTGGTACTTGCCGGGATCTTTCATGGGCGCCTCCTGGGTCCTTCATACCCGAGGGCGCAGCGCTTGTCAAATGCTTGTAATGGACAAGATATTGACAACGCCGTCCACGATCTTTAGACTCCGGGCACGTGGAGAAAAGGGAGGCGTCATGCCCAGGTTCGAAGCGAGCACCACGCTCGAGGTTCCGACAGCCACCGCGTTCGCCTGGCATGCCCGCAAGGGGGCTTTCGAGCGGCTGATCCCCCCCTGGATGCGGGTACGCCTCATCGAGCGCCACGGCAGCATCCAAGACGGCGATCGGCTGGTCATGGAGCTCTCGCTCGGTCTTATCAAGCGGCGCTGGGTGGCCGAGCACCGGGATTACCAGGCGAACCGCCAGTTCCGCGACCTCCAGCTTGAAGGCCCCTTCGCCGCGTGGGATCACCTGCATGCCTTCACCCCGCAGGGCGACCACCGGTGCGTGTTAAAGGACGAGATCATGTACCGCGTGCCTTTCGCCAGTCTCGGACAGACCGTCATGGGTCCCACCATCGCGCGCGAGCTGACGCGCATGTTCGGCTTCCGGCACGAACGCACCCGCCACGACCTCGCGCGCCACGAAGCCTTCGCGCAGCTGGGCCCCCAGCGGATCGCGATCACGGGCGCCTCGGGCTTCGTCAGCACGCAGCTGGCAGCCTTCCTCACGAGCGGCGGGCATGACGTCCGGCCCCTCGTGCGGCGCACGGCGGGCGAGCGTGAGATCCACTGGAACCCGGCGACAGGCGCGCTGGACCTCGACAAGCTCGAAGGGGTCGACGCGGTGATCCACCTGGCAGGCGAGAGCATCGCGGGCGGACGCTGGACGCCCGAGCGCAAGGCGGCGATCCGCGACAGCCGCGTCCAGGGGACGCGATTGCTTGCCGAGGGCCTCGCCAAGCTGCGCCGGCCGCCCCGCGTGCTGGTCTGCGCCTCGGCGATCGGCTTCTACGGCGATCGCGGCGAGGAGGTGCTCACCGAAGCCAGCAAACCGGGCACCGGCTTCTTGTCCGAGGTCTGCCAGGCCTGGGAAGCCGCCGCGGATCCCGCCCGAGAGGCGGGCATCCGGGTCGTCCACCTGCGGACCGGCATCGTGCTCTCTCCCGGTGGGGGCGCCCTCGCCCAGATGCTGCTGCCCTTCGTCATGGGGGTCGGCGGGGTCATCGGCAGCGGCCGGCAGTGGATGAGCTGGATCGGGTTCGACGACCTCATCGGGGCCTTCCACCATGCGCTCTTCACCGAGTCGCTCGAAGGCCCCGTCAACGCCACCGCCCCCCAGCCCGTGACCAACGCGGCCTTCACCCGCACCCTCGGGAAGGTGCTCGGCCGACCGACCCTCTTCCCGCTGCCGGCCCCGGTGGTCCGGCTGGTGTTCGGCGAGCTGGGCGACGCCTTGCTGCTCGAAGGCGCACGGGTGCAGCCCACGAAGCTCGAAGCCAGCGGCTTCAAGTTCCACCATCCCGATCTCGAGGCAGCGCTACGCAGCGAACTCGGTCGCTAGGAGGGCCCCATGCCGACGCCGCCGTACTACCTCTGGAACCACTGGTACATCGCCGCTCGCTCGCATCAGGTCAAGGCCCACAAGCCCTTTGCCGCCACCCTCTTGGATACGCGCCTGGTCCTCTACCGCAACAAAGCGGGCGGCGTCGTGGCGCTCCGCGATCGCTGCCCCCACCTGGGGGCCTCGCTCTCGCTCGGTCACGTGCGCGACGGCTGCGTGACCTGCCCGTTCCATGGGTGGCGCTTCGACGAAGAGGGGCGCTGCCTCGAGATTCCTGCCCTCGGCGAGGCAGCCCCCACTCTTCAGAACCTGCGCATTCCCCGCTACCACACCATCGAGGCGGGCGGCCTCGTCTGGGTGTACATGACCCAGGTCCCGGACGCCGTCCCCCAAGGCGACCCGGTCCCGCCCGAGTTGCGCGAGCCCGGCTGGGCCTACGGCCTCATCGAGGATCGATGGGACACCAATTTCACGCGCTTCGCCGAGAACATGCTCGACATGGTGCACCTTCCCTACGTCCATGCCCGCACCATCGGCCGCTTCGCCAAGAAACGCAGCCCCCACGTGCCGAAGGTGACCGAGCTGCCGGACGGGTTCGACCTCGAGGACGGGCTGCTGACGTTCCGGCTGCCAAACGTCCACCGGCTTACGATCTCGGCACAGATGATCCACTACATGTGGGGCGTCCCGGTCGGTGCGACGGAGACCCGGGTCTACATCCTCGGCCTGCGGCGCTTCGCGCGCTCCAGGTTGCTGACGCCCCTCTTCAACCGCTACAACCGGAAGGTCCTCGACGAGGACCGCACAATCATCGCCAGCCAAGAGCCCAAATACGTCACCTTCGGCCCGGGTGGCGATCTGCTGATGCGGCCGGACAGCGCCGCGCGAGCGTACCGCAGCCTGCTGGCCCGCGTCTTGGACGGGGGCCCCGGCTCGTAAGCCCTGACGTCGCTACTTGCGAGGGCGCACCCGATCGTAAGGGCTCATGGTGACGTGCAGGCGGCTTTTGCGCGCGCTGCGGTGGTATGCGCGCAAGCGCAGGGCGAGCACCAGTGAGACCCCCATCTCCAGGTTCCCGAACACCGTCAGGTAGACGGCGAGCCAGCGCGCCCAGGCGGTACTCGCGCCATACTGGCGCAAGGCGAGGTTCAGCCCAAAGAGCACCAAGACTGCCACGCTGAGTGCCATGTGGGCCGTGGCGAGCTTGCTCGCGGCCGACGTCGTGCGGGGCACGGTGTGGACGAAGTAATCGAGCCCGGGCAGGGCCGCGAGCACCCCGCCCACCAACCCCAGGGCGATGAGCCAGCCCGCGATACCGAACCAGGCGCCGTTTTGGGTCACGGCGTAGGTCAGGTCCATCGCGAGCGCCCCGAGGAAGGCCAGCGCCGGAATGAGCAAGAGCAGGCCGTACCAGTTGAGTTTGCGTTCTGCCTCGTCCATGCGCCCGAGTGTAAGAATCGGCGGCGGAGCTGGCAACAAGCGTTCAATCACTCGCGTCCCGGGACCATGGGGCACTCGGCACCTGGCCTCATCTCGCCCGTGCGCGTACCCCGTGCTACGACCGGCGTATGGCGGACGTCAGGCAACCCAAGAGAGCGACCGCCGCGAGCACCGATAACCCGGCATCGACGGCGCGAGAGAGGGCGACACTGGAGCTTGCGGCCTGGGGCGTGCCGAGGACCGTGGAGAAGACGGCCCCGGCCAGGCCGACGCCGAGCACCATCCCCACGTTCCGGGCAGTGGCGAGCACACCGCCGGCAAGGCCCTGGTCGGCCTTGGGGGCGGCCCCCATGAGGCTGCTGTTGTTGGGCGAGATGAAGATCCCCGTCCCGAGGCCGACCACCGCCAAGCCCACCAGGATGTTCGCTTGCGGGGTCGTCGCGCCCAGGCGCGACAGCAAGAACAAGCCGCTCGCCAAGAGGAGCATCCCCACGACCGCGGGCAGACGCGTGCCGATACGGTCGGAGAGGGCGCCGCTCAGGGGCGCGACGAGCGCCATCGTGAGGGACTGCGTGGTGAGGATGAGCCCCGCATGCTCCGGGCTGAAGCTGCGCCCCTGGATCAGGTAGAAGGGCAGCAGGAAAAGCGTCCCCGAGACGGCGATGTAGTTGAAGACGGCACTGGCGCTCGCCGCTGCGAATTGCCGATCGTGGAAGAGCGTGAGCTTCAACATGGGATCCTTGCAGGCATGCTCGATGGCCAAAAAGAGCCCGAGCACGACGAAGGCCACGGCGAACAGGCCCAAGGTGAGAGGTGAGCTCCAGCCCAGGGTGGGGCCTCGGTTGAAGCTGAGCAGCAAGGCGCAGAGGCCGACCGCGAAGGCGATCGCGCCGAGCCAATCGAAGCGCGGCATCTGCGCAACGGGCCGCGGGCGCGGAATGAAGTGGAAGCCGAAGAGCAAGGCCAGCGCCCCCACCGGCACGTTGATGTAGAAGACGGCGCGCCAGCTGAACTGGTCCGTGAGCCATCCGCCCAGGGCGGGCCCCACGCTCAGCCCCAGATAGGTCATGGTGGCCTGAAGCCCCAAGGCACGCCCCCGCTCATGCTCCGGGAAGCTCAAGGTCAAGATGGCCGGCGAGTTTGCAAAGAGCATGGCGGCCCCGATCGCTTGCAGCGCTCGAAACAACACCAGCCAATGGAGTGATGGCGAAGCGCCGCACAGCGCCGAGCCGATCACGAAGCAGGTGCAGCCCGTCAGGTAAATGGGTTTGTGCCCGAGCAGGTCACCGAGCCGTCCGAAACCGAGCAACAGCGCGCTGATGACCAGGAGGTAAATCGTCACCGCCCACTCGACCTGAGCAATGGGGCTCTGGTAGGTGCGGCTCACCACGGGCAGGATCGTGTTCACGACGCTCCCATCGAGCGCCGACATGAAGGTGCTGATGCCGACAGAAAAGAGCACCCACCATTTTCCGTGGCCCGTAGGTTTGCGCGTGGCCATCGCACCCACTCCCGTCCCCCCATTCTCGGCCGGGGCCTCGCGGAAGACCACGTGGAGAGTCGCCGGATTTTTACCACGCCCCTCGCGCAAGGGTCGTCTGATACCCGCTTGCCACGCGGCAAGCGGGTGATGAGGACGATGGGCTCAGTTTGACTTGGTGCCGGAACCGGCATAACCTTCGCGACAGACGTGAAAATCGCCCGATGATGCGCAAAGGAGGGTCAGCGCCATGGCCGCCACCACGATGAACCTAGATCAAGTGAAGCGCTTAGCCAAGGACCTGCGAACGGATTTCCCCCGTAGTCCAGCCGAGCCGCTTGCGGATTACGCGATCGCAGCCCGCGCCCTGGACAAGTGCCGCGCGGAGATTGCCGGATGGCAGGGCGAGTATCATTACGATTGCCCGCTCAGCCGCCTCTTTCTCGACTTCGCGGGCATATCGGCCGAGGCCTTCAAGGCGTTCGTCGCCACCGGCGCCTCCGACGACGAGGTCGCCGACTGGATCCAGGAGGTGGCCGTCAAGCGGGATCGGATCGACATCGTGCGCTGGAGCAACGGCTGGCGCGAAAAGCGGCTCAGCGAGCTAGACGATCGGCTCGTCCTCCACATGGAGGACTATGTCCAAGAGAACCTGCCGCCCCAGAGCTGGCAGCGGATCTATCGCTGGTTCGACATCTACGACATCGAGGAGAAGCGGATCCCCGTCTAAATCCGCTCCCCTCTCAAGGCGCAATAGCGACAGCCGCTGGCGCGATGTTGCGTCCCTGCCCGCTTCGGCGGGCAGGGACGTCTTGGTTGGCGATTTAGGCGTGCTTTGCCTGGTGCAGCCAGATCTGGTTGCCGTCCGGGTCGCTCACCATCGAGATCCAGCAGATCGGCGTTTCGAAAGCCTCGCTCGCCTTGACGCCGCGCTCGGCCAGCATCGCCCGGAAGGCCTCCATATCGTCCACCTCGAGCGACAAGGACTGAGCCGTGCCGGGTTTTCCGACCTGCTCGAAGTTTCCCACCCCGAAGGTGCCTTTGCCGACCTCGAACTCCACCCAGGTCTCCGAGGCGAGGCCCTCAGGCTTCAGGCCGAGCACGTCGCGATAAAAGGCCACGGCGCGCGCCATATCGGTAACGGGGTACATCACGAACGCAATCTGCGTAACGGGCATGGGGCTTCCTTTCTGTCTGATGAGGTCGGTTGAATGTGCAGCGAATCGTGCTGGTAAGTCTTACGCCTCGGCGTGCAAGCCCAAGGTATTGCCGTCCGGATCCAGGATCTCAGCCCACCAACCCCACGGCTCCTTCCGCGGCTCCACCCCGAAGGTGACACCCCGCTGCTTGAGCTGCGCACAGGTGGCCTCGAAGCCGTTGACCTCGAAGGTCGCCGCGATCATGGCGCCGACCCGCTCGGGTTCGAAGGCGGGATTCCCCTCGCTGAGGAGCGTCACGCGCGTGGCGTTGCCGGGGGGCGTGAACTCGACCCAGCGCATGGGGCCCATCGTGGCATCCGTGGTCTTTTTGAAGCCGAGCGTCTCACCGTAGAAGGCGATGGCCTTCTCGACGTCGCGCACATTGATGGCGATGAAGCCGACGTGCGAAATCCCGATCGGGGCAGTGGTCTCTGACAATGGTTCCTCCTTTTTTTTGACGCGTGACAATCGCCCTTGTCGAGGCTCAGCGACGCGGCGTATCAGCTGGGCGATGCTTCACGTACCGATCGAGCCAACGATCCGTCTCGTAGAGCATGTGCAGGATGGATTCACGTGCCCGGTAGCTATGCTCCTCGTGCGGGAGGAGCACCAGCCGGGTCGTCGCACCGAGGCCCTTGAGGGCCTGGTAGAACCGCTCGCTCTGCATGGGGAAGGTGCCGGGGTTGGAGTCGGCCGCGCCGTGAATCAAGAGCAGCGGCTCGTTGATGCGGTTGGCGTTCACGAAGGGCGACATCTTGAAGTAGGTGTCGGGCGCCTCCCAGAGGGTGCGTTCTTCGGACTGGAAGCCGAAGGGCGTCAGCGTGCGGTTATAGGCCCCGCTGCGGGCGATGCCGGCGGCGAAGAGGTCCGAGTGGGCCAGCAAGTTGGCCGTCATGAACGCCCCGTAAGAGTGGCCGCCAATCGCGATCCGACGGGGATCCGCCACCCCGCGCCGCACGACCTCGTCCACCGCAGCCTTGGCACCGGCGACCAGTTGCTCGACGTAGGTATCGTTGGGCTCGTTTTCCCCCTGACCGAGGATGGGCAGCTTGGGATCGTCCAGCACGGCATACCCGCGCGCCAGCCAGACCAGGGGCGAGTTGTACGCGATCCGATCGAACATGTACGGCGAGCGGTCGAGCTGTCCTGCCGCATCGGCGCTCTTGAACTCGCGAGGGTAAGCCCACATCACCATGGGCAGGGGCCCTTGCTTGGCAGGATCGTAGTTCGACGGCAAGTAGAGGGTCCCGCTCAAGGGCAGCCCGTCCGCACGCTTGTAGGTGATGAGTTCCTTTCGGACGCCGGCCAGTTCGGGCGTGGGATGGGCGAAGTGCGTGATCGCATGCTCCTGCGCCCCGTCGCGCAGGACGTAGTTGGGCGGCTCGCTGGGGGACTCTCGACGGATCAGCAGGCGCTTGCCCGAAGCGTCGAAAACATGCGCCACCACCGCGTAGGTGGGCGCCTGGGACTCCCAGAGACGCTCCTTGCGGCCGGTCTCGAGGTCGAGCCGATCCAGGAAGGGTTTGTTGCCGCTCGGCGAAGCCCCCGCTCCGCTGAAGAGCAGGCTCTTGCCATCGGCAGAGGCGGTCATGACGAAAGTGCCGCGCGCCGTGCGCTGGCGAATGGGGCTGCCCGGATCGCCGTAGCGATCCTCGGAGGAGCGCTCGAAGAGCTTCCGAGGCACCGCGGTGGTATCGGGCGAGAGCACCCAGGTGCGCTCCTGGCGCGTCTTGCGCCATTGCTCCCAGACCAAGGCGAGGCGACCGTTCGCCCACTCGGCTCCCGAGAAGCGGTAAGCCAGATCGACCAACGGGGTCGGCTCACCCTTGAAGGGCGCCTTGAGCATGAGCACGCGATCCCGCACGGGTGCCGGCTGGGCCGGATCGCCGCCGTCCTGGGCCTCGGCCCAGTAGAGGCAAGCATCGGCATCCGGACGCCACGCCAGAGCACGCGGTCCCTTGCGGACGGCGTCGAAGGAGATCGGTACGGTCTCAGCAAGCGGCAAATCCGCCACGCGCCGGACGAGCCGCCCTGCGCGATCCCAGACCTCGGCCCGAGTCGGGAAGCGATCCAGCGGCACGAGGTAGGAGTAGGGGCGATGGACCGTCTCGACGAGCACGTACTTGCCGTCCGGCGAGGGGCGCGCGCCCATCATCAGCCCGGGCTGGCCGAGAGGCTTCGCGCGACCGGTTGCATCGAGCACGAGCAGCTGAGACGTCAGGTAGTGCTCGAAGAGGGCCTCATCGTACGGCCCCTTGAGCAAGTTCGGATAGGTGCGGGCAGGGGCCTTCTCGCCCATGTTCTCCTGCACGATCGGGCCGACGGGGGCCTCCGGCTCCTTGGGGGCCGCGCCGCGCTTTTCCGGAACGGCTCGGCAGAGGATGCTTTGGCTATCAGAGAGCCAAGCAAACGGCATCCCCACCGCCGCGTTGAGGCGAAGGACTCCGTGGCGCTGGGCCCGAGCCGTCGCGACGTCCGCCACCCAAAGCTCGATACCGGCATCGCGGGTGAGGGTGAAGGCCAGCTTCTTACCATCGGGCGACCAGGCGACGTGGGAAATCTGAGGCTCCTTGGGCAGGCCCGTGACCTTGCGAGCCTTGCCGTCGGGCAACGCCTGGAAGGCGAGTCCCGAAACGTAGTTCACTCGGGACTCGCCGTTCGTCTTCGGGTTGACGGCAAGACCTGCGAGCTTGAGCTCGGGCTGGCTGACCTCAAGGATGCTCGGCAGCGATCGCCGCTCCATGAGCAGCAGGGTGCGGTTATCCGGGCCGATGCTGATACTGGGCGGAAGCGGAGCGTCCACGATGCGCGCAAGCTCCGGCGCCGGTAGCTGGTAGGTGGGGACCTGGGCGAGCGCCGGTGTGGCGAAGGCGAGGATCAGGCAACAAAGAGCGAAAGGGCGAACTTTGGATAACAAGTGAACGTCCTCCGGGAATCAATCGTCGATAGGTAACATCTTACCCCGCCTCGGCTTGTAAGCACCTTTCCACCTGTAAAGGGGAGCCTCCGGATGCCGGAGGCTCCCCTTTACAGGTGAATTGAGCGCTACCTATCTTGAATATCGCGCTTGATATCTTCGGCCTTTTCCTTGACGTCTCCCCAGGCCTGCTGGGCCTTGCCCTTCATTTGCTCGAGCTTGCCTTTGCGCTCCAACGAGCGATCGCCCGTCATTTCGCCGACAAATTCTTGAGTATCGCCCTTTAGCTCCTTGCCCTTACCCTTCAAGCGGTCCGTTTCGCCAGCCATCTTGTCCTCCCTTGCTATGCCACTCTTAACATTTTGTCACATCCTCAGATTAGTTCAACAAGCAAGAGCTACGGCCATCCCATCCGGCGCTTGAAAGGAGATTGATAGCTTCTTTGATTCGGAAACCCCCTGAGCTTTCACCAAGGGCCTATCGAGCTGGGGTGGACAAGCTTTAAAGGGCTCAGACTACAATCTACTTGAGCCTGATGCGTTTGAAGCCAGCGATCCGGAGGAGATGAAACGTGAAAGTGCAAGCAAAGGACATCGTTCGGGATTACGATTCGGACCCAAACGAAAATCCCTGGGTTCATGGCAAGCCACAACCAGAAAACATCGAAGTCGTTCCATACGATCGGGCTTGGCCCGAACGCTATCTGGCGATCGCCGAGCAAATTAAGGCGGCACTCGGCGCAACAGTTCTCCAGCTCGAACACATCGGCTCAACCGCTGTGCCAGGCCTCGCCGCAAAGCCAGTGATCGACATCGATCTCACGGTGCCTGATCCCACCGACGAAGCCGCTTATGTCCCCGCCCTGGAATCGCTGGGTTTTGACCTGTACATTCGTGAGCCAAGCTGGCATCAGCATCGTTGCCTTCGATTGAATGGTCCCCGCGTCAATCTCCATGTTTTTGGCCCAGATTGCCCGGAGAGCATCCGCCACCTCATGTTTCGCGATTGGCTACGAACTCACCCCGAAGACCGCGCGTTGTATGAACAAGCGAAACAATCGTCTCTCGATAATGTCGAAGTGGTGATGGATTACAACAAGCGAAAAGAGCCCGTGGTGCGAGAGATCTACCATCGATTATTCCAAGAAGCCGGACTCATTTAAGCGGTTTTTACCGCGAAACCATCACCTTTCGGTCGCTCTAGAAAGCTGGCAAGGCTCACTACATAGTAAAGGCGACCCTGTACCAATCTTTGGTACAGGATCGCCTTTATTTGCTCTACAGAAGGCAGGAAGGCTAATCCAGAGGCTCGAGCGCCAGGGACTCCGAAGCTCCGGGAAACAGGCCACCAGCTCCGATGGTGACGTCGAAGTCGGTCTGGCCGCTGAACAAGCGCGCCTTGAGACGTACCTTGAGCTTGCCTACCGTCGGGCGATCGTCATCGGTCACGACGATGTCGGTGTACGAATTGGCATCATTCGTGCTGAGGAGCGTCATGGTGATCACCTCAGGTTCCGGATACCGGATATCGAAGCCGTAGGCCTCGCACTTGGCGCGATAGGTGGTATGAGGCTTGAGCTTGCTGAAGACGACCGGGTCGCCGAGGCGCTCGCTGGTGAGCCCGCGGGACACCTGCTGACCGTTCTCGGTGACTGGCGTCTCGACGCCGTCCGTCACCGTGTAGAGCTTCACCACCAGGCTCTTGACGTCTGCGGCGGTGAACGGCTCGATCGAGGGCACGTCTTGCGTCTGATAACCGCCCGAGACCACCTCAGGAGTGAGGACCAGCATTGCGCCCGAACCGGTCCTGGCAACCTGAGGCCCCGCAGCGCATCCCGCTAGCAGCAGGAGGCTCGAAGTGAGAAGGGATAGATGTTTCTTCACGTTGAACTCCTTGCGATCCGCTAGTTTTTAGGTGAGTTAGGGAGGACGATCTTGCGAATGCGCCTGTTGTCCATATCGGAGACCACGAGGTTTCCGTCCGGCAAGACCACGAGGCCACCCAAGAACATGCCGAATCTCGCCTCGGAACCCTTGCCATCACGGAAGGTCCCCCCGTTATTCGCCGGACCACCCGCAAGGGTCTTAACCCGTCCGCCCTTGAGCTGGCGGATATACCCATCGTCCGTGAAGTACAGGGTATCGCCCGAAAGCGCGAGGGACCTGGGCCTGGACAATTTCGCCGTCAACACGGGGCCGTCCTCGATGCCCCCCGCTCCGCTTCCCGCGACCGTCACTGGTGCCACGCTCTCGGAAGCGATCTTGATAATGATGTGTCTACTGACATCGCCGGCGTAGATGTTCCCCTGGGAATCCGAGTGCAGGCCTTCAAGTCGCCCAAACGATCCGGTCGTCCGCTGCCCCGGCGCCGTGTACTTCCAGAGCGTGTCCCAGCCCGTGACGTAGAGTTGGTTCTGAGGATCCACGCAAACCCCGGGAAGTGAGTTGGTAAGCGCATCGAGACCGCTGCCCGACCCGTTTCCGGCATACGTGGTGTAGGTGTCCTGACCGGTGATCTTGTAGACCTTAAACGTGGCGCCACTCGTAGCGTAGAGATTCCCGCTGGCATCGCGGGTCATCGCCTCAGGGTAGGGAATGCCCGCCCAGGTCGTCACGTTCCCATTGAGGTCGAGACGACGGATCGCGCTGTTGTACTGATCCGCCACATACACGGCTCCATCGTCTCCCAGCGTCATGCCGTATGGCGCGATATACCTGGCCTGGGCCAAGGGAACATTGACGACGTTGAAACCGTCACTTCCCCCCGAAATGGTGGTGACCTGGGTCTCGAAGCTGAGCGCCAGCGTCTTCGTGCCGAGATTCCGGTCGTTCTCAACCTTCCACTCGTTGGAGGCGGAGGCCAGCACCTCATCGTTGGCAGCCCGCGCCTCGGCCTTGAGGACGTAGGTGGTCTCAGGAGCCAACCCGCCCAGCAACAGCGTGCGGGTGTTCTGGAGCTCGGCGGCGAAAATCACGAACGGGCCCGCCACCTTCACCTCCAGGGGACCCTTCTTGAAGAGCGTGACCACCACGCGATCGGTCTGGTCCAGCCCGTCCGGAAAGCTGAGCTGGGCCTTGGCCGTGGCCACGAAGGGCTTGTCCACCAGGCGAAGCGGGATATCCGCCGTTTCCACGTAGGTGTGTCGAACGAACGTCACCGGCGTGATGCTGTCGGCGTCCTTCGAGATCTGTTTGCCCTGGGCGTCGAAGGCCCGGGCCTGGAAGCCGTACGTCTGCTCCGCAGGCAGGTTCTTCAGGACAAAGTACCGCCGATCACCTGTGGTCTCCAGTTTGAGCCGGTCGGTCGCGTTCTCGGTGGTGGGCTTGCCCGAGACGTTCATCGGAACGAAGGCATCCCCCACCTTGACGAACCCCGTGATGACCAGCTTGTCGACGTCGTTCGCGTCATAGACCGCGACCGGATCGCCGGTGATGGTCTGCACGATCCGCGAATCGCCCATCCGCAGACGCAGCACCAGATCGCCCGGCTCGAAGGCCGGCAGGACCTGGGGAGAGACGGCCTCGGGAGCAGGGGTGAGAGGCGCCAGGGTCGCACAACCCACGAGGGCGATCCCGAGCGATAACGTGAGGCTGAAAGTGAACTTACGCATGGGATCTCCTCGCTATCCTACCTGCATCTCCGCTTCGATCACGATCGGCCCCTGATGACCGAGCTCCCCGCTGGGAGTGATCTCGATTTGCGGCGAGATTTGCCCGTTGAAAGGAACGTCCATGAGCTGGATGTTCAATTCGGCCGAGGGCTTCAGCTTGTCCAGCTTGAATAGCACCACGACTTCGGAAGAGATCGGGCTCGACTCCTCCGCGGTCCGGTACGCCGTCGCTTTGAGGCGGTAGGACTTGCCGATCGTCAGCCCGCCGACCACCAGGCCCGATTCGAGATCGCTCGCCGAAACGGTCTTGACCAGCGGCGCACCGTTCGCGTCCTTGAGGGGCGTCTCGGTCTCGCCCTCCACGCTGAAGAGGCTGACCTTGAGGTGGTCGACCTGCGACTTGGTCAGGTTGGGTACGACCGCCGCCGTGCGGTACACCACAGGAGCGGCAACTGGGAACGTGTAGCCGCCCGGCACAAAGCTGGCCTTCACGGTCACTTTTCCCTCGGTGGTCAAGAGAGCGCCCGAGGTCTGGAGCGAATCGAAGGGGGAATACGCGGTGCAGCCGGCCAAGAGGGTGGCCGCCGTCATGACACCTATCAGGTTACGCATGCTTTGCTCTCCTTACTGGGCACGCTTGGGAAGGATGGGCTTCGACTGACCGTAGTAGCCCGAGCCGGCAAACGAATTCCCAGGTTTCCAGTACTTGATCACCACGTAGAGCGAATCGGCCCGCTCCATGCCGGAGGTCACGCCGAACCGGCCGCTCGTCACGTCGGCAGGCGTCTCCGGGAAGTTGGTGAAGTCCACGGGCGAACCCGCGACGCTACCGCGCACCAGCCCCTGGTACACCGCCGCCGTCAAGCCGGGCTTCGCCGACCAGTTGACCCGCACGAGGGGGCCTTCCGCCTGCGCGTCGATGCCACGCCAGGCCACGTCCAGCTCCACCTGGGGAACCGCCCCCTCGTAGCCGGGAGCCGTGGCATCCGCCAGCGCGTAATCCACCAGCGTCGGATCCCCCGACTCGTCCTTGAAGAAGACCTGGTACTCGCCCTTGGGAAGATCGGTGAAAAGGAACGTCCCGTCGGCCTTTGCCCGCAGGGTCTCGGGGATCGTCACGAAGCCCGTTTCGCCAGGAGCGCGACGCTTCAAGCGGACGGTGACCGGCCCTTGGATCGCACCCAGCGACGAGTAGACCCGACCGCCGAGCATCAAGGTCCGCTTCACCGGGGCCTTCACCGGAGTGGGAGTGGCCATCGGGGAAGGCGTCGGCACGGGGGTAGGAGCCGGAGTCGGAGCGGGGGCGGGCTTGCTGGCCTTCTGTGCCATCCGCCAGGAAACGCCCGCCGTGTACGAGCGGTTCCACATACCGTAGACGTTGTCAGGCTGCCACTGGAAAGCGACGTTCGCCTCCAGGGTATCCGTCAGCGCCTTGCGCACGCCCAGGCCGAAAACGTCCTCGAAGGGCTGCATGACGTACGAGTACGCGGGCGCGTCCTTCAAGCCGAAGTGATAGCGTGCCCCGGCATTGGCGCCCAAGACCCAGCCAGCCAGATCGTATTCGACACCCGCCTCCAGGCCCACGCCCCAGCGGTTGCTCATCACCGAGATCAAGGGGCCGTAGTAGACGTTCATGCCGCCCAGCGCGGACTTGCCGTTGAGCCGGAAATCACCGCCCCAGCCCACTGCGTCCAGCTGCGTGAAGGGCACCAGCACCTGCGCTCCCGTCTGGCTCAGCATGTAGGTGTCATGGCGCAGGGAGGCGTCCCAGCCCAACCCGACGTCGCCCAGGGAAGGGAGCGGTCCGCGAAGGCCCAGCTGCGTCAGCTTGCCGTAATCCGCATAAAGCAGGACGCTGTCGAGCGCGCGAAGCTGGAGGCTGAGAGCCGTGCTCGGTCCCTGCATCATGGCGAACTGGTCGAAGGACGGCCGCAACGAGAGCTCCGCCTCCCCCGAGCGATCCAGGTGCATCGGAGCGATCCGCAGCGAACCGGCGGTCCAGCCCGAGTTGAGCGGGGTCAGCTCCAGTGGGGAGAGGGCGATGGCCGGCAGGGCGATCGCCCCGACGAGCGAGCTGGCCAAGACGGCCTGGAGGATCATGCGCTTCATTGATAACCTCGTATTCAGGTGCTTTGGCGCGCCGGAAATGCTTCTCTAGCGCTAACGCCCTTCCTACGAGCCGGTGAGCAAGGCGCTCTCACGCCGCCAGTCTCATTTTTCGAGATCGCTCGCTGCCATACGGAAGAGCCGCAGGCAATTTTAAGCGTTCGCCTTCTACGCACTCAAGAGGGGCTAGCCCCTCTCTTTAGCGGGGTGCGGGGATATCTATCTTGAAGAATCGACCTGATACATTGCATAGCCCCCTGTCCCAATTGAGCTTTCCTGCGAATTTGAGGCAGTACCCAAAGTCGAGAATGAACCAATGGCGCCAGTGGCGATAATTTATCACAAACCCTCTGGTGGGCAAACTGGATTCAAATAATGCTCTCTACTACCAAATTGCTGAGTGCCTCAACCTACCAACAACACCCTGCGGATAACAAAAATTTATCGTGAGCGATGGAATCCTAGCGATAAGGCAACAACAGCTACAAACCCTGCGAAACTAACCAGAAGCCCAAAATACCAACCGCATCTTGCCAAGAGTAGAACAAGTTCACGTAATTCTGGACGCCCCTCAAATAAGGGATAAAAGTGCCGTAAGAAGGCTGGTGGATAACCTCTTTTCTCAACAAAACCCAAAGCGATAAAGTTCCCCAAGAAGAGCAGCAGAGTGGCCTGGTGCTTTCGAGCCTTATATTTTTCAAAATCCCGGCCTCTCGGCGTTTTCTCTCCACACCATAAGCAAGCATTCGATGAATCCGAAATATCGCCTTCGCATTTAAAACACTTAATGAGCGACATTTCGGATAATAACCTCCGTTGGTGCGAGCTGGTCTGCAAGGCCTCGTTAAAAAACAGACCCTCGACACGTGGCCAGGTTTCTGTTGCGCACAACTGGATTCGAAGTAGTGACCTCTACGATGTCAGCGGCGGGTCTTGACTCGCTAAATCAACGTAGCCAGGTGGCAGGAGAGTGATGAGTGCTTGGACCAAGTGGCCCCTAGGGAAGGGCTTCCAGGACTTGTTTCGCTATCTCGGCGATGG
This sequence comes from bacterium, assembly GCA_017744355.1. Taxonomy (NCBI): domain Bacteria; species bacterium. The sequence goes on along the minus strand of JAGIBK010000002.1, from coordinate 456,038 downwards.
CTTCCTCATGAGCCTTAAGGTCGCTCCGGTCGTCATCTGTGAAAACTGACAGGTAGATTGGCTCCCCCTTCGGCGGGAGGATGATAGCCACGTCATTCACAGCCCCCCGATTGCCCGTACCCGTCTTGTTGCCAATCACCCAGCCCTGGGGAACGGCGGCACGAATTCGACCATGCCCGGTTACGGTGGCCTTCATCCAGGAGAGGAGTTGGTTTCGAGAAGCCTTCGAGAGTCTCTCCGACTCCAGGACATTCTGAAGTAGGCGGGTCATTGCCTCAGGCGTGGTCGTATCGCGTGGATCGCCACGAAGGTTGCTATTCAACTCCGGCTCCATTCGATCAAACCGCGTGATTGGATCGTTCATGCTGCGGACGAAATCTTGCAGCCCAGTAGGCCCTCCCACGAGTGGATACAGGAGGTTTGCGGCTGTGTTGTCACTGGTGATGATAGTTGCAGCGCAAAGATCACCAATGCCCATTCCCCCATCCTGAACGTGTTTCCCAGTAACGGGGCTGTAGGCGAGCAGGTCCTCTTTCTTGTAGGGCACCACACGAGTGAGGTCTAACTCTCCCCCATCAACACCTTTGAGAACGGCCGCCGCCAGTACCCACTTGAAGGTAGAGCAGTAGGCAAATCGTTCGCCAGATCGGTAGCCTAGCTTCGCGGGGCCTCTCATGGCGAAGACCCCCACCCGCCCCTTCAGGCGGGTCTCAATCTTGGCGATGCTTGTATCGAATGCCGAGTCGGCCCAAGCAGCCGGAGTCGGGATCAGAGCTAGGGCAACCGCGACAAGTAATTGCCACCGTCTACGCGCACGGTAGCCCCAGGGCGCCTTGGAAACGACTTTCTTCGAAGAAGATCGATCAAGCATCGGTGTGTTCTTTACCTCCTAGAGCCCCACTAGAGCGCTGGTCATCATGGCAGGCAATCTCAGCGTGATCAACTGGCGCCCTCAATGGCAAAGCAGCCTAAGTATCCCGTAGCAAAACCGAGCGTCTGATCAGATCGGCGCCACCTGACACGAAGCCCCCCATCAAGGGATGGGGGGCTTCGTGGTTTTTAAAGATGAACTCATGGGTCCGGGACGGGGGTATCACGTCGCTGCTACAGAGGTACCCGTTCGCCGCGCCGAGCGTAGTTCGATGGGGCTGGAAGCATCTCCAACCCCATTCAGACGTTCACCTTATTTACTGATTGCTTGGATCAGGCACCCATAGGTCTGGTTCTGAACGGCTCGGATTGCGAAGGCCTAAAGGGCTGTCCCTTGCCGCCAGCCACGGCCTCGAGCTCCAGATCAGAGAGTTCCTCGGCGTTGGGGTTGCGGGGGATGACCAGGACAAGCGAATTGTTGCTTTCGTCGAAGACCTGGACGTTGAGGCCCTCGGGGAGCGAGATACCCAGTTCCCGTGCGATCACGGTCCGAGGCGAGGACATCAATTCGTGCTTGAAGGCCTCGTCCTCCCAGGCCTTGGCGATCAGTTGGGCCTCAAGCTGGCTACGGGTTACTTCCTGCATAAAGGCTGCGATTCCTTTCTGTCTTGCGGCGAAACGGCGAGAGGCAGTGAAGCGAGGCACCCGATGAACGGATGCGCCATTGCCTATGAGTGCAGAACTTGGCTGGATTCATTATAGGTTGACCTGGCGCAGTCCTGACGGTTCCCTATCACGCGTCGCTGGTGAGAAGTGTCACTGGGCTACCTCTGCAACCGAACTTGCTTCCGTTCGAAGCGCGCTCCCACCAGAGAGACGATCTCTCGTCCAGGTGAAAGCCGGTGAGGGCCGCACTTCATCCCCCTTGATAGCAGGGAAGTGGCGCAAGCGTATCGGTGGGTTCAGAGGAGTTTTAATACATAGAGACCAGGAGGCTCTAATCTTAAATATGCCTGATTACTTCTTCGACTGCTTGAGAGCCTTACGGAGAAGAGTCTGCTGCTTCTTCATCTCTTCCATCTGCTTTTCAAGCTCTTCGGGAGTGGTGCTATGGAGTAACTCAGAGACGCGAATCTTGTGTTCGTGCTTCTCTTCTAGTTTGGCGATCCGCTCGTCCAGCTTGGCAAGCTGTCCCGTCATCTTCTCTATGAGGTCATCGCGCTTGGCGCGCAGTTCTTGCACCAGATCGTAAGGTGAACGACGGGTACGCTTGGCTTCCGTGGTCTTCACCTTCCCAGCGATCTTCGATTTGCCGTTCTTGGTGGCAGTTGCAGCTTTAGCAGTACGAGGCATCAAGTTCCTCCTAATGTGTTTGAAAACAGTGTTAGCAATATTCTCCCGCAAATCAATGCGCATAGCAAGCTGCTTCGGGACGCTAGAATGCACCTGAGAATTTCCTACCCGGCCATTTCGGCCTCTATACGGTCAATCTCTATTTTGTGGTGCATTCTATCGGGTTTCACCACGTTTATCGCTAGTGCAAAAGCTACTCGATAGCCCATTTCGAAGGATTCATCATCAACTAAACACCCGTGCAGACGCACCATCGCAAGCGCCTCGGCCACCATCAGGTCTGGATTCGAGTAGCCCAGGTCGATCAAGTGAGACAACTATCCTCCCTGAGCAGAGAGTAAGAGAATGAAATACTCGTTCTCCCGAAGGGTACTATTCAATCATCTTTCTGGCGGGTATGTGACCTTCAGTTGTTGATAAGCGGGAGGATGCAATGGGTTGGTCTGGAGAACTGGTCGTCGATACGTCCACTCGCCTGAAAGACCTTCAGACGCTTCGTGTCTTCTTCAAGCCCAATGCGGCCCTCCCCGCCTATTCGGACTGCCCCAAAGTCATTCAGGATGCGGTATCCGGCAAAACCCCGGCACCTAAATTCATTAGCGGCAAGTCGCTGGCCTTGCACATCTGGCCCTACTTCGTTGCCTTGGGGCTAGGAATGTCGCTGGTTGAGTGGCTTCTCATTCGCCCGAAAAGCCTCCTGCTCTCATCGTTGCTTGTATTCGTTTGTTTCGCAGTCATGATCGTGCCAGTGCTCTTCCATTTCCCACGCCTGCGGAAGCAACGGTACTCCCATGAGAAGGAGTTGTTCGGTGCATTCGAGGCCAATCCCGATCTCTATCGAGACGAGATCTTCAAGGCTGCGATCACCCGCCTCCCTTATGTGGATTTCTACGGGAAGCACGTGACGCTCTCGGACAAGTCCAAGGTCGGGCGCTTCGAAGCCGAGGTGATCGACGAGTTGCGGAAACTCGGTATCCGGCAAGAAGTGAGCGTCGCCAATCGTGGCCGCCCCTTCCTCATTCATCAGTACGAGCTGACGGAGCTTGGGTGGAAGAAGTGGGAGAACGGCGACTCGAAAAACTACGTGCTCGATATAGCCATCCTCTGGCCCGAGCGGCGCATCAAGTACAACATCGAGATCGATGACCCCTCTCACACCACTCGGCGCCAGAAGGACATCAACCGGGACAAGGTGCTAACGGATCGTGGCTGGTTTACCCGCCGCCTCAATCACAATTTCCTCAAGACGCCTGGCAATACGGAGAAAGCCGCACGCGAGATTGTCGCGCTCCTGTACTTCTTCGCCAAGTATGCCAACGAGCAAGAGTTGGAGTTCGAGCAATGGTGGCGGGGCAAGCTCCAGAACGCCGAATTCCGAACTGCGCAAAAGGCAGCGCATGGAAAGTAGGCTCACTATCCGCCGATCCCACTTTTAGCTGCAGGTCTGTATTGCATATGTATGGATTAAATGACTCTATAGATCTCGACTTTTTGCTTCACAAAGAGCTGAGCCAAGTTTGTATCGGACAATTCAACTTGCAGCTCCGCTTTAATGAGAACGTCTGTGTCTCGATTGAAAGCGGATTTAATTACCTACCTTCACCCGAAGTTATTTATGAGCTGTCGGCGGAAGAATATATTTCCTCTTCAATGGTTTCAGTTCTTCTGGGTCACGCAATTTCCAAAGTTGAGAAATCCGGAAAAGGGAATTTGGAACTTACATTCTCAAATGGGGCAAAACTACAGATATTTGATGACAACGAGTACTATGAGTGCTACACGATTTCAGGCTCGCCAGATGGAATCATTGTTGTTTAGAGAAACTCTCTAATTTTTGGCGATTCCGTCCAAAATAAGCACTCAAGCAAGCGATAGGAAGCTCACCCTTCGATAGTGCTCAGAGCAACGGTGTCCATCATCACCCCATGGCAAGATAACCCCATCAACCACACACCACCTCTCTGAGCTGAAGCCCGCCGGATGCACACCCGGCGGGTTTTCTCATGGTCTGAAGGCGAGCCTGTAAATGCCTGAAGAGGGGGGATAGATCCATGCTTAATCCATCGCCGAGAAGGATGCCGTCCAAGGACAAGATCCGGCAGTACTGGTGGAAGTGCCTTGTAGAGCTTGAGAAATTCATTTGCGAGGATGAGGTCTTCGAGGATGACTATTGCTTTGCTTGCGGCTTTGAGGCCGTCACCGAGAGATCACATATCCTGGCCAGATGCGAAGGGGGAAGTGATGAGGCATCGAACCTTCACCTCCTATGTTCGCACTGTCATAAAGCCAGTGAACTGCTCAGCGGTGAGCGCTACTGGCATTGGTTTGAAAAGCGCAGCATTGTTGATGTTGCCGTTCAGGTCTACTTTTCCAATGGCGGCACTTGGGAAGACCTGCTTGCACGTTATTGCTCAGTCAGTGGCACGCCCGAGACTCCGTGAAACAAAATTGTTTCATTCGTTTCATCTGTTTCACTTCCGATCCACCATCTAACCAAAAGCGATTGATCGAAATTTAGACAAAAAAGAAGCCCCCAGCCAATGGCTGGGGGTCATTAGTGGGCACAACTGGATTCGAACCAGTGACCTCTACGATGTCAACGGTGGGTTCAGACTTGCCATCTCGACAGGGCGGCCATCCAGTCTAGCCTGCCGTCCCATCCTTGCGGTGATGCAGCCAGACGAAGTTGCCCGACGGGTCCTCGACCATGGCAGTGAAACACGGCGAACCTTCGGTCGTTTCCATCACGACCTTGATGCCCCGTTGGCGAAGCTCATCGATCGCAGCGCCCACGTCCGGCACGGCTATGGCGACGCCAATCGAAGCATAGGGGCCAGCCTCGAGCCGCTTGGCGATCGCGGCCGGATCGGCCTTGATGAGGGAGAGAGTCACGTTACCGGCGTCGAATTCGGCCCAGCTGTCGCCGAAAGTCCCCAATGCCGGCAGCCCCAAGACTTCTCCATAGAAGTGACGGGCAGCATCGAGATCCCCCACGGCGATGCCTACAAAATCGATTCCCCTAACCTGCATAGACCTAGCCTTTCAACAATGAAGCAAATTGAACGTATGTTCTAAGAACTTATCACAAATCGGCCAGCAAGTCGAACACCGAACCCGCAGGGCCCTGCTTCGGTTGGTCAGCGTCCACATGACCTGCTCCCCCGATGGTCCGAAGGAAGATCCTGAAGTTGTAGCCGTAATCATCCACCGTCTTGGGGGATAAGGGTCTCGGCCCATTTCGCAAGTGATGCAGCCACTCCTCGATCAACCTGTGAAGCTGCGGAGTGTCTGATGCGTCCTCAGATTGCACATACGACGCCTTGAAATTGAGGTACGGCTCCAATGGGATCTGGTAGTTCCATCCCACCTTGATAGCCGGGATGGTGTCGTCCTGAATCCAGCGATGGATCGTTGCTCGACCAAGCCCTAGATCGTGCGCAACCTCAAGCGTAGAAAGGCTTTCCCCAAGCTTCTTCACCGGCTCCTCCGAAGGTCAAATCAGCGTTCGGAACTATACCGTTCGTTCGGATGGAAGTGAACAGAGGGCAGGAATTTCGCCAAAAGGTGGACATGAAAATAAGACAAAATACAAGACTTTTCAATCACCATTTGCTTGGGTATTAAGTGCTTGTATCAGGCGATTGGTTCTCATGGTGGTTTTGATGGAATTCAGTTTGCCAAGTGGATTTGATGAATTAGTTGATAAGCTTCGAGAAATGAACGCACGCGCAAGCGTTGATGGAGTCTCTCATCATTTTCTGGAGTTTGTGAAGACCGATAACGGCAATACGCTTTCGATCAATGGAAACCCGGATGGTTTAATTTATTTTGCAATGTCCATCTTGGAAGTCGTAAAGCATAGAAATTCGGGCTCACATGCTCATTTTGATGAGGTAGGAATAGTTGATCGGGCGGATATTCCTATCGTTGTCTGCTTAAAAGAAGCACCTTGGAGCGATAATTCTATATCCGAGACAATCTATATCCGTCTTCTGAATGAGGGCACTACAGTCTATCGACCTGTTCCAGCGTCTCAAATCACATCGAATATATATATTCTTAACGGCGCAGATATTTACGACCCAGAAGTTGAAGAATGGGAGTTTGTCCCTGGCTCACGAGTTATTGTGGAAAAGCGCCAACTTGAAAAGGGAGAGGTATTGGTTGCAGTTGCCAAAGATTAGCGAGATTAAAAACGCAGTTTGAGCAACGGGTCCTAGATTTCTCCTGCAAGGAGCTTTTTATGATTGAATGGGCTGACCTTCATGACGCAATTTTGTATGCGATCAAAATCGATCCTGAAGAAGCTAAAGCAGAGCTTTCGCTACTGCTCGGATATGGCGCGCCTATCCCGCTCGCGGGTAATAATCAGGTAATTGAACAACCAGTGATGAAGGCGCTTATACAAGTCCAAGGTCTTTTGATGCTTATCTATCCTCATAAGCAGCCTTGGGGAATTTCACCACCAAAATATATCCTGGAAGCCAATGAACCAGCAATGCAAGCAAACGGACAGATGATACTCAATTTGGAAATGCAGACAGGCGACGTCATCCAAATCGAGGCGAAAGCGATTAATCTTCTGGCCTGTCCCTGAAAGACGCAAAAGCAAGTCGACCTCTTGCCAGGAGGATTTGACCTGACACCCTCGGTTGACCCAGCCAGAATTTGGATCTTACGCGGAACGTGGGTTACGTCGGTTGAACTCCTGTGGACTTAGTAGCCCCAAGGAGCTGTGGGGCCTGACCTGGTTGTAGTCGTCGCGCCAGGCCGCGATCAGCGCTCGGGCGTGGAGCAAGTTCTTGAAGACGTGCGCATTGAGGCACTCATCTCGGAACTTGCCGTTGAAGCTCTCGATGTACGCGTTCTCCACCGGCTTGCCCGGCCGGATGAACTGCAAGCTCACTCCTTTCTCGTAGGCCCACTCGTCCAGTGCCTTGCCTGCGAATTCCGGCCCATTGTCGATCGTAATAGCCTCGGGCAAACCCCGAGTGGCGGCCAACTCGCTAAGGACGCGCACCACCCGCGCACCGGGCAGCGAGAAGTCCACCTCAATCGCCATGCACTCTCGGGTGTAGTCGTCGACGACGTTCAACGTGCGGAAGCGCCGGCCATCTCTCAAGCCATCGCTCACGAAGTCCATGCTCCAACGCTGGTTCGGCCGGGTTGGGGCGGGCATCCGCACCCTGGCGGCCGCTGCGATCTTCTTGCGCTTTCGGCGCCGGACCGCCAGACCGAGTTCGCGGTAAACCCGGTAGACGCGCTTGCGATTGATCACTTCGCCCTGGCGTCGGAGCATCGCCCAGAGCCGTCTGTAGCCGAACCGAGGCCGCTCACGAGCCAGTTCCAGCAACTGCTCCTTGAGAGGCGCGTCGGAGAGCGCCTTCTTGCTCTTGTACTGCCACACCGACTTGGCCAGATTCGCAAGCCCGCAGGCCCGACGCTCGCTCAGCTGGAAGTTATCCACCCAGTACCGGACGACACGCCGCTTGGCTGCGGGCTTCACCAGTTTTTTCCGAGTGCCGCCTTTAGCGCCTGGTTGTCCAGGGTGGCATCGGCCAAGAGCAGCTTGAGGCGCCGATTCTCGTCCTCAAGCTGCTTCAATTGCTTTGCCTGGCTGACTTCCATGCCGCCGTACTTGCGGCGCCAGTTGTACATGGTCTGATCGGTAACACCGAGCTCGCGGCACACGTCGGCCACCTTGCGACCGGCATCGACCTCTTTAATCGCCCGGATGATCTGCTCTTCGGTGAAACGGCTGGATTTCATGCTGGCCCTCCTCGGGTTCTATTCCCGGAAGATCCAAATTCTTGCTGACCCGGTTTTCGGGAGTCAGGTCAGATTTGGGCCAATTTTCCACCTCGAACAAGCGCTCAAGCTATTGATAGGAAGCTCACCATTCGATGGTGTTCAGAGCAACAGTGTTCATCACCAACCCATGGCAAGACACTCCCATCACCCACACATCACCTCTCTGAACTGAAGCCCGCCGGACGCACACCCGGCGGGCTTCTTAAATTGAATTTGAATGGGGAGGGTGTGGACTAATTGCAGTCTCCATCACCACAAGCCAGAGTCCGATCAACCGTAATAGTGTTCCCACCCTTGCTAGAACGGATAATATTTCCTCCCATGATCTCCCAGGCATTGCTGCTCAGGGTGGGGATTTTCGCCCGAAAACGCCCATAGACAGGAGCTGATGAAGGAATGCCAACATAAGAATCTGGCGATGCTTTTACCTTTGCAACCAGAGTAGGCATATAGGCTTGAACGCTTTGCTTTTCAGCTTTAGATAGCTTTGCCCAGACCTTGAAAGGCACATACAGCGTTACGCGAGGAGTAGAAGTTGCAAGCCCACGAACATCAGGTTGCTGGATCGATGGGTATTTCTTGACGAGCATGGTGTAAATTTCTTCACCCAATTTTTCATTCTTTGCTTCAGCACATTGGGGAGATGCGAAGTATCCAAAGACAACAAGTGCTGCAAAACCAATCCGTCCAACAGTCTCAAACAACTCAAGTCTCCCAGTGATAATTAAAAAATTACTGAAACATGAATATCTTGTCATATAGTTAATAGCTAGAGCAATGTTTGTCCCGCTCGCCAGCCAGTGAAACAAGATTGTTTCATCTGTCTCATTTGTTTCACTTCCGATCCATCATTTGATCCAAAACCGATCAATCGGGATTTAGACAAAAAAACAACCCCCTGGCTTTCACCAGGGGGTCTAGTGGGCACAACTGGATTCGAACCAGTGACCTCTACGATGTCAACGTAGCGCTCTAACCAACTGAGCTATGCGCCCTCGAAAGTGAGGGAGAGGCGGCACCCAGATTCGAACTGGGGGTGGAGCTTTTGCAGAGCTCTGCCTTACCACTTGGCTATGCCGCCGAAAAAATTGGACCCTCGGGTGCCAGGCACCTTGAGGCCCAAGCCGACTCAAAAGTTACCCTTCGAGTGAGAGCGGGTGACGCGATTCGAACGCGCGACAGCCTGCTTGGGAAGCAGGTACTCTACCAGCTGAGTTACACCCGCGAAGCTTTCTTACTATACCCAAGCAGGCCCGAGGTGTCAACCCACCTCGGGCCTGCTCTTAGCCGAAATCCACACAGGAAGTTAACTTTACATTTCTTGACACTTCATTCGAGCCGCTCCTAGGATAAGGGCGCCCTGAGGCCGGAGCACCGCATGGTTGCTTGCTCGGAGGCATTTCGCGCATCCCGACCGTCTCGCGAGAGGAGGGCCCCTCATGGCCATCGAGCTGAAGCCCGAGTTGCAGTCCCCACAGCAACCACCCGTCGTGCCGCCGGTCCCCGCGCCCCTCAAGACCCTCGAAGTCGCCCCGCGCATCTCGGATCTCGTCTCGATCCGCGTACTCAACGTCCCCAACTTCCAGGAGGCCACCCTCCGCAAGCTGATCACCCCCAAGATCGAGGTCGACCAGCAAGAGCGCCTCGTCTCCATCGTCTCCCAGGGGCTAAGCCTCACCGAGGAGAAGCGCAGCGAAGGCGAGCAAGCCATCCTGATCGAGGTCGCCGCCCGCTATCGCCGGGGCGAGGGCGCCATCAAGCAGCTCTACCGCTACTTGATCTTCCAGGAGAACGGCACCACCTACTGCCAGCGCCTGCCCATGGGATCCTGGGCCCCGAGCGAGCCGGACACCTGCTTCGAGTGGCTCGGGCGCGGCGGCCTCCAGCAAGGGGACTTCGTGCTCCTGCCGCGCAAGCGCCTTCCGGCGAACGTCGAAGAGGTCGAGCGCCCCAAGGCGGTCGGGCTGTTACGGCGGGCCGTGGACGGCTTCAAGAGCTTCTTCACGGACCCGGTCCATGAAGAAGAGGTAATGAGCAGCGACTGGGGGCGGCTCATTGGCCGTCACAATCCGGTGGACTGCACCGTCTACCGCAAAGATAACCGGCTCTACCTGGTCGCGCCCCACGACACGATGGTCGAGCATCCGGAGCACGCCACCCTCAGCGTGCCGGCCGGGACCTACGAGGTGGTCGAGGACCGGGCGAGCAGCTACTGGCGCAAGGCGATCGACTAGCGCGACGCCCTGCGCAATGGCAAGCCCTCGGGGTATCATCCTGGGGCTTTCGCTCGTCCTGAGTGCCCCCTTGGCTGCGGAGGCGGCGGTCTTCCGCCTCCGGCCGAGTGGCCTCGACGGGCCCGAGCCCCTCGCAGCCCTGGACCTCGCACCAACCTCGCCTCAACAAGAGAACCCGTTCTGGGTGGAGTGGATCCTCAAGCTCGCGGATGGCAGGCTGTTCAGCCTGCCTCAACCGTCCTGGCAAGGCTCGCTCGTCACCGCGGGCAGCCTTTGGCGCCTGAAGCTGGATGCCGGCTACAAAGAAAGGCCCGACCTGGGGGTCGGGCCTACGGTGGCGGTCATGGGGCGGCTTGGCTGGCCGTCCTGGGCGCTCGATGCGCAGGTCAGCCTCTTGGGCTCGGCAACTGGGCTCGGCACATCGAGCGAGCTCGTCTTGAGCATCGCCCCCGTGAAGCTCCAGGTGCGAGCCTGGATGAGTCCGGGCGCTAACCTGCTTGGCCAGTCGGTGTCGCTGAGGCTGACTCAGCGGTTTTGACCGGCGGGATCGCCTCCAGGTAGAGCAGGGTGTAGGCGACGGTCGCGAAGACGTCCACCCCGATGAGCAAGAGCCAGCCGATCAAGCCGAAGGGAAGCGGCATGAGGCTGAAGAAGGCCGCCGCCAGGTACGCCAGGCCGTGGACGGTCATCACCCCCATGGCCGGGCCGAAGTGGCGGCGCATCACCGTGAGGCTCGCCTTCCAGGCCTCGGGCCAGGGCATGGTGCCGAGGACCACGGCCTGCTTCCAGAAGAGCAGGACCATGCTCAAGAGGGCGAACCAGAGCCCCGCGCCGCAGAGGCCGAGGAAGAAGCGGTTCGCCGCCAGCAGCAAGGAGGGCTCGATCGAAAGCAGGACCTCGGGCTTGGTCTGCGCTTGCTGCATGAGCCCCGGCAGCAGGTCCTTGAGCTTGTTCAAGGACTCGGGCCCCGCCCAGGAGACCGCGGCCATGAGCAGGGGAACGGCCACCACGGCGACCAGGAGGCCAAAGACGATCGTCCCGCCGATCAAAGTGGAGAAGTGGCGGCCGATGGCGACGAAGAAGTCCTCCCACACCGGCAGCTCGTCACTGGCGGCCTTCGCGATGAGGGCGTACCAGCCCGCGGTCACCGCCAGGGTGATCAGGGCCGTGACCAAGAAGATGATCCCCATCTGGGGGGTGGCTTGGGGGGCCATCAGGCTGGAGAGCAGCGCGATGCCGAGGGGCGGGGTCCACAGGATGGGCTGGGACACCGTGAGGCGCGCAGCGCGCGCGATGAGTTGCTTGAGGGGCTGCATCCGGGTATCCTTGATCGAGGCGGGACGCGATATGGCGCCTGCCTTGCAGGTAGCGCACCCATGCTACCGGGATTCCCATGGGCTGTCCACAACGCGTGTTTGGACCGGAGGGTTGACGTGATTGCGACCTGGATGGACGTGTTCGGCGTCTTGATCCTGAGCTACAACGTCCTGCGAGGCCTCACCACGGGCCTCATCCGTACCAGCGTCGGTGCGATCGCCGTGGTGATCGCAACCTACGCCGCCTGGCAGCATCAGGGCCTCGTCGCCCCCTTCGTGGACGCCTTCGTGCCCCCCACCTGGTCCCTCGCCCTCTTCGCGCGCCCCGTCCTCACCTGGGTGCTCGCCTTTATCGCCGTCAACGTCTTCGGCAGCCTCCTGCGGCTGACCATGCGGCTGCGTCCCCTGGTGGTCGCGGACCGGATCGGCGGCGCGGTCTTCGGCCTGATGACCGGCGTGGTGGTGCTCGCGACCCCGCTCGTCCTGCTCGCCCACTTCCCCCTGCTCCAGCAGATCCCGCAGCTCCAGGAAGCCATCGCGCACTCCGTCATCGCCGGGGCCATCAAGCCCCTGCTCACGGCAGTGCAAGAGTGGGCCCCCGTGATCAACGGCGGCCAGTTCATCTAGAACCGAGTCAGGACTCGCAGAAGGCGGGCTTGAAGGTCGCCTCGTCCACCTTGACCCCGGGCAAGGGCATGCGGATGGTCAGGAGGCTGTCGCGCACGAGCAGGTGATCCGCAGTCAGGAGGCTAAAGCCCGCCTCCTCGAAAGCCCGGGCCTTCGCCGCCTGATAATCCGGCGCCCAGGCGAGGACCACGTTCTCGGGATACCCCCGCAGCTTGCCGAGCCCGAAGCGCAGCAAGGGCTCGTAGAGGTGCTCGTAGCCGGGATGCACCGTCAGGCGCAGGCTCTGGGGGGTGTGGCGGAAGTGGCCGAGGATCCGCAGGTAGCCCACGATGGCCTTCGCCTCGTTCTCCACCACGTAGCGCCGGTCCTCGAAGAGGCCCAGCTTGCGCCGCCAGCGGGCGAAGTTGTGCTCGATGAAGCCCAGCTCGAAGTCCTCGGCCGAGCGTGAGTCGATCAGGCGCACGCTCGCCGGCGTGCAGGCGTTGTGCAGGGCCAAGAGGGCCTCGGCGTCCTTGGGGCGGTAGGGCCTCAAGCCCTCGGGCGGCTCGATCGGCTCGAACTCGCGCAGGCGCTCGGGCGAGAGCTGGTAGTACGAGAGGGTCGCGTAGGTGCGGAAGCCCTTCTTGGCGTACAGGCTGATGGCCGCAAGGTTCCGGGTGTCCACCTCGAGGGTGAAGCTCTTGACCCCCATCCCCCCGTACGCGTCGAAGACGTGGTCGAGCATGGCGCTCGCCACCCCCCGGTGCCTAAAGGCGCTGGCCACCGCCATGTAGTCGATGTGCCAGCGGGTCTTCTGGTGGTTGCCGGGGCTGGTCTGGATGAAGCCCGCGATCGCTCCGTCCAGCTCGGCGACCTGGAGGTTCATGGTGTATTGGTAGGGATTGGGGAAAAGGGAGAGGGCCCGCACCAGCGGGTACATCTGCTGCCACCGGGCGAGCTGCCCGGTCATATCGACGCCGCGCCGCTCGAACTCTTCGGCGAACGACCCTTCGAAGATCGTCTTGAGAGCGGGCAGGTCCATGAAGCGGACCGGACGGATCATCGTGAGGCTCCCCCGATGGGCGCGCGACGCGAGCACTTGGCATCCACTTGCGCCGAGCGTTGAGACACTCGATAATGGACGGCGTAATTCTAGCAAGGTTGAAGACGCAAATCAACAAGGGGCGCCACCATGGCAACCGCCAACACCCGAAAATCCTCCCTGATCGCCGACAACCGTCGCGCGTTCCACGAGTACCACATCCTGGAGCGCTTCGAGACCGGCATCTCCTTGACCGGCACCGAGGTCAAGAGCCTGCGGATGGGGCGTGCCAACCTCAGCGACAGCTTCGCCCGGATCGAAGACGGCGAGGTGTGGCTCCACCACATGCACGTGGCGCCCTACACCCACGGCAACCGCTACAACCCCGACCCCATGCGCAAGCGCAAGCTCCTGCTCAAGCGCATGGAGATCTCGCGCCTGATCGGCAAGACCAAGGAGCAGGGCCTCACCCTTATCCCGCTCAAGCTTTACTGGCACGGCGACTGGGCCAAGGTCGAGCTGGGCCTCGCCAAGGGTAAGCAGCTCTACGACAAGCGCGATGCGATCGCCGCCAAGGACGCCAAGCGCGACATCGAGCGGGCCATGAAAGAGCGTCACCGCGGGGGCTAAGGCCCGGTAAAGGCGAGGTTACGCCTTGACAAAGGGATCGCCGCTGCTATACTGAATCGTCGGTAATACGCGCCCAAATTGTCGTGTCGTCCAGCTGGTGCCCGGAAGGAGGTTTCCCGTGCGTTTGGATGTGGAAACCCTGCTTCAGGCCCCGGAGAGCGAAACCCGCGTCGCGTTCAGCGAGGACGTCGAGTTTCCGGCCGACCTGGGCTCCCTCAAGCGTCCCCTTTCCGGTGATGTCAAGATCTCGCGCGCCATCGACGAGAGCCTGCTCACCCTGACGGGCCACCTGGAAACGACCGCGGACTTGGTCTGCGATCGCTGCCTCGGCCCCGCCCCCACCGAGATCGCTTTCGATCTCGAAGAGACGCTCGAGGTGACCGAGACGCCGACCCAGGCGCTCGAGGTCGAAGAGGCCGTTGCGGCGACCGGAGAAATCGACCTCTCCGACCTGCTGCGGCAGCACCTGCTGTTGAACCTGCCCAGTCGCAGTCTCTGCGGGTGCGAGCCCGAATACCTGGCGAAGCACAAGCCCCTCGACCCGCGCTGGCGTAAGCTCGAAGCCTTGCTAAGTCGAACCACTGAGGAGGAATCCAAGACCCATGGCTCAACCTAAGAAGAAGACTTCCAACTCCAAGCAGTGGCACCGCCGCTCGCACTGGAAGGCGAAGGCCCCCAACCTGACCACCTGCACCAACTGCCGCGCTCCCAAGCTGCAGCACACCGTTTGCCGCACCTGCGGCTTCTACAACGGCAAGCAGATCCTCTCGGTCGCTCAGTAAGCTGACCTCCGAGGCCCGGTTCGCTCCAATGCCCGACATTCGCATTGCCCTTGACGCCATGGGCGGGGATTACGCCCCGACCGAAATCGTAAAGGGTGCGGTCGAAGCTTTGAGAGCGGACCGGGCTTTGTCTTTGGTGCTGGTCGGCGACGAGCAGCGCCTCAAGGCCGAGCTCGAACCCTACGCCGCCGAGAACCTCCCCCTTTCCGTGGTGCACGCCGCGGAGGTGATCGGGATGGACGAGGCGGCGAGTGCGGTCCGCAAGAAAAGAGATTCCTCGATCGTCGTGGCCATGGACCAGGTCAAGGCCGGTCACTGCCAAGGCGTCGTCGCCGCCGGCTCAACCGGGGCCGCCATGGCCGCCGCTCTCTTGCGCCTCGGCCGCGTGCGGGGCATCGAGCGGCCCGCGATCGCGGTGGTCCTGCCCACCGTCAAGGGCCCGGTGGTCCTCTTGGACGTGGGCGCCAACGTGGACTGCAAGCCCCTCTACCTTCAGCAGTTCGCCCGGATGGGCGATGCCTACGCCCGGGCGGTTCTCAAGATCCCCGAGCCCCGGGTCGGTCTCGTCAACATCGGCGAGGAGCCCGGCAAGGGCGATGAGCTCTCGCTTGCGACCCACCAATTGCTCTCCGAGACCCCCGGCATCCGCTTCATCGGCAACGTCGAGGGCCGGGACCTGCCCCGCGGCAACGTGGACGTGGCGGTGTGCGACGGCTTCGTCGGCAACGTCATGCTCAAGCTCGCCGAAGGAATGGGCGAGCTCTTCACGGGCCTGCTCAAGGAGCAGATCAACCAGGGCGGCCTGCTGGCCAAAATCGGCGCGGCCCTCCTGATGCCCGTCTTCGGCCGCTTCAAGAAGCGCCTGGATCCCGCCGAGTACGGCGGCGCCCTCCTCTTGGGGGTGAACGGCATCTGCGTCATCAGCCACGGCTCGAGCAAGGCGCAGGCCATCGTCAACGCCATCCGAGTGGCCAAGGAGGCCATCGTCTCCGACACCCTCGGCCAGCTGGCCGATGCGGGCGGGCAAAATGCCCCCCCTGTCAGCGCCCCCCCTTCCGGTGGCGCCGCGTCATGAGATACTGGACCATCCGGTCCGGCCTGTTTTGAGAAAGAGCTTCATGACCACTTCCCTGCTTCCCGTTTCCATTATCGGTTGCGGTTACTACGTCCCCGAGCGGATCATGACCAACGCCGAGTTCGAGAGCTTCCTCGACACCAACGACGCCTGGATCCGTGAGCGCACGGGCATCCGTGAGCGCCGCATCGCGCCGCCCGAGCACGCCCTGAGCGACATGGCCATCCCCGCGGCCAAGCAGGCGCTCGAGCACGCCGGGGTCGAGGCCTCCGAGCTGGATCTGATCATCGTCGCGACCTCGACGCCGGACATGGCCATGCCCGCCACCGCCGCCCTGGTCCAGCACGCCATCGGCGCCACCCCCGCGGCCGCCTTCGACATGGAGGCCGCCTGCAGCGGCTTCGTCTACGGGACCATCGTCGCCAGCCAGTTCCTCGCCACGGGCATGTACCGCACGGCGCTCGTCATCGGCGGCGACCTGCTCTCCAAGTACATCAACTGGAAGGACCGCGGCACCGCCGTCCTCTTCGGCGACGCCTGCGGCGCGGTCGTGCTGCGCGGCGGCGACGAGAAGGGGCTGCTCGGCAGCTACATGGGCGCGGACGGCGGGGGCTCGGCCCACATCCAGATCCCCCTTGGCTCGCGCGTGCCCCCCTCGGCCGAGATGATCGAGGCCATGGAGCACACGGTCCACATGAACGGCCGCGAGACCTACAAGTTCGCCGTCGAGATCGTCCCCAAGTGCGTCGACGAGATCACCCAGCGCACCGGCGTCTCCGTGGACGAGATCGACCACTTCGTCTTGCACCAGGCGAACTACCGCATCATGGAAGCCGCCGCCAAGCGCATGGGCGTGCCCATGGAGAAGATGATCGTCAACGTCGATCGCATGGCCAACTCCAGCGCGGGCACCGTGCCCCTGGCCCTGGCCGAGGCGGTCGAGGCGGGAACCATCAAGAAGGGCGACCTTGTCTGCCTGGTGGGCTTCGGCTCGGGCCTGACCTGGGCCAGCGCCCTCGTGCGCTGGACCTGTGACCGCCCCTTCCCCTCGCGGGCCTAGCCTTTTCTCCCCCTCGCCAGCTTAGCGCTCCAACCCCTCGCGCCAGTCATCTCACACGAGGAGGCATCATGAACGTCGCATTCCTGTTCCCCGGTCAGGGCTCCCAGACCGTCGGCATGGGCAAGGCCCTCGCCGAGGCCTTCCCCGAGGCCGCCCGCACCTTCGAGGAGGCCGAGGAGATCCTGGGCCTTCCCATCCGCCAGCTCTGCTGGGAAGGCCCCGAAGAGACCCTGCGCGCCACCGAGAACGCCCAGGTCGCGCTCTTCGTGACCTCTATGGCCGCCCTGCGCGCCTTCCAGGCCCTCGGCGGCCCCAAGCCCACCTTCGTCGCCGGCCACTCGCTCGGCGAGTACTCGGCCGTCTGCGCCGCGGGTGCTCTGGACTTCGCCAGCACCCTCAAGCTCGTGCGTCTGCGCGGCGAGCTGATGGCCAAGGCCGAAGCCGGCACCATGGCCGCCGTCATGGGCCTTGAGGCCGAGAAGCTCGAAGACCTCTGCCGCAACGCCAGCTCGACCGTGGTCGTCGCCAACTACAACTCGCCCGACCAGCTCGTCATCTCGGGCACGCCCGAGGGCGTCGCCGAGGTGAGCCAGAAGGCCAGCGAAGCGGGCGCCAAGCGTGTCGTGCCCCTGGTCGTCGCGGGCGCCTTCCACTCGCCCCTGATGGAGGTGGCGAGCGAAGCGTTGACCGCTGCCCTCGAAAAGGCCCCCTGGCAGGACACCACCGTCCCGGTCGTCACCAACGTGGATGCGACCCCGACCACCAAGGCGGCCGACTTCTCGGCCAAGCTCGCCAAGCAGCTGGCCTCATCGGTCCGCTGGACCGACACCCTGCGCTGGATGATGGAGCAGGGCGAGACGACCTTCGTGGAGCTGGGCGCGGGCAAGGTGCTTTCGGGCCTCGTGAAGAAGCTCGATCGCAAGGCCCCGACCCTCGTCACCGAGGATCCCGAGGCGCTTCGCAAGGCCCTTGATGCCATGACTTCGCCGGTGTCCTCGTAGCAAGCGTGGTAGAATCGATCCTTTCATCCCACTCGTCCTCACGGACACGAACCAAGGCAGTCTCATGAACGCACTCGATGGAAAAGTCGCACTCGTCACCGGCGGCAGCCGCGGTATCGGCCGCGCCTGCGCCCTCGCCCTCGCCAAGCTCGGGGCCAAGGTCGCCATCAACTACGTGAGCAACTCCACTGCCGCCGATGCGGTCGTGGAAGCGATCGCGCAGGCCGGCGGCGAGGCCAAGGCCATCCAGGCCGACGTCTCCAAGACCGAGGACGTGGATCGTCTGATCAAGGACGTCCTGGCCTGGGGCGACGGCAAGATCGACGTGGTCGTCAACAACGCGGGGATCACCCGCGATACCCTCCTCCTTCGGATGAGCGAAGAAGACTGGGATGCGGTGCTCGACACCAACCTCAAGAGCGTCTTCCTCCTCTCCAAGGCCGTGGCCAAGCCCATGATGAAGCAGCGCGCCGGACGAATCATCAACGTCTCGAGCGTGGTCGGCGTCATGGGCAACGCGGGCCAGGCCAACTACGCGGCCTCCAAGGCGGGCATCATCGGCTTCACCAAGTCGCTCGCCAAGGAGCTCGGCAGCCGTAACGTGCTGGTAAACGCCATCGCTCCGGGCTTCATCAAGTCCGAGATGACCGACAAGCTTACCGACGACGTCCAGAAGACCTACCTCGACGCGCTCCCCCTGGGGCGCTTCGGCGAGCCCGAAGAGGTCGCCGCCCTGGTCGCGTTCCTCGCGACCAGCGGCAGCTACATCACCGGGCAGGTCATCAACGTCGACGGCGGCATGCATACTTAATCCCTCACCCACCCATACAAGAAGGAACATTCAAATGAACGAGCAAGAACTCTTTGAGAAGGTCAAGCAGATCATCGTCGAGCAGCTCGGCGTGAGCGCCGACGAAGTCACCATGGACGCCTCCTTCACCGAGGACCTGGGCGCCGACTCGCTGGACACCGTCGAGCTGGTCATGGCCCTCGAGGAGGCCTTCGAGGTCGAGATCCCGGACGAGGACGCCGAGAAGCTGACCACCGTCCGCACCGCGATGGACTACATCAAGAAGCACCAGCCCGCGTAAGCAGGTCGGCAATCGCGGCGGGGCTTCCCCGCCGCGAACCCGTTTTGTAGCGCCTGGGGCCTGGGCGCGATACCATGTTGGTAATCTCCAAGTTTTCGTTTTTTTCGCGGAAGGCCCTCCGCGCTAGGGAGTCACTTCGTCGCTATGAAACACCGCGTCGTCATCACCGGCCTGGGCGCCATCACCCCCCTCGGATCCTCCGTGACCAAGTACTGGGAAGGCCTCAAGGAAGGCAAAAGCGGCATCGCCTCCATCGCCTCCATCGACGCCTCGGCCCTGCCGGTGCAGTTCGCCGGCGAGGTCAAGGACTTCGAGCCGACCGAGTATATGGACCGCAAGGAAGCCAAGCGCACGGCGCGCTTCTCGCAGTTCGCGATCGCCGCTGCCAAGCAGGCGTGGGCGGATGCGGGCCTCGACAAGGACTCCCTCGACATGGAGCGGGTCGGCGTCTTCATCGGCTCGGGCATGGGCGCCCTCGACGTGATCGAGGAAGAGACCCTCAAGCTCCGCGACAAGGGCGCCGACCGCGTCAGCCCCTTCCTCATCCCCTCAGTCATCGTGAACATGGCCGGCGGTAACGTGGCCATCCACCTGGGCGCCAAGGGCCCCAACCTGTGCCACGTCTCGGCCTGCTCCACCGGTGCCCACGCCATCGGCGACGCCTTCCGTCAGCTGCAGTACGGCGACGTGGACGTCATGCTCGCGGGCGGGACCGAAGCCACCGTCACTCCGCTTGCGATCGCGGGCTTCGCCGCGGCCAAGGCCCTCTCCAGCGGGCACGCCTCGGGTGATCCCACCCGCGCGAGCCGTCCCTTCGACGTGGACCGCAACGGCTTCGTCATGGGCGAGGGCGCGGGCGTCCTGGTGCTCGAGACCCTCGAGCACGCCCAAGCGCGCGGCGCGAAGATCCTGGCCGAGGTCGTCGGCTACGGCCTGACCGACGACGCCCACCACATCACCATGCCCGCCCCCGAGGGCGAGGGCGTCCAGCGCGCCATGAAGAAGGCGCTCAAGGACGCGGGCCTCTCCCCCGAGGATGTGGACTACATCAACGCCCACGGCACCTCGACCGGCGCCAACGACAAGTACGAATCGGCCGCCTACCGCGGCGTCTTCGGCGAGCACGCCAAGCAGATCCCCATCTCCTCGACCAAGAGCATGACGGGTCACCTGCTGGGTGCTGCCGGCGCCGTCGAGGCGATCGCCTGCGTCATGGCCATGAACGAGGGCATCCTCCCGCCGACCATCAACCTCGAGTCGCCCGATCCCGACTGCGACCTGGACTACGTGCCCAACACGGCGCGCAAGGCCGAGGTGAACGTCTGCATGTCGAACAACATGGGCTTCGGCGGCCACAACGCGAGCCTCGTCTTCCGTCGCTTCGCGTGAGCCTGCCCGTCGTAGACTTCATCGAAAAGGTCCTCGGCCTGCCCCGGCGGGGCGAGGACCTCTTCGAGCAAGCCCTGACCCACTCCTCCTTCACGGGGCATCCCCACTACGAGCGGCTCGAGTTCCTCGGTGACGCGGTCCTCAAGCTGGTCGCCTCCGCCTGGATCTACGAGCGCTTCGCGGCGCTCCCCGAGGGCGAGATGACCAAGATCCGCGCGCGGATCGTCTCGGACGCCACCCTCTCGGCGATCGCCCGTCGCTTGGACCTGCCCGCCTACATGCGCTTCGGCAAGGCCGAAGAGCGCACCGGCGGTCGCAAGAAGGTCGGCAACATCGCCGCGTCGCTCGAGGCGGTCTTCGCCGCGGTGCACCTCACCTATGGCCTGGAGATCGTCACGGCGCTCATCCGCCAGCTCCTCGAAACCGAGCTGGTGGCGGCGGCCTCGGCCCCCGGCGCCGAGAACTCCAAGGCCCTCTTGCAGGAGCTGACCCAGGAGCGCTTCGGCACCCTGCCGACCTACCGGGTGGTGGGCGGCGAGGGGCCCCTGCACCACCACACCTTCTTCGTGGAGGTCGAGGTGGAGGGGAGCGTCCTCGGCCACGGCAAGGGGCAATCCAAGAAGCAAGCCGAACAAGCCGCCGCGCGCGAGGCCCTCGTCGCGCTCGAAAGGTCCGAACCATGCGCAAAACCCTGATCGCCCCTTCCGTCCTCTCTGCCGACTTCGCCAACCTCGCCACCGACCTGCGCCGGATCGAGAAGGCAGGGGCCGACTGGGTCCACCTGGACGTCATGGACGGCCACTTCGTGCCCAACATGACCTTCGGGCCCGGGGTGATCGCGGCCATGCGCCCTCACTCGAACCTGCCCTTCGACGTCCACCTGATGATCGAGCCGCCCGAGCCCTACCTGCTCGCGTACAAGCAGGCGGGCGCGGACCTGCTCACGGTCCACGCCGAGGCCTGCCCTCACCTGCACCGCACGATCCACGGCATCAAGGAGATGGGCATCAAGGCGGGGGTCGCCCTGAACCCCTCGACCAGCGAGGAGGCCCTGCGCTACTTGATCCAGGACCTGGACCTGGTGCTCGTCATGAGCGTGAACCCGGGCTTCGGGGGGCAGTCCTTCATCCCGGGGGTGCTGCGCAAGATCCAGGCCATCCGCGAGATGGCGGACGCCATCGGCCATGATCTCCGAATCGGGGTGGACGGCGGCATCAACGCCACGACCGGCCGCCAGGTGGTGGACGCCGGGGCGGACGTCCTCATCGCGGGCTCCTACGTCTTCGGCGCGCCGGACGCGGCCGAGGCGATCGCCTCGCTCAGAGGCTAAGCGCATCTAACAAATAGCGAGGGGAGGCTGTCGCCTCCCCTTTTTGCTTATTCAGTTTGGGTTCGAAACTAGTGATCCCGATGCGAGCGCCAGCTCATGCGATCGGAACTGCCCCGGTCCCCGTAGTTGATGCCGCCGTAGGCATCCTGCTTGCGGGGCTCTGCCTGCTTGGGGATAGGCGCCGGGAAGGCGGCTTTCCACTTGGGGGCGGTGCCCTTGATGGGCTTGGGGGACCTGGTGAACCGCGACGTTGGCTCCATTGCCATGCGTGAGTTCCTCCTTACGATGGGATGTGACACGGCCCGGCGGGCCGAGTGCACCGGTGCTTCGCGCCGGTGCAGGGATAATCGCGAACGTTTTAAGTAATTTACATCTTAATATAAGTTAGTCTTTCAGTCAAGTGTTACTTATCACTTCACAAATCGCAAGCTAGTCCGCATTTTCGGACGGGGCCTCGCGAGGAATAAAAGCTGAAATACGCATGGAAAGGAAGTTTCAGCCTTCATGGTTCCTCGTAGATTAGTCCTTGCTTGCATCGGCGCGGGCCTCGTCGGCTGCGGCGCCCCTCAGACGGTCGCCATGGGCCAGGCGATGCCGGAGCCCGGCTCCTACTTCATCACCCAGTACACCCACCCCGTCTACCACCCCGAACCGACGCCGCTCGAAAACGCCAACTGCGGTCCGACGAGCCTCGCCATGGCCATCACGGCCTACGGCAAGGTGCCTCGCCCCTATCAGGGCAGCCGTGACAAGCTGATCGAAGCCGTACGCCTCGCCATGACGGGGACGGATGATATAGGGACTTGGACTTACCCCGCTCAGTTCCCGTTTGCGGCCAAGCAATTCGGCCTCGGCACCCAGATGGTCTACGGCGGCGTCGACGGGGTCCTGCGGCAGCTCGCCATCCCCGGGCGCATGGTGATCGTCAACGTCAACCCGACCCCCGCCTATGCCAACCAGCTTGCCCACCCCTTCGACGGGGGGCACTTCGCCCTGGCGACTGCTTACGACGGCGAGCGCATCCACCTCAACGATCCTCTCGCGGCCTCCCCTGTGACCATTACCCGCAAACAGCTCGAACGAGCCCTCACCACGCCGCTCGGCGACGGGATCGCGCCGTTCAACGGCGGCATCGCGGTCTGGGCGAGCCGATAGGTCCGCGAGCAGAAGCCTACTTGCTACAATAAGGGAGCCCCCGCTTTTCGATTCGGAGCTCCAATGCCCACCGGCCCGTTGAACTCCCCCGGCTCCGCCCCTGCCGACGAGCCCGCGCCCATCCTCGGCGTGGTGGGCAGCCTCTTGCGGATCGGGCGCTCCTTCATGCGCTACCCGGCCATGTGCGGGGTCATCGCCGCCGCCCTGGCGCTCGAGATGGGCTTCACCGGGCTCGTCCCCATGAGCTTCAAGTACCTCATCGACGGGGCGATCGCGCACCAGGACCGCGCGGCTCTGGCCCTCACCCTGAGCGCGCTGCTCGGCGCCCTGCTGCTGGTCTCGGCCACGGGGCTGGGACGGGACTACCTCTACGCGAAGATCGTCAGCCGGATCCAGCGCGACCTGCGCCGGGAGATCTTCGCCCATCTCCAGCGCCTGCCGCTGGGCTTCTACCGCCGCACGAGCGAAGCCGACGTCATGGCCCGCTTCTCCATCGACATCGCCGCGGTCGAGTACGCGGTCGCAGGCGTCGTGCCCTGGGTCGTCCTGCCCCTCATGGACATCGCCATGAGCACCGTTCTCCTCTTCTTGCTGGACTGGCGCCTGGCACTGGTCGCCATGCTGATCTGGCCGTTCAGCCTGATTGGCCCTCGGCTGTTCTCGAACCGGGCATCGCGCGAGAGCTACGCTTACAAGCAAGAAGAAGCGGCCATCGTCGCCCACGTCCAGGAGAACGTCGCCTTCCAACCGCTCATCAAGCAGTTCGGCCTCGAAGCGGATGCCGTCACGCGCTTTCACGAGCGCACGCGACGCCTGGCCCAGGACGGCCTCAAGGTGAGCTTCATCAGCGCGGTGGTCGAGCGCACGGCGAACATCGGGATCAGCTTCCTCCAGGTGCTGACCATGGGGGTGGGCGCCTATCTCGCCTTCACGGGGGCCATCTCGATCGGCTCGCTGGTCTCGTTCCAGGCGCTGCTCGTGACGCTGAGCTATTCCGTCTCGTACGTGATCAACTACCTGCCCATCGTCGTGCCGGCCGCGGGCGCCTTGCAGCACATCGAGGACCTCTTGAAGGAGGTGCCCCAGCAGGCGAATGCGCCCGAGGCCATCGCCGCCCCCGAGGATCCAGCGCACTGGCAGCTCGATAGGGTCTCCTTCGCGTTCGGAGCAACCGATGCACGGCGCGAGGCGAGTCTTGCGATTCCCCGCGGCACCACCGTGGCCCTGGTGGGCCCGAGCGGCGCTGGCAAGAGCGCTCTGATCGACCTGCTCATCGGCGATGCACTGCCCTTGGGGGGCGCGATCACGGTGGATGGCGAGCCGATCGAGCGCTTCACCCGGGAGAGCCTACGCGCGCGTATGGCCGTCCTGCGCGCCGAACCTCAGTTCCTCCCCGGCTCGGTGCGTGAGAACCTCTTGCTCGCAGCGCCAAATGCCAGCCCCGAAGCGATCGACGAGACCTTCTCGGCCGTGGGACTGAGCGAAACCCTCTTGGCCCTGCCCCGAGGGCTCGATACCGCGATCGCCGAGCTGCGCCTCTCGCCGCTCGAATGGCAGCGCTTCGCCCTCGGGCGCGCCCTGCTGCGAGGCCCCCGCCTCTTGATCCTCGACGATGCGACGAGCGCCATGGACGGCGAGAGCGAAGCGAGCTTCCTGGCAACCGTCCAAGCCGTTGCGAAAGACCGAGCAGCCGTGCTCATCGCCACGCACCGGCTCGCCTCCATCCAACACGCCGCGCAGATCCACGTGCTGAACGACGGGGCCATCGTCGAGCAGGGCAGCCATTCGACACTTCTCGAAGCGGGCGGCCTCTATGCCGAATGGTGGGAAAAGCAGAACGGTTTCGTCGCCAACCGGGTCCGACCCGAGTGGCTCACTCGCTTGCAGCTGTTCGCCACCCTCGATCAAGGACTTCTTACCGATCTTTCCGGTCGCTTCCTGTCCCAGCACGTCGGCGCGGGGCGCGAGGTCTTTCGCGAAGGGGATGCGGGCGATCGCTTCTACCTGATCGCCCGCGGCACCGTCGAGGTGCTCAAGCGTCAAGCCGACGGCACCGCCGGGCGCGTCGCCCAGCTCCAGGACGGGGATTACTTCGGCGAGATCGCGCTGAGCACCGACGCGCCCCGCGGCGCGACCATCCGAACCCTGACGCCCTGCCACCTGCTCTCGCTCGACCGCGCAGCCTTCCTGGAGCTGATGGAGCGCGCCCCGGCCTTCGAGGCGCACGTGAGTCTGACGATGGCCGAGCGCACGGGAGAGCAAACATCGTAAGAGCAGCTAACAAGACCAGGCATGGGAGGACCGTTGGCCGCCGTCGGCGCAGGGCAAGCGGAATCGCTTTGTTAGGTGCTGTAATCCCCTCGCCCCAGAAAGGAGCGAGGGGATTACGGTGTTCACTATCGGCGCTAAGCTTCGGGCAACGGCTCGACCGCCGGTCCGGGCGACTTCGGCCTGGGCTCGACAGGCGCAGGCTCGACAGTCGCGAGCTCGCGCGCGCGCTGCTGCTGTAGCCAGAAGCGCAGCGTCGTCACGATGACCGCCATGATGGGAATCGCGAGCAAAACGCCCAAGAAGCCCGCGAGCTTGCCTCCCATCAGCACCGCCGCGATGATGAGAACGGGGTGCAGGCCCGTCGTGTGGCTCATGACGCGCGGCGCGATGATGTTGTCCTTGGTCCACCAGATGACGAGCCCCGCGAGCAGGACCTTGCCCACCACGGGGCCGCCCTGAAGCATCGCGAGGAAGACCGCCGTCCCCAGGCCCAGGTAGAGGCCGAAGTAGGGAATGATCTCCGCCAGGCCCCAGATGAGACCCGCCACGATGCCGTAGTTCATCCCGAGCAGGCTGAAGGCGGTCGAGGCCGCCGCGAGCACCACCCCCGCGTTGATCAGCTGGCCGCGCACGTAGCGGTTGAGGCTCTGATCCAGCTCAACCTGGAAGTACGAAGCCTGGAGCGCCAGGCGGCTCGGCAGCGCGTCGAGCAGGCTGCGCCAGAGGCGAGTGCCGTCCTTGAGCAGATAGAACGAGCAGACCAGGATCATGGCGCCGCTGAAGAAGCCCGAGAACGAGCCCATCAAGAAGCCCGGCAAGTTGCTCGCCACGCTCTGGCCGATCCCTTCGAGACGCGGCAGGACCCACGCGTCGATGCGGAAGTCCGCCTTCAGGTGGCGCGACGCCAGATAGGTGTTCAGGAGATCCAGCTGGTCCTGGAGCTTCTCGATGCCGCCCGGCAGTTGCACCAGCAGCATCTGGACCTGGTTGAGCACCAAGGGCACCGCGAGCGACACCGCGGCCGCGACGCCGACCACGAAGGCCACGACGACCAAGAGCACCGCCAACCAGCGCGGCATCCGGCGCGACAGGGGCTCGACCGCCATCTGCAGGACGTAGGCCACCAGGCTGGCGCTGACCAGCACGGTCAAGACGTCCTGGAAGTAACCAGCCGCCTGCCACCCGACGTAGCAGAGCACCAGGATCAAGAGGCTCGACGCGAGCTTGAAGAAGGTTTCCGACCAGTTACGCCCCACGGTACCTCCGAATTGGCATGCGGGCGCAAAAGCCCGTAAAACAACGATTATACCGAAGCCACCGGCCGAAGGCCAGGACGAGCGCCACGGCGCGGCGAGCGGTGTAACAGGCAAGCGTAGGGGGTATAAGACCTGTCCACATCCAGCGACACAAAGGAGTGAGCGATGACGACGGACGGTTTCGTCCCCCACCACATCAACGCAACCCCGGCGGATCTCGCCGGCAACGACGGTATCGGGCGCTACGTGATCCTGCCCGGGTCCGACGGGCGCGCCCAGCGGATCGCCGAGTCGTTCGAGGACGTCCGCGTCCTGCCGCACCCGCGCTGCCACAACCTCTACCTCGGGCGCCTCAAGGTCGGCGATCGCTTCGTCGACGTGGCCACCGTCTCGACGGGGATGGGTTGCGCCAGCATCGACATCATCGTCAACGAACTTTGCCAGCTGGGCGCCAAGCGCTTCGTGCGGGTCGGGACCGCTGGCTCGCTGCAGCCCGCGAACATCCGCGCCGGGAGCCTCGTGGTCGCCACCGCGAGCGTGCGCGACGAAGCCACTTCGCGCCGCTACGTGCCCATCGAGGTGCCCGCCGTCGCCTCTCTCGAGGTGGTGCTTGCCGCCAAGCGCGCCGCTGCCGCCCTGGGCCTCGCTCCCTCCACCCACTTCGGCACCGTCCACTGCAAGGATTCGCTCTTCGCCCGCGAGTTCGGCGCCGGCCCCCTGCACGAGGAGAACCACGCCTACATGAAGGTGCTGAGCGCCTCGGGCGTACTCGCCTCCGAGATGGAAACCGCCCAGCTCTTCATCCTCGCTTCGCTTTACAACCACCAGCTCCGGCAGCAAGGCGAAGGCCACGCCCACCAGGTGCTGGCGGGCGCCGTGCTCGGGGTTGTGGGAGACGATCGGCCCTTCGCCACCCCCGAAGAGGAGCGCCGGGCCGTGGACGGCTCGGTCGAGCTCGTGCTGGAGACCGTCCGCCAGCTCGCCGCCGAGGAGCTCGGTGCGATCGCCCACCACAACGTGCCCATCGGGCAGGAGGCCGCGCGATGAACCCGGTACAGCTCATCTCCCTGCTGGGTGCCTTCTTGGTGCTCGCAGCCTTCGCCAGCAACACCTTCGGCTGGATGAACAACCGCTCGGCGGCCTACCAGCTCCTCAACCTGCTGGGGGCCCTGGGGCTCGGGTACGCGGCGGTCGTCGGCCGCCAGTACGGCTTCATCCTCTTGCAGACCACCTGGGCGCTGGTCAGCCTGGTGAGCCTCGTGCGCCTGCTGCAGACCCGCGCCCCCCAGCCCGGGGTCTAAACCCGCCTCAGGCGATCCCGCCGGAGCGGGGTGGCATGCAATCGGTAGCTGCGGCCAGGTACGCGTCGCACCACAGAGCGGCCCAGTGCATCGGATTTCGGACCGGCACTGGGTCCTGCGCTGTGGCAGGGTTCGGCGACGGGTTGCCCCCCTCGGGCAAGCTCATGAGCTCGCCGGCGTAGAAGACTGCCCCTTCGTCGAACTGATGCGCGAGATTGGTCGCCAGGATCTCGCGCATCACCCGGGTCTCGCCCAGCTGCGCCAGGAGCTTGAGCAGGTAGGGGGTCTTGCTCGGCCAACAGACCGCTTCGTACGCCTGGACATCCCCCAGGTAGGTCCGCTCGGCGGATTCCTTGGCGATGAGCCCGAAGGCCGCCGGCCGGCCGGCGAGGGTGCGCCGCACCAGCAGGTGATCGCGCGCCGCCTCCCAGATCGCCGCAAGCTCATCACGAGAAAAGACCCGCTCGCCCAGACGCGCGGCCGCCTCGACCGCCGTGATCGCGCGGGTCGGATCCACGCGTCCCTCACGGGTGACCAAGTTGTACAGGAAGCCCGCCTCCGGATTCCAGAAGACGCGCTTGAAGCTCGAAAGCGCCCGCTCGTAGGCCACCCGGCTCGCATCGAGCAGCGCCGCGTCATTGCAGCGGTCAGCCAGCGCCATCCCCGTCTCGAGCATGCGGATCCAGCGCGCGTTCAGCTCGGGGAGGTAATAGGCCGGCACCTGGAAGAGAGCCTGGACGTGGCGCGCATCGCGCAGCCAGGCGATGGCCTCTTGCTGCCAGGCCGGATCGATCCGGACCGGCAGGCCTCCGACCTGGAGCCCCTCGACCGATAGGGCGCGCATCCCGTTCATCCACGACGCACTCGGCTGGCTCGACAGCAAGCCCCGCTGATCCAGGACGGGGGCGCCGCCTAGCGCGTCGTGCGAGCCGCTCGCGAACGCCTCGAAGGCGCGACGGTAGGCCTCGTACAACTCATCGAGCAGGTTCGGGTCCCGCAGGGCTGGCAGGTGCTCGGCCAAGAAATCGAAAAGCAGGAGATCGGTCTCGGGTGCCGGGTGATCAAGGGCCAGGCGGATGCTCTCCTCGATCAAAGCGCCACGGCCTACGTGCAGCAAGGTCTGGCGGTTGTGTAGCAAGCCCTCGAAGATCGAAGAGAGGTGGGGCTCCCGGGCCCACCAGGCGCCCGCGCCTGGCACTGCGCGCTCGCCTCGGGGCAGGTCGAACTTCTCGGCCATGACGTAGACGCGCGATGCGACCTCGCGGGCAAGACCCGGCAGGCGCGCATGGTAAGAGGCCGCGCTCGCCTCGCACGCCGCTTCGAGGGCAGGCAGGTGCTCCAGGCCGACGTGCACGGCGCCGATGGCCTCGGCCTCGTGCGGCGCGGCGACAAACGCGAGGGTGACGGGAGCCGAGAGGTCGAAGGCGAAAGCCCCCAAGCTCATGCCTCGGAAGTACTCGCGCTTGAAGTGGATCCGCCCGTGGAGCACCTCGCGCTCGCCCGAGCCCAAGGGGTAGTACAGCTCCCGCACCTGCCGATCGGGGAAGAGGGCGAAGGGCGTGTCGCTTGCGATCGCCAGGTGCCGCTGGTGGTGGACGACGAGCAAGCGCTCATCGAGGCGCTCGGCATGGTGGCCCTCCGGATCGGAGAAGTAGTGGATATCGCGCAGATCCAACAGGGGCTTGAGCAGGATATCGGCCTTGCCGGCTCCCTCCCAGGTGTAGGTCGCCGCGAGCATGGCCGTCGCGGCTTCGGGCACCTCGAAGAGCTGATAGCGCACGCCAAGACAGCCCTCCTCGGCTTCGAAGCGGTACAGGACCCAATCGGGGGTCACTGTGACCTCGCCCGCCCGTAGCTCGGGCGTCTGCCCCTCGACCACCAGCCGAAAGCCGATGCGATCGATCGCCTTCCAGCTTTCGCCCTGGACGCGCGCCACGAAACCCTCGTGCGCGTAATCGACCTGGTGGTACCAGAAGCCGTCGGCCTCGCACGCGCTCAGCGCCGACTGGCACCACTCCCCATGGGGTGTGCGCAGGGCGAGGCGCCGAGTGCGCGCAAAGTCCCAGTCGGGATTCTCGTTCGGAAAGAAGCTCAAGGCGCTGAGCCGGCAGCGGGCGTCGATCATCGGAGTTCTGCCTCCACTTCGAATGCGAGGGATCCGCGTCGTTCCGAGAGAGAGGCTGGGCGCACAGGCCACAAGCCCCATCAAGCCGCCCGTGGCGGCCCATGAGAAACAAGAGGGGGAGAATGTTAAGGATGCTTCAATGGGATTGTGGCATGAGCGGCCAGGCAAGAGCTGCCAAGGGCCAACGAAAGCCTTCTCCGTTTTAGGGCTTGACGAGCAAGTCCAGCGCCTTCAACGGGCGCCCGGCGTGAATGGCAAGGGAGGCTTGCAGGGCCGAGCGGGCATGAGCGAGCAGCTCCGGGCTGAGGGTGTGGGCGGCGATCGCCGAAAGCTCCACCGCCGAGAGCCGGCGCAACAGCTCAAGGCCCTTGTAGTGCAGGCGCCGAGCGGCAGAAACGGCCCGGCAGGCCGCGCAGACTGCTCCACCCTCCTCGGCCGAGAAGCCGCAGCCGTCGTGGTCGAGGGCGTCGCCGCACAGTACGCAGGCTTCGAGCTCGAGGCCGTAGCCCAGGGCGTGCAGCAGGGTCAGCTCGAACCAGGCGACGACGAGGGGGGGCGAGGCGGCCACCTCGAGGACCATGAGGGTCGAGGCCAACAGATCGAAGACGTCGGGGTTCGGCTGCTCGTCTTCGACGAGCGCCTCCACCAGCTCGGCCAGGTACATGCCCGAGAGGAGGCGGTCGAGATCCTCGCGCAGGGCCCGGTGGGCATGCAGGCCCTCGCACTGGGCCACCACGTCGAGGTTCTTGCCCTTACCCAGGAACCACTCGGCGCGCACCAGCGGCTCGCTCTTGCCGCCGAGCTTGCTTTGCTTGCGGCGCGCACCCTTCGCGATCACCCGCTTGAGGCCGTGCTCGCGGGTGAAGAGCACGAGGATCTTATCGTACTCCCCGGTGGGGTAGTGGCGCAGGGTGATGCCGGTGGCGGTGTAGGTAGACACCCCTCTATTATCCTGAAATCAAGTGGCTTTGGCGACGCTTAGTCGACCGCATACCCGAGCTGCTTGAGGCTCTTGGCCTGCTTGCGCCAGTTGGGCAGCACCTTGACCCACAGCTCCAGGTAGACCTTGCGATCGAGCGACTTCTCGATGGCGATGCGGGCCGTCCGGCCGATCTCCTTGAGCTTCGTCCCCTTCTCGCCGATGAGGATGCCCTTCTGGCTCTCGCGCTCGACGAAGATGGTCGCCTGGATGTAGGCGTTGCCGTCCTCGCGCTCCTTGAACTCGTCGACGCGCACCGCCACCGCGTGGGGGACCTCCTCGCTGGTCAGGCGAAGCACCGCCTCGCGCACCAGCTCGCCCGCGATCCCGCGCTCGGTCTGGTCCGTGACCTCGTCCTCGGTGTAGAAGGGCATGCCCTCGGGCATCTTCGAGACCAGCTCGTCGACCAGCTGAGGCACGCCCTTGCCGTAAAGGGCCGAGATCACGCGGACGCCCTCGAAGTTGCCGAGCTCCTCGTAGCTCTTGAGGACCTCGGGGTCGACCTTGAGCGAGTCCAGCTTGTTCAGGACCAGCATGACGGGCTTGTTGACCTGCTGGATGAGGTCGGCCACGTACTTGTCGCCCCGACCCGCGCTGGTGCGGCCGTCCACGAGGAACACGATGAGGTCCACGTCCGAGAGGGTGTCGGTCGCAGCCTTCACCAGCTGCTCACCCAACAGGTGGAGGGGCTTGTGGACGCCGGGGGTGTCCACGAAGACCACCTGGGCCTCGTCCCGGTTGAGGATGCCCTTGATGCGGTGGCGGGTGGTCTGGGCCTTGGACGAGACGATCGCGATCTTCTGACCGACGATCTTGTTCATGAGGGTCGACTTGCCCACGTTGGGGCGGCCGACGAAGGCGACGAAACCGGAGCGAAAAGGCGTAGTGGACAAGTTAAACTTCCTCGAGGCTGGCAGCGGAGAACCCGTGGGGCAAGAGATCGGCGACCGCCAGATCCCAGGTGCCGTCGGGCTGGTCCAGCACGACGGCCATCTCGCCGAACTCGGCGAGCACCTGGCGGCAGGCCCCGCAGGGGGTGACGGGGCGGATCCGCTCGGCGGTGACGGCGATCGCGACGAAGCGCGTGGCCCCTTCCGAGACGGCCTTGCCGATGGCGACGCGCTCGGCGCACATGGAGAGCGGGTAGGCCGCATTCTCGACGTTGCAGCCGGTGAAGACGCGGCCGTCCTCGGTCAGAAGGGCCGCGCCCACGGGAAAGCGCGAGTAGGGGGCATACGCCGAGCGCATGGCCTCACGCGCCTGCTCCAGTAGAGCGCTGCGATCGAAGCTGGGGCGCGAATTCATCATGAGCGGACCTCCGCGGCGAGGGGGGCGCCGGCGCGATCGCCCAGGGCGAGGGTCGCGCGGACGAACCCGAGGAACAAAGGATGCGGGTTGTTCGGCCTGCTCTTGAACTCCGGGTGGAACTGGCAGGCGACGAAGTAGGGGTGATCGCGCAACTCGACGATCTCGACCAGACGGCCGTTCGGGCTGGTGCCGCTGACGACCAGGCCCTTCTCGACGAGGCGCGGCAAAAGGGCGTTGTTGACCTCGTACCGGTGGCGGTGGCGCTCCGCGATCTGCTCGGTGCCGTACAGCTCCCGCGCGCGGGTGTCCGGCACCAGCTGGCAGGGGTAGGCCCCCAGGCGCATGGTGCCGCCCATGCCGTTGACGTCCTTCTGCTCGGGCAAGAGGTCGATGACCGGATAGGGGGTGCCGGGGTCGAACTCGGCCGAGTTGGCCCCGCCGAGGCCCGCCACGTGGCGCGCGAATTCGATGACCGCGGTCTGCATCCCGAGGCAGAGGCCGAGGAAGGGGATCTTGTGCTCGCGGGCGTAGCGGATGGCCGCGATCTTGCCCTCGATCCCGCGTAGGCCGAAGCCGCCGGGCACCATCACCGCGTCCACGTCCGAGAGGTGCTGCTCGGCGCCGTCCTCCTCGATCTCGGAGTCGGCGTGGATCCACTTCAGCTCCACCTCGGCCCCCTCTTGAGCCGCGGCGATCCGCAAGCTCTCGATGACCGAGAGATAGGCGTCGGCGAGCTTGACGTACTTGCCGACGATCCCGATGCGGATCTTGCGGGTGGGGCTCGTGAGCCGCGCCACGAAGTCTTCCCAGGCGGCCGCGTCGTTGACCCCGGGCTTCAAGCCCAGACGGGAGACGACCTGCTCGGCCAGGCCCTGCTGCTCCAGCAGGGCCGGGACCTCGTAGATGTGCTTCACGTCGCTGCTCTCGATGACCGCGTCCGCGTCGATGTCGCAGAAGAGGGCGAGCTTCTCGCGGACGTGCTCGGGCAGCGGGGCCTCGGTCCGGCAGACCAGCACGTCGGGCTGGATGCCGAGCGAGCGCAGCTCCTTGACGCTATGCTGGGTCGGCTTGGTCTTGAGCTCACCGGCGGCCTTGAGGGCGGGCACCAGGGTCACGTGGACGTAGAGGACGTTGTCGCGCCCGGCATCCTTGCGGAACTGGCGAATGGCCTCCAAAAAGGGCAGCCCCTCGATATCGCCCACGGTGCCGCCGATCTCGACGATGGCCACGTCGGCCTTGGCGCCCACCTTGTGGATCCGGTCCTTGATCTCGTTGGTGATGTGGGGTATCACCTGGACGGTGCCCGAGAGGTAATCACCCCGGCGCTCCTTGGTGATGACCGACCAGTAGATGGCCCCCGAGGTCACCGAGTTCTCCCGGCCCAGGTCCGTGTCGGTGAAGCGCTCGTAGTGACCCAGGTCCAGGTCCGTTTCGGCCCCGTCCTCGGTCACGAAGACCTCGCCGTGCTGGTAGGGGCTCATGGTGCCCGGGTCGATGTTGATGTAGGGATCGAGCTTGAGGATGCGCACCGAGTACCCGCGGTTCTTGAGCAGGCGGCCCAGGCTACTCGCCACGATGCCCTTCCCGATGCTCGAGACGACCCCGCCGGTCACGAAAATGTACTTGGTGGGCATGCAACTCCTCGCTGTCTAGTTTATATGATCCGCTCGGAGCTTGATTATACCAGGTGGATCGCTTGTCTTGCCCCCTCCTTTTCAGCCACGGCGCGCAAGACAGGTCCCGTGCGCACTCGCCAGGCAAGAAAGACGGCATTCAACGAAGTTAATGAAGTTGATACAATGGCTCGCGTCGGCCCGAGATCCCTGCGCGGCGGTTCGGGCGATACGAAGGAGACGCCGATGGCCGAGACCACGCCCGCCTGCAGCACCGGCGGGTTCCGCCCCCTGCTGGACGAGTACGCGACCCTGCTCTGTCGCTTCGTCACGCACCCCAACGAGAGCGATCGCAGGCGCGCGCGCGCGATCGGTGAGTTGCTGATCGCCGAGGGGTGCGGGCCCGAGCAGCTGCTGGACCTGCACGCCCAGGCGCTCAGGAAGTGCGAAAGCCTCCGCCCGCAAGAAGGGCTCAAGTACGCGAGCGACCTCCTGAACGAAGCGACCGCGCCTTTCATCGCCTGCTACCGCAAGCAGGCCGAGGTGCATCGGGCCGAGGCCGAATGCTATCGCCAGTACGCCCACCTGCTGGAGCGGCTCAATCAGGAGCTCAACGAGAAGCACCAGGCCCTCCAGGCCGCCCACGAGGAGCAGACCAGGCTCAACCAGCAGAAGACGGATCTCTTGAACCTGGTCGGCCACGAGATCCGCACCCCACTCACGGCGCTCCTGGGCTACGGCGAGTTCCTGGAGGAAGGCACCTACGGGGCGCTCAGCGAGCAACAGCTCGAGGTGCTGCACCGCATGATCCAGAGCGGCAAGGACCTCTTGCTGCTCATCAACAACCTCTTGGACCTCTCGCGGCTGGAAGGGGGCCGGCTGAGCCTCGATCGCCAGGCGACCTCGCTGAGCGAGCTCTTGGGCCATGCGGTCGAACAGGTGGACCCCCTGGCCCATAAAGGCGGCCTCTCACTCACGATCGCCTCGCTGCCGGCCGATCTGCCGCTCGTCTGGGTGGATCCCATGCGCATCATCCAGGTGCTGGTGAACCTCTTGGGCAACGCAATCAAGTTCACCAAGCCCGGCGGCTCCATCACCATCAGCGCCAGGCCCCTGGGCAACGACGTGGCGGTCGAAGTCAAGGACACGGGCATCGGGATCTCGCCCGAGGCCCAGAAGAGCCTCTTCCAGCGCTTCACCCAGGTGGAGAACGTCAAGCAATACGGGGGGACGGGCCTGGGGCTCTCCATCTCGAAGGAGCTCTTGGCTCTGCACGGCGGCCACATCGAGGTCGACAGCGAGCTCGGCCGCGGGGCCACCTTCAAGTTCACCTTGCCCGTCTGGAACGAGGCGGACCACCCCAACGAGCTGCCGCCCCTGAAGCTCGCTAGTCCCGAAGCAGGATCCTGAGCAGGGGCGGCAGCAAGAGCAGGCCGCCCACCAGCACGGCGTTGAGGGCCGAGGCGAGCACGGCCGCCGCCGCCACGTCCTTGGCGGCCTTGGCGAGCGGATGGCGCTTGTGGGTGGCGAGGTCCACCGCGTTCTCGATGGCGGTGTTGAACATCTCGCAGACCACCACCAGCGAGCAGACCACTGCGACGAGTGCAAGCTCCAGGCGCGGCAGCTTCAGCGCCACCGCCAGACCGAAGGCCAGCAAGCCGCTGACGGTGTGGATCCGCATGTTGCGCTGGGTGCGCAGCATGAAGTAGAGACCCGCGATCGCGTACTTGAAGCTGGCTAAAAGGCTATGGGCCTTGAACCTCAAGCCGGATCCTCCTCTCGGCCGAGGCCCACCGCTCCCAGCAACTCGCGCTGCTTGTCGCGCATCTCGGCCTCCTCGTCGGGCGTCTCATGGTCGTAGCCCAGGAGGTGCAAGAGACCGTGCGCCAGGAGGAAGCCCACCTCGCGCTCGAAGGAGTGGCCGTATTCCTCGGCCTGGCGCGAAGCCGTGTCCACCGACACCACCACGTCCCCCAGGGAGAAGGGGATCGGCTCGGGCGGGAACTCCTCGTCGGGCTCGAACTGGGGAAAGCTCAGGACGTCGGTCGGGCGATCCTTCTGGCGGTGTTCGCGGTTGAGGGCGTGAATCGCCGCGTCGTCCACGAAGGTCACCGACACCTCGGCGCGATCCTCCAGGCCGGCGGCGACGAGCATCTTGGCGACGAGCGCCTCCCAGTGCGGGAGGTCGAGCCCGGCGTCAGTCTGGTCATCGAGCAGGATTTCCAACCTTTTTTCCTTCGCTTTGCTTCTTGGGGCCCAGGTCCTTGAGCCACTGGTCCGGGTACTCGATCCGCTGGTGGTAGAGCCCCTGGGTGATGCGGATGAACGTCTGGGCCACCACTTCGAGCTCATGGAGGGTCAGAGGGCTCTCGGAGAGCTCCCCATCGGCCAGGCGCTTGTTGATGATGCGTCGGACCGTGGCCTCGATCGACTCGATGGTCGGGCTCTTGACGGTGCGCAGGGTCGCCTCGGTGGCGTCCGCTAGCATGACGATGGCCTGCTCCTTGGTCCAGGGGCGCGGGCCGGGATAGCGGAAGCCCTCTTCGGAAACCGCGTCGGCCCCCTCGGCCTCGCGGGCCTGGTGGTAGAAGTACGAGACGAAGCTCTTGCCGTGGTGGGTCGCGATGAAGTCGGTGATGTCCTTGGGGAGGCGATGCTGGCGCGCAAGCTCCAGGCCCTCCTCCACGTGGGCGATGATCACGCGGGCCGACAGGCGCGGGTTGAGCTTGTCGTGCGCATTGTCGATCCCCAGCTGGTTCTCGACGAAGAAAATGGGGCGCTTGGTCTTGCCGATGTCGTGGTAGTAGGCCCCCACGCGCGAGAGCAGCCCGTCGGAGCCGATGGCCTCGGCGGCCGACTCGGCCAGGTTCCCCACCATGATCGAGTGGTGGTAGGTGCCGGGCGCCTTGGTCAGCACCAGGCGCAAGAGCGGCTGGGTCGGATTGGCGAGCTCCAGGAGCTTGAAGGGGGTGACGATGTCGAAGAGGGCCTCGAAGTAGGGCAGGATGCCCACGGCGAGGACCGTCGAGGCCACGCCGCCGATGGCGCCCCAGATGGCCTTCTGGCTCCAGCCCAAGGGGGCGATGCCGCCCTCCAGCGCACCGAGTGCCCCGATGAGGGCCACGTTGACCAGGCTCGCGAAGAGGCCCGCCCGCGCGAGGTCCGAGCGCGCCCGGATCCGGTGGACCGAAAGCACCGCTGCCAGCGCCCCGCCGATGTGCACCAGCACCGCACCCGCCCCTTCCAGGGCCGAGGGCGCGCCCGCACCGAGAGTGGCCCCGGCCGTCAGACCCATGACGAGCACCGTGAAGAGGGCGATGCGCGGGTTGAGGAAGACCGCGAGCAGGATTGCCGCCGCCGGCAAGGGCGAGAGGTAGGGCGAGGCCTTGAGCAGCTCCAGGACCCACACCGCCGTGAAGACGAGCAGCGTCACCAGCACCAGCACGTAGAGACGGCGTGGCTCGCGGACGATCTCGGGCTCGAAGAGCTGGAGGTAGGCGACGTAGAGGCTCACGAGGGTGGCGACGAGGATCACCACCCCTAGGGCGGGCAGGTAGCTCGACGGATGGCCCGCCGGCAGCCAAGCGGAGTGGATCTGCAGGAGCAGGGCCGTCAAGAGGACGAACGAGGCCCACCCGGCGATCGCCTGGTGGGTCTCGACCCGCTCGAAGACTGCGCGAAGCCCCGCGGGGATCCGCTCGGCCGCGCTAGCGCGAACCTTGTCGATGACGGCTTGAATCATAAGGTTGCTGTGCCTCGTAGCGCTCGTAGGCCTTCACGATCCGGCCGACCAGATCGTGGCGAACCACGTCGGCCTGCGTGAACTTGACGAAGGCGATGTCGTGGACGTCCTTGAGCAGGGCCTCGATGTTGGCGAGGCCCGAGACCTTGCCCCGGGGCAGGTCCGTCTGGCTGGCGTCGCCCGTGACGACCACCTTGGAGCCGAAGCCCAGGCGGGTGAGGAACATCTTCATCTGCTCGGGCGTGGTGTTCTGGGCCTCGTCCAGGATGATGAAGGCGTCGTTGAGGGTGCGCCCGCGCATGAAGGCCAACGGCGCGACCTCGATGGTCCCGCGCTCCACGTACTTCTGGAAGCGCTCCA
Source organism: bacterium (assembly GCA_017744355.1). Classification (NCBI taxonomy): domain Bacteria; species bacterium. The sequence continues at coordinate 418,338 of JAGIBK010000002.1, read as the reverse complement.
CGTCCATCATCTCGTAGAGGGCGTCGTAGAGGGGGCGGAAGTAGGGATCGACCTTGGCCTGGAAGTCGCCGGGCAAGAAGCCCAGGTTCTCGCCCGCCTCGACGGCCGGGCGGGTCAAGATGATGCGGCTGACCCGCTTGTCCTTGAGGGCCGAGACGGCCATGGCCACCGCCAGGAAGCTCTTGCCGGTGCCCGCGGGCCCCAGCCCGAAGGTGAGGGTGTGCTCGTGGATGGCCTTGACGTAGGCGCGCTGGTGGAGGGTCTTGGCCCGGATCGGCTTGCCGCGCTGGGTGGTGACGATGGTCTCGGCGTAGAGGGTGCCGATGGGCGCGTCCGGGTTGGTCCGGATCTGGCGCAGGGCGTAGGAGACCTCGGAAGCCTTGATCGAGTCGAGGCCCTGCCAGGCGTCCAGCTCCTCGAAGAGGCGGCGCCCGATCTCGAGCGAGCCGAGGGCGTCGTCGCCGGCCATCAGCACCAGCTCGTTGCCACGCATGGTGGCCTGGATGCCGAGCTCGTGCTCGACGAGGCGCAGGTTCTCTTCGTTGTTGCCGGTCAGCAACAGCGCATTGTGGGGGGCCTTGAGCGGGATCCGGATCTCCGTGGGCATTCAGCTCTCTCGTGGGCGGCCGACGGGCCGCGGGGGGCAGGGGCATGATACCAGAAAACTCAAAAACGGAGCCTGAAACCAAGCTCCGTTCTTGAGTTTAACCAGAGGCTCTTAAGAGCGACGCTTGCGAGCGGCTTCCGACTTGCGCTTGCGACGCACGCTGGGCTTCTCATAGCGCTCACGACGCTTGATTTCGGAAAGAATGCCAGCCTTCTGGATCTTCTTCTTGAAACGCTTGAGGGCGCTCTCGATCGACTCGCTTTCGCCGAGACGAACTTCTGCCAAGTAACTCACCCCCTCCGATTTTAAAAATGCCGGGCACACGCCAAAGAGGTTTCGGCGACCCAGGAACCCTAATCTTAACCTAGAAGCGAGTGAAAAACAACTCCTAAGCTTGACATCGTTCCTTCAGGACGGCGAGAGACGCCCCCTCAAAGGCAGGCGGCGCGCGATCTCGCGCCGCCTGACGAAACAGCCGCGGGCGCTAACCGGGCGGCCACTGGAGGGCGCGGCCCCCGATGACGTGCCAGTGCAGGTGCGGGACCGTCTGCTGGGCGTCTTTTCCGACGTTCGAGACGACCCGGTAACCGCTCTCGGCGATCCCTTCCTGCTTGGCGACCGCGTTGACGGCCTCCATCAGGTGATGGCAGATCTCCCCGGACAGGTGCGCGACCGAGGGGATGTGCTCCTTCGGGATCACGAGGACGTGGACCGGCGCCTGAGGGTTGATATCACGAAAGGCGACGGTGTGATCGTCCTGATAGACGATCTGCGCCGGGATCTGGCCGGCGACGATCTTGCAGAAGAGACAATCGGACATGGACGGCATTCCTTGCTGCGAATCAGGCCGAGGCCTAGCGGCGCTTGGGCTCTGGGGTGGGCGAAGGGGTGGCGGGCGGGGTGGGGGCGAGCTGGATCTTGTAGCCCCGCAGAGGGGGCGCCTCGATGTGGGTCACCCCCTGGGGCATCTTCTTGTCGACCGTGACCCCCTTGATGGGCAGGCCCGGGCTCTGCTGCGCCTCGGGGGCGTTGGCGACCAGGGCGGGATCGGGGACGGTCGCGACCAGGACGGAGGCGATCGCAAGGGCGCTAAGCATTGGGTTTACCCTCTTCGAGAATCAGGGAAGCGGAAAGCGCGGCCGAAGGGTTCGTACCCTGGCGGCCCTCGATCGGCACGACGATCTTGGTGGTCTGGGCGAACTGGTTCTTGCGGACGGTGGCGAGGATCTCGAAGCGTCCCGGCTGGACGCCGCGCACCATGATGGGCACGACGGTCTTGCCGCGCTTCAACTCACCCTGCCAGGACACGCTCTGGGAGTCGATGGGCTGGTTGTTGGCGTCGACGAACTCGAGCCCCTTGGGCAGGTCGATGGTGAAGGTGACGTCGTTGACGTCCTGGGCCACGTCGAAGCCGATGTTGACCGAGGTCGGGCTCGCGACCGTGACCGCCGCCGTCTGGATGGTGGGCAAGGGCGCCTGGTTGCGCAGCACCACCGTCACCAGGGCGATGATCGTCCCGGCCGCCACGGCCCCCGCGGCAAGGCTCGGCCAGTTGATGAGCTTCGAAACTCGGGCGAGCACGCTCGGAGGCGACGCCGGCGCGGGTACCGGCTCGTCGGCGAGCCGCAGGCGAATCTTGTCCATCAGGTCGGGGGGCGCATCGGGGGCCTTGCGATCGCGCAGCATGGCCGTGACGATCGAAAGCTCCCGCAGGTGCTCGGTGCACTCGGCGCAGCCGGCGAGGTGCTCGGCGATCGCCGCGCGCGGGATGGCGTCCTCGGCGGGGTCGAGGTACTCCCCTAGGTAGTTCTGAACGTCTTCACACATCATGATTGCCTCGATTCGCCGAAATACTCGCCGGGCAGATACTCGGCGAGGCGTGCCTTCTGAGCGAGGAGCTTCTGGCGCAGGGTCTCGCGCGCCCGGTTCAGGCGGCTCTTGACCGTTCCGAGGTTGATCTCCAGCAGCGAGGCGATCTCGTCGTAGCTGTAGCCCTCGATATCGTACAGCACCAGGGGCTCACGCAGCTTCTCCGACAGGGTGCCGATGGCCTCGCCCATGATCTGCTGCAACTCGCGCTGCTCGGTCGGGTGGTCGAGGCTCGGGCCCATGGCCTCGGGCAGGATCTCGGTCGCCTCCTCGTGCTTGCGCACCGAGCGCTTGAGCTCGTCGAGGGCGCAGTTCCGGACGATCCGTCCCAGCCAGGTGGCGATGTCGGCCTCGCTGCGGAAGCTCGCCAGAGAGCGGTACGCCTTGATCATGGCCTCCTGGACCACGTCCGAGGCGTCTTCCTGGTTGCCCATCATCTGGTAGGCCAGGCCGTAATAGCGGTTGAGGAGAGGGGCGATCAACTGCTCGAAAGCCCCTTTATCGCCCGCCTTGGCGCGCTCCAATAGCGCTTGCCTGTCGGGGGAGTTGGACACGCCGCGTCCTTTCGTGATCGGCGGCTGGGGGGCCACCTGTGCGGTCTCTCGGTTACCGACCGAGATTCTACCGGAGTTGGACTCCCCCCACAACCCGGGCGCGCCCGCGTGCCTCAAGGCGATCGTGTTCGACACCATCCGTCATTCCTCCTCGGCGCTTCAACGCATCCAATTCCTGGACGAAAGCGGGGCGAGAAAGGTTCGATCGGGCGCGCGTGGTATAATGCTGAGCTGGATCGTGTCACTGATTTCGCAAAAGGAAAGGGACTCAAAAATGCGCGGCATGCCCGGTGGATTCGGCGGGATGGACCTCCAGAAGATGATGAAGCAGGCCCAGAAGATGCAGGAGGACCTCCTCAAGGCGCAGGAGACCCTGGGCAGCCAGACGGTCGAGGGCACTGCGGGCGGCGGCGCCGTCACCGTGACCGCCAACGGCCACAAGGAGATCACCGCCATCAAGATCAAGCCCGAGGCGGTCGATCCCGATGACATCGAGACCCTCGAAGACCTGGTGCTCGGCGCCATCCGCGACGCCCAGGCCAAGGCGGGCGCGCTCGCCGAGGGCCAGATCGGCGGCGTGACCGGCGGCCTCAACATCCCCGGCTTCGGTGGCCGTTAAGCCTACCTAGACCAAGGAGAACGGGTGTTCTACTCCAAGCCCCTGGCCAAGCTCATCGAAGAGCTTCAGAAGCTCCCGGGCATCGGCCCCAAGAGCGCACAGCGCCTGGCGTTCCATCTGCTCAAGCAGTCGGATGTGGACGTCAAGCGCCTCGCGCAGAGCCTGCTCGACGCCAAGGAGCAGATCCGCATGTGCTCGGTCTGCTCCAACCTGAGCGTGCTCGACCCCTGCGAGCTCTGCGCCCACCCGGGCCGCGACGTGTCCACCGTCTGCGTGGTCGCCGAGCCCAAGGACCTGGTGGCCGTCGAGCGAACCAAGGAATACAAGGGGCGCTACCACGTGCTGCAGGGCCTCATCTCGCCAATGGACGGGATCGGCCCCGAGCAGCTCAAGATCCAGGAATTGCTCGCCCGACTCTCCTCGGGCGAGATCCAGGAAGTCATCCTCGCCATCAATCCCTCGATCGAGGGCGAGGTGACCACCCTCTACCTCAGCCGCATGCTCAAGCCCCTCGGCGTCCGGGTCACCCGCATCGCCTTCGGCTTGCCCGTGGGCGGCGACCTCGAGTACGCGGACGAGATGACGCTCGTCAAGGCGCTGGAAGGCCGGCGCGAAGTCTAGCAGCCACAAGGAGGCCCCTATGAAGCAGCCCCAGAAGCAGCCCCTCGGCGTCCTCTTGCTCCACGGCTTCACCGGCCTACCGGAATCGGTGAACGGCCTGATCCCCCACCTTTCGGCCGCGGGCATCCCCTACCGGATGCCCGCCATGCGCGGCCACTGGACCCAGCCTCGTGACCTGGTGGGCGTCAAGGCCCAGGACTGGTACGACGACGCCAACGCCGCGCTCGATGATCTGCTCACCGAAACCGACAAGGTCGTCGTGGTCGGGCTCTCGATGGGGGGGCTCATCACCCTTCAACTCTCCATGGCCCGTCCGGCCCAGATCGTCGGTGTGGTGACGGTCTCTCCCGCCCTGCGGGTCGCCGATCCCCTGGCGCCCTACTGCCACCTCATGGCCAAGATCGTGCCCTACTGGTGGATGCCCTCCCCCCCCAAGGGCTCGGCCTACGGCACCGCCAAGAACTACTCGATCTTCCCCACCAAGGCCTTCTGTGAATTCTACGAGCTCGGTCGCCGGGTCGAGGCCGACCTCCAGAAGGTGACGGTGCCGATCCGCGTCCTCGTCTCCAAGGCCGATACGGTCATCAAGCCGGAATCCGCCCAGGTCATCTACGACCAGGTCGGCTCGACCGAGAAGGACATCCACTGGTTCGAGCGCTCCGCCCACGAGATGATGATCGACTGGGATAAAGACCGCGTCTTGGACCTCATCATGGACTTCATCAAGACCCGGCAGCCGGCGGCCTCCTAGGCCCTTCATCGTTAGCAAGTCTATCCTTAAAAACGCGATAACCTCTTCAGTCGGAGATTGCCGCGATTCGGGGCTGCACGCCCCCGAAAGGATAGACAGGCCAGATGCTCATCGCGTTCGACGCCCCCGCTCCCGTCAAGGCCGCCCCGCTCCGCTCGACGCCGCTTATGCCCGCCACGAGCACCGCTCGGGCGGCCAAGCCCGTGAACGATACCGTCAAGGTCACCCCTCAGCGGTGGATCACGGTAACCCCCGGTGAGGATTCGCTCCTGGTGCCCGTCACCAAGTCGACCACCCTCTACAGCCTGGCGCGCGCCTACGCCACCGACTATGCCGGCGACAACACCTTCGGCCAGGCCGACAGCAAGGACACCGCCCGCTTCATCGAAGACCTCAAGAAGGCGAACGGTCTCAAGTCCGACGTGCTGCGCACCGGCCAGGTCCTGAAAATCCCCACCGACCCCAAGAACCCCAACGTGAACCTGGTGCTTGCGATCGCCGTCCAGAAGTCGACCGACGCGCGCCGCAAAGCCGGCGAGAAGATTGCCGAGCTCGACTTCTCCAAGATCACGGTCGAAGCCGGCCCCGTGGACTCTTACAAGGTCTCGGTGCTCAAGAAGGGCAAAGCAGACTACCAGCTCTTCCACGCCATGGACGATCTCAGCGGTCAGCATCTCAACGGCTACCGCGTCCTGCTTCCCGGCGAAACCACCTTCGGTCGCTAAAATGAAATCCCCCGCCATCAGGCGGGGGATTTCTCTATTCGTTGCGCGCTTCGACCTGCGTTGCAGCGGCCTGATAGAGCTGGGCCGCCAGCACGATCCCGATCAGGGCGATCACCCCGTCTCCGACCATCAGGAGGCCGCTGAGCAGCGCCCCACCGACCGAGAGAACATCCCCGAGCCGCCCCGTCAGAGGCTGGAAGGGGATGATCGCTTGCTGTAGCGCGGTCTTGAGCAGGAACCAGGCGAAAAGCAGCCCGCCCATCCGGGGCAAGAAGCGATCGCTGCTTGCCCCCTTGAAGAGCTTCCAGGTCCGGGCCGGCAACCGCAAGAGGCGCGTTTCCGGCTCGCCCACCGCCACCACGGCGGCCAGGAAAGTGAAGACCAGGGCGTAGACCCCGACGAGCAAGAGTGCGATGAACGCGCTCGTCACCCCCCATGGCAAGACACTGGCCCGCCAGCCGTCCCCGAGTGCCCCCATGGACGCCGCCTTGATCAGCGCGGCCGAAACGGCACCAAGGCCGCCGATCAGCACGAGGGCGATGGTCCCCGTGAGACCGAGCCAGAACAGTGCTCGGCCCGAGCGCGCCATCCCGCTTTGCCAACCCTCGGGGGTCGGCTCCTCACCGCGCGCCAGGGCGTGGGCCGTGTTGAGCCAGCCGCCGAAGGTCAGCAGGCACAAGGCCGCCAGGAGCAGCGCCGTCCCGAGCGCCGGGCGCGAGGGATCGGGCACCGCCTTGAGGGCGGCGAAGAAGGCAGCCGGCCCGTCGGTCATCAGGGTCCGCACCGCCAGGGTCTCGGCGATGGTATAGGGGGTGTTGAAGCCAACCTCGAAGCCCGCCACCGCGAGCATGAGCGCGAGATAAGGGCTCGCGCCGGGGGGATGCAAGAGCACCCCCGCCTGACGGAGCGTAAGCGCGATCGCCGTGCGCAGGCCTGGAGGCTTCACCGAGGTTAGTCCCGGTGCTTCAGCAGGGGGAAGAGCAGAACGTCGCGGATCGAGGGGGAATTGGTCAAGAGCATCACCAGGCGATCGATGCCGATGCCCAGGCCGCCCGTCGGAGGCATGCCGTGCTCCAGGGCGGTGAGGAAGTCCTCGTCGATGAGGTGCGCCTCGTCGTTGCCCGCCTCGCGCTCCTTGAGCTGGTCCTCGAAGCGCTCACGCTGATCGATGGGATCGTTGAGCTCCGAGAAGGCGTTGCACAGCTCGCGGCCGGCCACGAAGCCCTCGAAGCGCTCGGTGAGCATGGGGTTGTTCCGGTGCTTCTTGGCCAGAGGCGAGATCTCGACCGGCATGTCGATGATGAAGGTCGGCTGGATCAACTCATCCGAGACCTTCACCTCGAAGATCTCGTTGATCAAACGACCACGGGTGAGCTCGGTGGGCATCTTGGCACCCAGCTCCTCGGCCAGCTTGGCGAGGGCGGGCACGTCCAGCGCCGAGACGTCCTGACCCAGGCGCTGGCTGATGGCCTGCTCCATGGTCAGGCGCGGCCAGGGCGCCTTCAGCTCGATCATGTGCTCGCCGTAGGGGATCAGGGTCGTGCCGCAGACCTGCTGGGCCACCGAGCTGATCAGCTCTTCGGTCATGCGCATGACATCGTCGTAGTCGGCGTAGGCCTCGTACACCTCGATCATCGAGAACTCGGGGTTGTGGCGGGTCGAGATGCCCTCGTTGCGGAAGCTGCGGTTCATCTCGTAGACCTTCTCGAAGCCGCCCACGATGAGGCGCTTGAGGTAGAGCTCCGGCGAGATGCGCAGGTGCAGCTCCATGTCCAGGGCGTTGTGGTGGGTGTTGAAGGGACGCGCCGCAGCACCACCCGGAATCGCGTGGAGCATGGGGGTCTCGACCTCCATGAAGCCCCGCTCGTCCAGGAACGCGCGCACCGCCTTGATGATCGCGTTGCGCTTGCGGAAGGTCTCGCGCGCCTCGTCGTTGCTGATGAGGTCCAGGTAGCGCTGGCGGTAGCGGGCCTCCACGTCGGAGAGGCCGTGCCACTTGTCCGGCAGCGGACGCAGGCTCTTGCTGAGGATCTGCCACGAGGTCGCGGCCACCGATAGCTCGCCGCGCTTGGTGCGGCGGACGGTGCCCTCCACCCCCACGAAGTCGCCCAGGTCGAGCAGGCTCAGCTGGCCGAACGACTCCTCGCCGATGGTGCCGAGCGAGACGAAGAGCTGCAGCTTGCCCGTGCCGTCCTGGATGTCGATGAAGTTGAGCTTGCCCGCCTCACGGCGACCGACGATGCGCCCAGCCACGCGGACCACGTCCTGGGTCTCCTCGCCGTTTTCGAGGGCCGCGTACTTGGTCTGGAGGTCACCGGCCTCATGGGTCCGGTCGAACTTGGCGGGGTAGGGATCGATCCCGAGCGCGCGAATCTCGGCGAGTTTCTGGCGGCGGACCTGCTCGTGCTCGGAGAGGTCGGCGGTCGACGGGACGGTCGCGGTCGGTTCCAAGGAGGCCTCCTGATGTGCGTGCCTTACGGCGTGGCAAGAAAAGACAGAGCGAGGAGCATTATAGCACGAGACCGGCCCAAAGCACGCACGGCGGGCCTTTGCAGGCCTTCAGCATGCGCTAGTACCACCTCCACGAGAGGTTGTCGGTGCTGTCCACGCTTCCGAGACGCTCGGGCATCGATCCGGCCGCCTCGGCATAGCGCGGCGAGTACCAGTCGCAGGCCACCAGCTTGCTGCCGTTCTGGGTCTGGACCGTGACGGAAACGGCTGCGTCCCCGGCGGCAATCTGCATGGACACCCGGCGCTTGATGAGGGCCCTCAGGTCGTCGACCCCGAAGGTATCGACCTTGAGACGCAGGTCGATGGCCCGCGCCGTTCCGCCGGGGCTTGCGATCTTGCGCGAGCGGGTCTCGATCTGGTGGTCGCTCAACGGCTGGGGCAGCAGGCTCTGGGCGTCGAAAGCCCGCGCGAAGGAGACCTCGAAGTCGTACGGTCCCTTCAGGGTGGCCTCGAGCTTCCCCGTCAGGCTCGCCTCCTGGCGCACCGCCACGATGCGATCGGGGGTGAAGTCGACCGCCAGGTGTCGCTCGGGTGCATACAGCGTGAAGCTGCCGGTCTTGCGGTGGTAGACGATACGCCCGTTCGGCAGCACGGCGCGAAGGGCATGCGGATCGCCGCCGATCGAGAGGCCAGCAAGTCCCAGCGAGCCGGGCAATGAGCTGTTCGAACCGTAAGACAGCCCCTCGTGCGCCGAGGCAGCGCCCCAGCGAATCTCCGAAACCACCGGCAAACCGCCTGGTCCCATCTTGTAGGCCAACTCGATCCCGAGGCGATCGTAGCGGAAGCGATGGTCGTCGAGGGCGGCGTCCGGGGCTCCGAGCAAGGCACGAACCTTGGCCTCGGGCATGCCGAGCTTCAGATCCGCCACCCGACCCGATGTGAGCGAGGAGGTCGCCGACGCCGCAAGGGGATCGACCTCGGCAGGGGTCGGCGTGGGGGACGGAGTCGCCGTCACTTGGGCGGCCTCGAGGCGTTCGGCCTCCTCCAGCTGGAGCTCGTAGAGGGCGACGAGCCCCACGCAGACGAAGGCGGCAAGCACGAGCCCGCCCCCGATCAGCACCCCGCGGATCTGCGCGGCGCGGGGATCGTGCCGGCGCTTCTTGCGGCGCTTCTTCTTGGGAACCGACGACGGACGCTTCTTGGCCATGGGGAATCCTACAAGCCACGAGCCCCGGCGACAGGAGTCGCCGGGGCTCGAAGACGAGACGCGTTAGGCGAGCGCGAGGCTCGGGGCCGCAGCGCGGACGTTGGCGAGCGAGGTGACCACGCCCTTGGCGACGGCCTCCATCTCGGCGACGGTCGCGAGCTTGCTGACCGCACGGCCGACGCCCACGCCGCAAGCACCGGCGCCGACGGCGAAGGCCGCGTTGGCGGGGGTGATGCCGCCCGCGACGAACACGGGCATCTCGACGGCCTTGGCGATCTCGGCAGCGTTCGCGAGGGCCGAGGTGATCGCGGTCAGCGCGCTGTGGGTGTCGACGATCTCGACGTTGCCCATGACGCCCTCGGCCTGGATCAGGTCAGCGCCGGCAGCCTGGAGCTGGGTGGCCAGGTCGAGCTGGACGTTCAGGGGCAGACGACCCGAAACGGTCACGCAGAGGGGCAGGTTGTCGCCGACGGCGGCCTTGACCTCACGGGTCCAGCCGAGGATCTGCTCGGCGGTGGGCTCTTCGCCGCGGGCGTACATGGCGTCGAAGTTGCCGAGCTCGAGCACGTCGGCGCCGGCCTCGGCGGCGGCGATCAGCTTGGCGGGCTCGGTGGCCGAGACGAACACGGCGAGCGAGGTCGACTCCTTGACGGTGCGGATCAGCGCGGCGTCGGCGGCGATGTCCACCGCATGGGCGCCAGCGGCCTCAGCGGCGGCGACCACGCCCATCACGTGGTGGGTGTCGAAGTTCTCAATCCCGGCGATCACCTTGACGAAGGTGCGGTTGGCAAGGGCCTGGTTCATGCGGTTGAGGCGGGTCATGGCGACGTTGGTCCTCCTGCGGTGGCGCGAATGTTGCGTAAGCCTGACGATTATAGAAGGCCGCTTAACCCCTTGTAAAGCGCCCGTCAAAGCACCGTCACGGAGCGGCTTCTAGCCGAACAGATTGTCGCGCGTCTCGGCGGCGGTGCCGACCCGGTGCCCCTCGGGGAACTGGCTGGGATCGGTGACATCCTCGTCCGATTCGGGGTCCTGAGTCCGGGCGGGCATCTCCTCGGCCTCGAAGACGTAATCCGCGTCCTCGGCCTCCTCCCCTTCCACCCGCGAGAGGCCCTCGCTCGATGCGAGGGTGATGGTCAGGATCTTGTCCGGGATCACGATCTCCCCGTCCTTGAAGTCCATGTCCGTGGTCGGGGCGAGCAGACGCGTGCGCACCTCGTCGACGCCCAGCTCCTGGTGGCTCACCTCGAAGCCCAGGATGGCGCCGTCCTCCTCGTCCAGGTAGAGGTCGACGAGCGATCCCAGGCGCTGGCCGCTCACCGTGACCACGTCGCGATCGAGCAGACAGTCATTCACCGAGACCAGCGCATCGTCGTCGTAGTTCAAAAGGTCCAGGCCGGCCGTCTCGCCGATCTCGTCGCTGACGATCACCTGGTGCGGATCGAAGGCCGCGATCTGGCTGAAGGGCAGGTCGAGATCCGAGCCCGACACCTGACGGTTGTCCATGACCCAGTCGATCACGAGCTTGATGACCCGTTGCTCGCTTAGATCGAGCAGTGCGTCGGAGATGTCCCCCATGTGGACTTGCTGCGCGGTCACCAGGGGAAGCTCGAGCAGGTTGCGGATCCCTCGGACTCTCACGGCGATTCTCCTTCTGCACTCTCGTTGCGCGCCAATATAGCGCGGCCCCACGGCGAGTACAACAAGGGATCGGGTGAGATGGCCCGTGGTTTCTAGCTCTTGAGCGGGTCCAGGAAATCCGTCCCGCCGGTGCCACTCTTCTGAATCCCCGCGACCCGCTTGATCAGCAAGAAGAGGCGCGTGAGATCGTTGCGCAGCTCCTGCGCCTGGCCCTCCAGGGCGTTGAGGCGCTCCTCTTCTTCTTCCCCCATCTGACCCCCGTGCTCGATGAGCAGCATCTTGCGCTCTTCGAGCAGCGCGTTGAGCTTCTCCTGGGTGTACTCTCGCTCGTTGGAGATGAGCTTGTACATGTACTGGGGGTTCTGGAATTCGGGGATGAGGGTCGGGGTCGACTCGAAGGCCGCGATCAGGTAGCGGCGCTCATCCGATTGCTTGGCCTTCTCTTCAGGGGTGAGGGGGGCGGTGACGGCCTTCTTCTCGGGCGGAGCCCCCGCGCCGACGGGACCGGTCCCGGATCGGGAGAACTGCTCGCCGGTGCCCAGCTTGCGAGGCATCGCCCCGGTGTTGCCGGTGCGCGGGCGCGCGGGAGGCGGCGCTGGCGTGGGCTCGGGCTCGGGCTTCTTGAGACCCAGGGTCGAAAGGATCTGGTTGAAAAAGCCCGCCTTGTTGGAATCGTCTGCCATGCAATGCCTCGAACGAAAGGAGGCCCCCTCCGGGGGCCTCCTTCGTATACCCTTTCAAGCGACCTTCTTCACCTCAGGTGAAGAGGTGGGTGATCTGGTCATAGACCCAGGACTTGCGGAAGAAGCGGTCGAAGGCCATGAAGCCCAGGATACCGACCGCGCCCGCCGCGAGGGTCACGGGCCAGCCGACGACCCCGAGGGCACCGAGGGCTGCGATCGCCCCGCCGCTCGCAAGCGACGAGATCACGCCGCCGATGGTCCCGCCCAGGGTGTCGCCCAGGACCCCACCGAGCGCGCGACCGGGGGCGCGCTCGCCCTTGAACATCTTGAAGAGGTTCTCGGCCGTCGAGAACGCCGCCGAGAAGATGGCACTCGAGACGGCCGCCTTCTTGAGACCCGGCAGCATCTCCTTGAAGCCCTGCTTGATGGTCTGCCAGCCGGCCGAGTTGCCGGCCCCCGTCTTGATCTTCCCGAAGAGGCCCTTGACGCGCTCGCTCGCCTTGCCGAAGAGGTTCTTGGCGCCGTCGACGAGCTTGCCGAACATCCCCTTGGCAGTTCCCGCCGCGCCACCGGTCGCCGAGACGGCGTCCTTGGCGACGGTGCCCGCGGTCTTGACGACCTCCTTGGCGGCGGTGCCTCCGGCCTGGACGGCCTGAGCGCCGCCCTTGGCAGCCTTGGCCGCCTTGGTCGCGGTCTGGGCGGCGGCCTGCGTGGCCTCCCCGGCGCTCGCGGCCGAGGCCACGTCCTTCGCACGCGACGCACCCTTGGCCACGCGCGTGGCCGAGGTGGCGGTGCGGGCGCTCGTGCTCACCTGCTTGGCGGTCCCTGCCGTCACTTCCTTCGCGACGGTCGCGGTGGCCTCTTGGGCGACGGCGACCCCGCCCGCCTCGACGGCCGGAACGCTACCCTTGGCGGCCTTCGCCACCTTGGTCAGGCTCTTGGCGCCTTCCTGGGCGACCTGGGTCGCCTCGGCCTTCAGGGACTCGGCGGCGACCTTCGCCGTCGAGGTGGCCGAGGTCGCGGTCTTCGCGGCCCCCTTGCCCTTGCCGAAGGCGGCGAAGACCTCGTCGGCCTTGTCGCTGACCTTGAGGGCCTGCTGAGTCTTCTCGGTCAGGCCGTTCCGGAAGAGCTTCAAGGCCCCCGACTTGTCGCCGGCGGCGTAGCTCTCGCCGGCCGTCTGGAGCTTCTTGGCGAAGTTGGTCAGGGTGCGCGCCTCGCCGGGATGCCCCATCTCGGAGAGCTGCTTGGCGCGGGCGAGCATCTTCTCGGAGGCCGCCGCGAAGGGCTGGGAGGTCGCGGGGGTGCCGAAGGCGGCCTTGAGATCGTCAGCCTTGTTCGCCAGGCGAATCGCATCCTGCACGCCGGGGTTGCGCAGCCCCACCTTGAACTTGGCGTGCAGCATCCGCGACGCCGCGGGGGTGTTGCCCTGCTTGGCGAGCTCGCCCGCGCGCGAAAGACGTGCCGAAAGCTCGGTCATCTTCGCGGCGGCCTCGGGCTGGCCCACTTCCTTGAGCAGCGCGGCGCGCTCGGTGATGTGCTTGGAGGCCGAAGCGTACTGCTTGACCATGTCGAGGTTCTTGACCTTGACCGGGACCGTGGCGCCGTTCTTGAGGACGTCGGCGGCTTTCTTGACGGGAGCGGCGACCACGGGCGCAGAAGCCACAGGCGCAGTCGCCACAGGAAGCGAGGGCTTGACCGTGTTGCGCACGCCGCTGGCGACCCGGCCCGCTTCCTTGGCGGTGCGGGCGCGCTTCACCGTGTTGCCGATGTTCGCGGCGGGCTCCGTGATGGTCGGACCGCCCGAGACGAAGCCGGGCTCCTTGATAACGCTCACGGGGCCGGGCTTCGGGGTGAGGACCGGCTTGGGCTTCGCGACCTTGGTGGCGGCGTTGGGGATGGCGTTGCCCACCGGCGGCTTGGGAGCCGCGACGGTCCCTGCGGGGATCTCTGCCACCGGATTGAGGACTGCGTTGCCGCCGGACACTGGCGGCTTCACCACGGGCGCGGTCGGGTTGGTGAGGCTGATCTGATCGCCCGGCTGGTGGCCGATTAGCTCTCCAACACCTTTTCCAACAGTGCGCCAGCCCTGGGCGACGGTTTCGTTGGCCAGAATGGACTTGGCGCCCTCTTCGAGGTGCTCGGGCAGATGCTGGACGACGTCCTGGGCCTTGGCGGGGAGATCCTTGAGGGTCTCGGGCAAGTTCTCAGCCAAGTGGGTCGCCTTCGCAGGCAGCTGCCTGAGGCGCGTCATCATCGATTGGCCAAGGTTACGGATATCCATGGTCGTCCTCCCGAACACTCTAGGGAGTTATCCCCCAAAAGGTACGGTTTCCTGCTTGGTTCTGGGTTAATTATCCCTTAAATATCGCCCGCTAAAACGCCGAGCGAGCCGCACCAGGCAGCTCGCTCGATATTTTTGTGAGATTGAAGCGGGCCTAGGGGGCGAGGTAAGCTTCGGTGCGCTCCGAGAAATCGACCATCCCCTTGCCGAGATCCCCGATCCCTCGGGCCATTTCGCGCGCGGCGGTTCGCGGCAACTCGACCGCTTGATCGCCGAGCCAGGTCAGGCCGTCCGCGGTGGCCTGGTAAGCTTGCGTTGCGCCGCGCGAGATGGTGGTGCCGGCGTCCCGGATGGCCTCGCCTGTGGCGCGGGCTCCGTTCTCGATGCCCCGGCCGACGACCTGCACCCCCTTGCCCACGGCGACCCCCGTCGAGACGAAGCCGTCGAGGACGTAGTTGCCCACGTGGGTGATGGCCTTGCCGATGCTCTTGAAGACGTTGCCGATGCCGGTGAAAAGGCCCTTGACCCCGGCTTCAATCTGACCGCCGAGCCACGAGGCGCCGCTTGCGATCGCCTGGCCCGCGTTGTTCACGGCCTTGACCAGGGGCAGCTCGCGAACTTCGGCGCGCGCCGCGGCCGCTTCGGTGTCCATGATCTTCTCGGCCTTGATCTTCCACTTGCCCTCGGGATCCATGGGCAACTGCCAGATCTGCTCAAGGGCGGCCTTCTTGTGCTTGGCGTGAATACCAGCGATCTCGGCCACGAGGACCGGCGGCAGGGTCTCAGCGACCAGGTGAAGGCCCGAGAGGACCCCGCTCATCTTCTGATCGAACTGATCCTTCACGTACTCGCCGACGGTCGGGTACTCGGTCGTGGTCGGCTGCTTGCGCGTCGCGATCGAGAAGGAAGCCTCATCGCCCTTGATGACGGACCCGCGAGCCTCGGCAGGGACGGTCCGCCGCTCGGGCGCCTCGGTCTGCGGGGCAGCGCTGCGGGTGGTGGACTGATTGGGGACAGTGATGCTGCGGAATTCGATGGCCATAATGGTCTCCTCCTACCGATAGTTCTCTTATCCCCCGTAGCAAGCGAAACTTACCGGTTTTGAAAATAAAATTCGATTAAACGGCCGTCGCCGCCTCCTTTTCAGGAAGCGGCGACGGTCGGGATTTGGATGGATGGGATGGGGGAGGATGGATGGAAGAGGCTTACTTGAGACCGCCGAGGGCCCAGTTCGAGAAGCGGGTGAGCGCATCGCCGATACCGCCGATGCCCTTGGCCGCACCGCGCGCCGCATCCTTGGGGACTTCGGCCACGACCTGGACGCCGGTCTTGATCTGCTTGCCGGTCCACTCGGCCGCGTCCTCGATGGCATCACCGGCCGCGTGGATGGCGCGGACACCGGGGAGGTTGCGGATGGCGGCGTCCGCCTCGGCCGACTCTTCCTTGCGGATCTTCTTGGCCTCGTCCTTCCACTTGCCGGCGGGATCCATCTCGAGGTCCCAGATCCGGCCGTAGGCGTCGGCACTGTTCTTGGCCTTGATGCCGACCATCTCGCCGAGCAGGACGGGGGGCAGCGCGAGCTCAGCGGCACCGTGCAGGACGTCGACCGTGGTGTCGACCGCCTTGTTGAAGCGATCCTTCACGTACTCGCCGACGGTGGGGTACTTGGGGTCGGCGGGCTTGGTGGGCTGGGTGGGAACCGAGGGCTTGGTGGGCTGCGAAGGCTTGGTGGGGAAGAGGATCACGTCACCACCCTGGCCGGGCTTCTCGCACACGGGGGGCTGCGAGGGCTTGGTGGGCTGAGTGGGAACCTGGGGCTTGGTCGAGACGGGGGGCTGCGCAGGAACCGAAGGCTTGGTGGGCTGCGAGGGCTTGGTGGGCTGAGCGGGCACCGAAGGCTTGGTCGAAACGGGAGGCTTGGCAGGCACCGAGGGCTTGGTGGGCTGCGAGGGCTTGCGCAGGGTGGGCAGCGTCAGGACCTGGCCAGGGTAGATCAGGTCGGGGTCCTTGATCTGGCTCTTGTTCAGCTCGTGGATTTCGGGCCAGCGGGTGGCATCGCCGAGCTTGGCGGCCGAGATGTCCCAGAGGGTATCGCCCTTGCGAACGACGTGGGTCTGCGGGACCTCGGGGCGAGCCTGGGGCTTGATGGCGGTGGCGTTGTAGTTACCAGCGACGTTAATCATGGCGAATCCTCCCTGAAGGTTTGTTATCCATTCCATCCGAGAGACTTATCGCCGGGACGCCCGAAAACTTGGTAAAAAAGGTGTTAACTTGTGACTAAAGTTACAGGAAAGGGGGTGAAGCCTCGGCTCCACCCCCTTCCTGGTCAGCGATACACCCGGTAGTCGATCTCCGGGAAGATGTTGTCGAGGTACTCGCACTTCTGGAGCCAGTCCTCGTCGATGGCGTCGGCCTTGATCTCATCGTAGAGCTTGTTGAAGCGCTTGAGATGGCTCTTGGTACGCTTGACGGCGTACTCGACCATGGTCCCGGTCTTCATGATGAAGGCCCAGTCCGAGCTCTGCGCGAGCAGCAACTCGCGCGCACACTGATTCAGGGCCCGAGTGAGGACGGGGCTGCCGTTGCTCCGGAAGAGGTTCGCAAGCTCCACCATCCGCTCGGCGGCGACGTGAAGGTGCGGATACACCCAGTCGTTGGTCTCGTTGAGCCAGAACTCGGCGTAGCCCTTGTCGCCCCAGCTGGAGTAGGAGGGCGTCGCCACCTGGTTGATCGGGTTCTCTTCGAGGAACTCGGCAGGCGTCGTCAGCTTGAAGACGTCCTGGTCGTAGACCGACTTGCGGATCAGGAAGTCGATGAACTGCGGCCCCTCGTACCACCAGTGACCAAACAGCTCCGCGTCGTAGGGCGAGACCACGATGGGCGCCTTGCCCATGACGCTGAACAGATGCTCGATCTGCTGCTCCCGGCAGTTCATGAAGTGGCCCGCATGGATCGCCGTGCGCTCGCGCGCCCAGTAGGGATCGTAGGGCTGCTTTTGATCGGTCTTGCCGGTGATCTTGTAGTACTTGATGCCGGTGTTCTTCCGGGTGCCGTCCGGCTGGACGTAGGGCCCGATGTAATCCAGGTCCAGGTCGTAACCGATGTCCCGGTAGAACTCGCGGTAGATCGGATCTCCCGGATAGCCCTCGACCGAGCTCCAGACCTGCTTGGACGACTCCTGGTCCCGCGCGAAAGCCGCCACCCCGGTGTTGGGGCAGTACAGGGGCGAGTAGGCCCCGTAGCGCGACCGCGGCGTCGAGTTGAGCAGGCCGTGGGTGTCGGTGAAGAAGTACTTGATACCCGCTTCCTTGAGGTAGCGGTCCACCCCGGGGTAGTAGCCGCACTCGGGCAGCCAGATGCCGCGAGGCTTCCGGCCAAAGTGCTTCTCGTAAGAGTCGGCCGCCACCTGGATCTGGGCGCGAACGGCCTGGGGGGTGATCTGCATCAACGGCAGGAAGCCGTGAGTGGCCCCGCAGGTCACGATCTCGAGGACGCCCAGGTCCTGGAACTTCTTGAAGGCCTTGACCAGGTTGCCCTGGTACTGGTCCACGAAGACGTGGCGGATACGCTTGAAGTGGTCAAGGTAGTAGCGCGCCAGGTAGTTGAAGTGGCCGTCGAACTTGGTGCGGGTGACTTCCTTCTCGGAAAGCTCGATCAGCTCATCGATGTGATGGACGTAGCGGCTCTGGAGCAGGGGGTCGGCCAGCATCGAGACCAAGGGCGGGGTGAGCGTCATGGTGATGCGGAAGTCGATGCCATCGTTGATGAGGCCGTCGTACACCTCGATGAGCGGGACGTAGGTCTCGGTGATGGCTTCGTAGAGCCAGTCCTCTTCGAGGAAGAAACTGTATTCGGGATGGCGCACGAACGGCAGGTGCGCGTGCAGCACCATTGCCAGATAGCCAATCGCCATGGGCGGGATCCTTTCGCGAAGGGTGGACTACGAAGGTGCGTGAGAGTTTCGCGATACGGTGATGGTGAGCGAGCGCTCCATGTCCCCGTCGGCGTTCACGGCGTGGATGGGGATCGGGTGCAGACCGTCCGGCAGCGCAAAGCGCAGGGAGAAGGTCCCATCGGGGCGCAGATCAACGGCCTGGCCGCGCAGCGTCACCTTGGCGTCGGGCTCGGTGGCCCCGTAGACGATGAGCTCGCAATCGGCCACCAGCCAGAAGTCCTTCGCCTTGGGCGCGGGGGGCTGAGGGGCATGCTGAGCGCTCGACATGGCCGCGAGCGGCATGCCTTCGGAGCTGGTCGCGCGATCGATCAGGTAGTCGCCGTACTTGGGGATGTTGGCCGACCAGTAGGGCGTGCCGCGCAGCGAGAGGCGATACATCTGCTCGCTGATCTCGAGGTTCTCGGGCATGGGCGCAGGAGCCTCGACCGCCGGTGCCTCCATGACGGGGGCGGGCTGCTGGGGCACCAGCTCGGGGGCCTGAGCGACGACCGGGGCAACAGGCGGGGCAGGGGGCTGCACCTGCGGTGCCGGAGCCTGGGGGATGGGCTGGCTCGCCTCGGGATCCACGAAACGGTCCGAGATGATCGACGAAATCTTGGCCTGGGGGGTGGTGCCAGCGTTCGACCGCGCAAGGGGGATGAAGCGGCCGTCGGGACGCAGGTAGCCGACTTCGGCCAGGTAAGTGCGCCCGTCGTTGGGGACGTTGAAGTACCACACCCGCTGGAAGTCGAAGGGCATGGCCACGTCGAAGTGGTAGTGGGAGTTCGTCCCGTTGAAGATGAGGTCCGTGACGTCGTGGACGCGCAGGGTGAGCTGAGCGCCGCCTTCGAGCTTGGCGCGCGCCACCGACTCCGCGTCGAGATCCCAGTAGGCATGCACCCAGAAGGGGTCGCGCACCATGAGGACGGCGCGATCGCGCTCGTACTCGCCGGGCAGATCGCCGAGCTCGTCGTCAATCAAAAGCTCGGGCTTCATCCAGGTCTTCTTGAGAGGGGGGCCTTCAGAGGCCTCGGTGCTGGAGGCGGCAACCGTCTCACCGCCCTCATAGGCAGGGGTGAGGCCTTCCGCCTCGGGTTTCAGCTCTCCCTGTTCCTGCACGGTTTCGGCAGCATCGAGCTTCTCGATCGCATCGTTGTCGCCCTTGGGGATATCCAGTCGTTCACGTTGCACGCGTTATGCTCCTCGGGTGGCCGTCCGGTCGTTTACATAGCTTAACGGAAGTATATGTACCGTTTACAATCAAGTCCGTCAAGCCAGGAGGCACATACAAAAACGACGACAGGTCCGAAGACCCGCCGTCGGATACTCTGATGCCATCTTAACACTCACCCTTCGGGTGCGGCAAGTTCGCCACGGGCGCCCCGACTAGGATGAAGGGACGCTCGAAAGGGTATAAGGGCCTGGTGAAAACGAGCAAACACGAAACTTATCAGAAGCGCTCCGCCGAGCAAGGCAACATCGTCTTGATCGCCGCGCTGATCGTGCTGGGACTGGGGCTGGCGGGCGTCGGCCTCACGCGGCTCGTCCAGTTGCAGTTCGCGCGAGCCGATGAGATGCGCAGCTCCAACTTCGGCGGCACCCTCGCCCAGAATGTGGCGGAATCCGGCTTGAACTATGCGCTCTACGAGTGGGGGCTGCGGCCGGGGGACGGCAAGTACCAACCCAAGGCCACCGACTCCATTCAGCTTGCCAGCGCCTCCGTCGCTGCTCTGGCCACGACCTCGGCGACTTACTCGATCCAGCTCAGCAAGGCTTGGTCCATTACGTCGGAGCCCGCCACGGCCGAGTTGACTGTCAATGCGACCGTTTCGAATTCAGCCGGACTGACGTTCACGCGGACGGTGCGCGCCACCGTCGCCACCTACTCAGCACGCGCCGAGTACGTCATCCGGCAGTACCAGGTCCAATAATGATGCGCAATCAAAGCGGCTTCACTCTCATCGAGGCGGCGATCGCAGGTGTTGTCCTATTGGTCGGAACCATCATGACCGCCCAACTGGTACGCATCACGCTCGATACGACCACCCCCGTCGCGAACGGCCCCATCGCCCCTCAAGACGTGGGAATCGTCGATCAGTACCTGCGCGCGCAGGTCGCCGCGCTTAAGGCCACGCCCAATGCCGTCATCACTCCACTTGCCACGATGAGCCTTGGAAGCGACGTCGCCTCCATCACCATCGCCACCTCGCCATTCCCTTCGATGAACGACACCCGCGGGGTCGCGCACCAACTCATCTCTTACGACGTGACCGTCTATCGCCTCCCGGCCAACAAAGTCGTGGGGTTCACGCGCTTCTGGAAGCTCAACGTAGGAGGGGCCCGTGCCGGCATCTAGAACCGCGAACGGCTTCACCTTGCTGGAGTTGGTGCTCGCCCTTGCGCTGAGCACCGCCTTCCTCTCGGCCTTCCTCATCTCCTACCGCACGCTGGTCGGCACCCTCTCGCTGGCCACCGCCGACATGAGCGACGCGGATCAGGCCGTCGCCTTGATGAACCGCATCACCCGGGAGCTGGACAGCGCCACGGGCAGCATTCAAGTAAGCGCGCAGCGGTTGAGCTTCAAGCTCAACAATGTCGACATCACCTACGAAGTCGACGGGACTCGCCTGGTCTCTGGCGGGCAAGCACTCGGCCCGGTCCTCGCGAACCTGGATGCGAGCAAGGGCCCCTTCTACGATTTCAACGGCAGTCAGGTCGCCACCGCCGCCGTCTTCTCGGTCTCTCCGCCCTCTTCAACCGACTCCGTGCAGATCCAGTTCGTCACGCAGCGCAGCGTGGATGCTCCGAAGCGTTACATCCGGGGCATCGGTACCCCAAGATCCATTCGACCGAACTAAGAGAAAGGGCCGCGGCAGATTGCCGCGGCCCTTCTTGCTTAATTGGTGCCGGTCCCGAGACAACGGATGACCTCATCCACAGTCGAGAGGCCCTTCAGAACCTTCTCCTTGGCGTCATCCAGGAGCGATCGCATCCCGAGGCGGTTCGCCTCGTCCTGGATGATGGTGCCCGGCTCGCCGCGGCTGATCAGGCTCTGGATGGTGCGGGTCATGCGCAGGATCTCGAAGACACCGAGCTGGCCCTTGTAGCCCGTGCCGTTGCATCGCTCGCAACCCGTCCCGATCGCGAGCGTCAGCTCCTCGTCGAGGGGCACGTTGAGGAAGGCCTTCTCCTTGGGCGTGGCGCTGCGCGTCGTCTTGCAGGTCGTGCAGACGCAGCGGATCAGGCGCTGGGCGACGATGCCCGAGACGGTGCCGCCCACCACGTAGGGGGGGATACCCATCTCGATCATGCGCGTCACGGTGCTGACCGCGTCGTTGGTGTGAAGGGTCGAGAGCACCAGGTGACCGGTCATGGCCGCACTGGTCGCGGTTTCGAGGGTTTCCAGGTCACGGATTTCACCCACCATGATGATGTCCGGGTCCTGACGCAGCACGGTGCGCAGGGCGCTCGAGAAGTTCAGGTCGATCTTGGGGTTGACCTGGATCTGGGCGATCCCGGGCACCGGGTATTCGACCGGGTCCTCGATGGTGATGATGCTGTCCGACTCACGGTCGAACTGCTGCAGCACCGCGTAGAGAGTCGTCGTCTTGCCGCTGCCCGTAGGGCCCGTGACCAGGATGACCCCGATGGGGCTCAAGAGGATCTGCTCGAGGGTCTCGCGATCGCGCTCCCCGAACCCCAGACTGTCCAGGCCGAGCAGGATCGATCGGGTGCGCAAGATACGCATGGAGACGCGCTCACCCCAGTGGGTGGCGATGCACGAGGTACGGAAGTCGATCTTCTCGCCGTTGACCACGACCGAAAAGCGGCCGTCCTGCGGACGACGCTTCTCCGTGATGTTCATCCCCGCCATGACCTTGATGCGGGTGATCACCGAGGCCTCGATGGCACGGGGCAGCTTGAGGACGGTCATCATGACGCCGTCACTGCGCATGCGGATCGCAAGCCCCTCTTCGTTCGGATCGAAGGCGATGTCGGCAGCACCCCGCTCGACCGCATCCGTCAGGATCGAGTTGACCAGCTCGACGATAGGCGCATCCACCTCGGTGCTGGCCGAGATGTCCTGAGCCTGCTGCTGACGACGGCTCTCATCACGTGTCCCACCAGTACGCTTGATCGCGCGCTCGATGGTGTCGTCCACCCGGCGCGAGCGATCCTCGTAGAAGCGGCCCAAAGCAGCGCTGAGGTCCTCTTCGCGGAACCCGATGGGCACCACGATGTAACCCGTGAGCAGCGAGAGGTGGTCGAGCAGCTTGGGGTCGTCGATGTTGCGAGTGGCGATGATGAGGCGGCGCCCCACCTTCATGAGGGGCACCAGCAGGTTCTTGCGAGCGAAGGCCTCGGGGATGAGGGCGATCGTCTCGGCCTCGATGGGGAAGTCCAGAAGCGAGGACTTGGTAGCCAGCACCTCTTGCAGCGTCAGGATCTCGGAGAGCTCACGCTCGTTCAAGTATCCCTTCTGGATGAGGATCTGACCGATGCGCTCACCGGTTTCCTGCTGAGTGCTGAGGGCTTCCGAGAGCTGGAAGGGCGAGATCAGGCCGAGGTTGCACAGCCACTCGCCGATCATCTTCTTCCGGAGGCCGCCCGTTCCGGTCGAGGCTGCCGCCTGGTCCATCGCTACCTCCTGGTCTTGTCGAATACGGACGTAGGTTCGCCCGGAATCTGAAGGGCCGGGACGCTGGGGAAGTCGGGTACTGCAGGCGGAGCCCCGTGCGCAGCGGCTGCAGGCGACGAGGCCTCGCCGGCGCTCAGGCCGATGCGGTGCAGGGCCCCGCCCTGGCGAACCAGGACGAAATCCTTGCCAATGGCCGCCACCACGCCGCCGCCCGAGAGCATGGAGCCCGCTCGCACGCGCAGACGGTCATTCCCCACCTGCAACAGCGCGCTCGCCTGCCCGTTGTTGGAGAGCAGGACCGCCAAGAGCTGAGTGGAGGGCAGGGCCGTCACGGGAGCGGGAGCGACGACGGGCTTGGGCAGGATCACCGGAGCCGGCATCTCACGGGCCGCTCCGAGCGGCAAGAACGGCTCCACGCGCCCGAGGGTCACCCCCCGATCCACGCTGAACGAATAGGTCTTGGGCCCCGGTGCCGGCGACTTGGTGGGCTTGGGGCTCGGTGCGGCCACGGCGACCGGATCCAGCCACCCAGCGAGCGCCGACCACCAGCTCTCGCGCGCCGAAACGGGCGCGGGCGAAGCAGGGGCAGGGGTCGCAGCAGGGGCCGCCGCGGGCGCGGGCGAGCTGAAGGTGAAAGCCGGGGCGGGCACCACCGACGCAGAGGCCAGCTCGGCGAAGCGCTCGAGCTGTTCGAGCGAGACGAGGAAGTTGAAGCCGAAGCCCAGCTGGAAGAGGACGCGGGCGCGATTGCCCTCGGCCCCGATGTACTGGATGTCGTACTGGTCGATCTCAAGGGCAGGGGGCAGGGTCTTGAAGGCGCCGAAGGCCGCCTGGACATCCTGGTACTGGCCCTGGGCCCGGATCTGGTAGCGCCGATGCAGCACCCCGGCCTGTGGCACGGACTGCACCGAGATCTTCTCCTCGTCGATGGGACCGGGCGTCAGGGCCTCGATGGTGATCGCGTGGCGCTGCAGGATCTCGGAGAGGGCAATGAGGCCCACGTTCGAGCGATTGGCCAGCGCCGTGTCGAAGCTCTGCTCCTTGCGCAGGTCGAAGAGCTTGAGGCGCTGGATCTCGTCATCCGCCGGATTGACGCGAGCCTTGCTCTCGGCCAGATGCTGAGCGGACACGTCCCGCTGCCGGATGACGCGCTCGAGCTCGGCACGCAGCGTGGCGGCCTCCATGGCGGCAGGGCGAATGGCGAGCACGTAGTAGGTGAGGCCCCCCACCAGAGCAGCGCCCGCGATCCCCCCGAGCAGGACGCGACGGTCGATTCGTTCCATCATGGCAGCACGTCCGTTCGGTACTTCTGGCCCAGCTGCGCCTGAAGCTCGAAGGTATAGGTGGAGCCCTGCTTTTCGAGCCTCAGGATGCGGACCTGAGCAACGGCGTCGATGGCTCCGAGCTGATCGGCGAAGTACAGGCAGGAGGTCTGGCTGAGAGCAGCGCCCTGCAGGCGCACCTCACGACCGGAAACATAGGACACCGAGCCGATCCAAGCATCGGCCGGCACGATCCCCTTCAGACGCGAGACCAGATCCGCCGCAAAGCGGGTCTCGGCGTGATGGGGAATCCACTGACGCAGCACCTCGGCCTGGGGCGGCGCCTCGGACTTCTTCAGCTCCTCATCGAGCGAGAGGCTTTCGGTGCGAACGGCGGCAATCTTACCCTTGAGGTCCTGCACGCTGCCTGTGGCGTTCTGCGACCAGAGCCAGCCGGCCCCACCCAGCAAGGCGAGCCCCGTCACCCCGATGAGGGCCGGCATCGCCACCTGCTGTGCCCGCTCCTTGAGCGTATCCAGGGGCAGCTCGAAGGAGAGCGAAGGAAGCTCGACCGCCGGCGCCTTGCCCTTGACGAGGTTGAAGGAGGGGAAAGTATCGCCTCGCCCCCACAACCCGGCCCCGAGGGCCACGCACGAAGGTAGCTCCATCTCGGGATCCAGCTCGGCCGGCTCGGCGATGCAGATGGGCAGCTTGATGTGGGCCTCGGCGTGCGAGGCGAGCTCCCGGGCATCCTCGGGGCGCTGGGCGCCGATGACCAGGCGCGGCTCCTCGCCGAGGCTGACGCCTGCGACCGAGCGCACGGCATCCGGCAAGTAGTTGAGCGCGACCAGCTCCATCGAGATGTTGTCTCGCTCGGGCAGGACCAGCTCGCGGACCGCCGAGAGCTTGCCGTCGATCCAGGCCGTGACGATCAGGCGTTGGGGGATGAGCATGACGCCGATCCAGGGGGCCTCGTCGGGCGGGTGGTAGTAGGCCATCCCGCGCTGGCCCGCCAGCTGGACGAGGTCCACCCCGATCAAGCGCAAGCCGGCGGCCTTGAGGGCGTTCTCGTAAGGCTTGATGAGGGTCTCGGCGGCGGCGCCGTAGCAGACCTGGATGAAGTCCCCCTCCTGGCTCGCGACGAAGTAATCGACCATCGGCGCGTCGTTGCGGAAGAGGGCGAACTGCTCGGCCTCGGAGAGGATGGCGTGGTTCAGCTGGTTGAGCGGCAGGTGCGGCAAGCGAACCAGGCGCACGATGGCCTGGCGGGAGTTGAGGATGAGGACGACGCGCTTGTTGCGCAGCCCAAGGGCCTTCCAGGCCTCCTTGAGGGCTACGCCCAGCTCGTCGGATGACGCAACAGCCCCCTCATCCGTGATGAGGTCGGGGGGCAGGGGGTAGGTATAAGTCTCTTCGATGGAGCCATCGCTCGACGCGGGAAGGACCGCCTCGATCTTGTCGCTCGTGATATAGAGACCAACATATCCTTTTGGCGTTCTCACCAGGACGACACTTTCATCAGCACATCAACCGGGGCCACCCCAATCTAACGGGACTTTCTGAACAAAGACTGTGAAGTACGCACAACGCCTTCACCAGCGGCTCGGGGAATCACCCGGATAGTTGGCCGGGTTCAGGTTGACCGACATGGTGCCGGCCGCCACATCGTAGAGCCACCCCCCCCAGCTCGTCGTCGCGTCCCCGGTGAGATAGATGGTCGCAACGCCGCTCACGGGCTCGGAAACGCTCGCCACTCCTGGGATGAAGCCATTGGCGTAGATCTGCGCTCGCGTGGGCCACTGCCCGGTGCGATAGCGGAAGGAGGCGATCTGCGTGCGCAGGGTCGCGAGCGTCACTTTGCTCTGCTGGACCCTCGCTTCCGCGTTGTGCTGCTTGAGGGCCCACATGCTGCCCGCGAGCACCACCATCGCGATCGCGATCGCCAGGGTGAGTTCCATGAGGGTGAAACCCCTCTGCCCTGCCCTCATCACATCCCTCCGGCGCCGCCGGCGCCACCCTTCATGAGACCGACCAGCGGCAGATAGAGGCTGCCCACCACGAACAGGACCACGCCCGCGACCACCACGGTCAGCAAGGGCTCGATCGCACTGGTGAGGGCCTTGATCGCCGCGTCAACCTCTTGATCCACGTACTTGGCGCCTCGCTCCAGCAGCTCGTCGATGGAGCCCGATTCCTCGCCCGCGATGAGCAGGTAATTGACCATGGGCGGGAAGAGCTCGGTCCCCTCGAAGAGCGACGAGAGGCGCATACCCTGGGAGACGCCCACCCGGATGCCCTCCAGCTTGAGCGAGGTGTAGGCGTTGGTGATGGACTGCTGCGTCAGCTCGATGGCGCTGAGAATGGTGATCCCGCAGTTCAGGAACAGCGCCAGGTTGTGCAAGATGCGCGAGATGGTGATCTTGTAGACCAGCTTGCCGAAGATGGGGAAGCGATACTCCCACAGATCGTAGAACTGTCGGCCGAACTTGGTGGCCAGGAACCCCTTCCAGAGCATGAAGATACCGAGCGGGATGATGGGCAAGAGGTACCACTGGTGCGTGACGAACCAGCTGAAGCCGAGCAGCATCTTGGTCGTCAGCGGCACGTCGACCTTGAAGGAGTCGAAGAGCTGGATGAAGGTCGGCACCACGAAGATCGTCAAACCCAGCACGATCGCGAAGATCAGGCCGATCATGATCAGCGGGTAGGTCATGGCCGAGCGGATCTTGCCCTGGATCTCGAGCTGCTTCTCCATGTAGGTGACCATGCGGTTCAGGGTGTGTTCGAGGTTGCCGCTCGCCTCCCCGACGGTGATCAGCTCGATGAAGATGCGGGGCAGCTCGTTCTCGAAATTGCGGTAGGCATCGGCGAGGGAGACGCCCTCCATCACCTGCTGACGAACGACTTCGTGGATGATCCGCAGGCGCTGGTTCGTGATGAGGCCCGACAGGATGTCCATGGACTGCGAGAAGGAGAGGCCCGCCTCGTTCATGGTCGCCAGCTGGGACGCGTAGAACAGCATGTCCTTCAGCCCGATGCGACGGTTAAGCATCAACGAGACGCGTCGCGTGAAAGTCGTCGGGCGGTTGGCCTCGCGGGCCTGGGCGCGGATCTCGGCGACCGTGGAAACCTTGCCGGCCATCATCAGGTCGTGCCAGAGGCGCTTGACCTCGACCTTGGAAGGGATCAAGCCGCGCTCGCGCAGCTGCTGGCGGGCCTCGCGATCGCTCGAGGCGATGATCTCGCCGTGCACGTTCTCGCCGCCGTCGGTCGGGATCGCCACGTAAAAGTAGGATCGCTTCTTGTCACGTTCGTGGACGCCCACCGGCGCCCCGAAGAGATTGTCCTCGCCTTCGGTCCGGGGCTTGGCCCGCTTGATCTCGATGGGGATCATGCCCTGTTCGCGCAGGATCGCACGCACCATCCGCTCGTCGGTGGCCGTGATGGTGGCGCGTCGGACCGACTCTCCAGACTGGGCAAGGTATTCGAAGTACTTCTGCTCGGCCATGCCGCTCCTCGGGTGTCGGGCTTGACAAGGCCCAGGCGGTCACTTCGTACCCACGCTAAGCAGTTTTCTACCAGGGTAAGGCGCGAGTTTTGACATGGGGATGGCTTGGTATACTGCTAAAAGCGAGCAAGATGGCCAGAGGAGCACCAAAAGTTGAAACCCACGACGCGTGATGTTGCGAAGGCAGGCATGGCCTCGCAGAGGGGCTTCACCCTGCTGGAGCTCGGCCTGGCGATTGGCATTGGCATCATCGTCACGGCCGCCATGGTCGCCGGCTACAACCAGGTCCGCAACAACGCCGGGGACGCCGCGATGAAGCTGCGGATCGGCAACCTGCAGGCCACCGTCGAGACCCTCTACTCGGCGCAAGGGACCCTGCCCTCGCTCTCGTCAGTCCGCCAGAAGTGGATGCTCGCGCACCCGGATGACTGGGGCAAGTCGCCCTGGGGGGGCAACATCGACGCGCCCGAGGGCAGCGCGGCCATCATGGGCGGAGCCTTCGCCTCGGGGAGCCACAACGTCAAGCGCTTCGAAGAAAGCGGCCTGACCACGGGCGGCCTCTACTACTATTACGTCGGGGACGGCACCGCCACCGCCAGCGCGGTGGCCCGGGGCGCCCTGTGGGACAACTCGCTTCAGCAAGAAGTCACCATCACCGGCTACGGCGTCGCCGGCCTGAAGACCCGGACGCGACACTTCATGGTCACCAGCGGGAGATAGCGAGCACATGAAGCGCACGAACAACGGGGGCTTCACCCTGATCGAAGCGATCCTCGTCATCGCGATCGGCGGCACGCTGCTCGCCTCCGGCACGATCCTCTACCAGCAGTACCGCCGCTCCGCCGCGGACTCCGCGGCCATCGACAAGGTGGTCGCCCTCCAGGCGCAGGTCGAGCACCTCTACGTCGTCAACCGCGAAACCTACCCGAGCGTGACGCAGCTCGCCGGCGTCTGGCAGCAGCGCCGGCCCACCGACTACAACATGAGCCCCTGGGGCGGCTTCGCCCAGATCGGCACCGAGGTCGCAAGCGGCCTGGGTGGCGGGGATTGCCCCGATCACTACGCCGCCTCGGCGAGCCCCGGGACCAGAGGGGCGCTTTACTACTGGACCGCAGGGCCAACCGCTTCCAACTCCCAGGCGGCCGTCGCCACCTGGGACGAGTCGGGCGGGGATTCCAGGCTCCTCGGCTTCCGCTATTACCTGGTGGGCATCGTCCCGAACAGCTACCCCAACCCGAACTCGCCACCTTACCTCTTCGTCCGGGGCGGCCCCCCGACCGATGTCGAGGAAATCGACTCGCTGAGCGGTCGCGTCGGCTACCCGGCTCCGGGCTCGGCCGATGATTCCACCGATCTCGAGTGAGGCCAAGCCCGGTTAATCGCTGAGCCCAGAAGGGTACAAGCTTCGTGCGCAACTCACAGCCAGCGCGTCCGCCTGGTCGTATGATCCAGGGACGCGTCGCTGTAGGGAGGATTGCCTCGTGAAACACAAACGGTTGCTGCTGCCCCTGGTGCTGGCCAGCCTGCTATCAAGCAGCCCCGGCATTGCAGCGGACAACGTCTACCTCCAAGGGCGCGTCTCGGTGCCCGGGGGGCAGAGCAAGATGACCTTCCGCCTGCGCAACACCACCATGCGCGAGGCGCTCCAGCTCATCGCCGAGACGAGCAATCTCAACCTCATCCTCGATGATTCGGTGCAGGGCAGCGTATCGCTGGACTTCTTCCAGACGCCCCTCAACCAGATCCTCGACTCGATGCTGACGGCCAATGGCTATCGCCTCCAGCCCTACGGCAAGAGCTTCGTCGTCTACCGCTCGGGTCAGTACGGCCAGCCGGTCATGCGTTTCGTGCCCTTGCGCTACGTGAACGCCCAGGCCATCCTTCCGACCCTCAACGACCTCCTGGATCTGAACCCCGCTGCCGCCCAGGCCTCGGCCCCGCCCAAGGCCGCCTCGGCGGACGCCAGCGAGTCGGTGACCACCTCGGCGGACGTGGTGCCGGCCTCGAGCGCCGCCGCCATTCGCGACCTGTTCAGGCTTTCAATCAAGACCGAGCCGCGCTCCAACCGCATCGTCCTGACGGGCCCCGAGGACAAGGTAAACCAGGCCGAAAGCCTGGTGCGTCGCCTCGACGTGCTGACGCCGAGCAAGATCTTCCCGCTCAACCACGTCACGCCCAAAGAGGCCGTGGACGTGCTGCGCGCGACCTTCTTCGAGACGGGCTCGGGCAAGGCCATCGCGACCCTCCAGAACAGCGTGCCCGACTTCGGGGCGGCCGCCCCGGGCGTGCGCCCGACCCAGCGCAAGGACAGCATCAACGTCTCCCAGGACTCGCCGCGCTTCATCCCCATGCCGACGCAGAACGCGTTGCTGGTGATGGGCTCGAACAGCGAGCTGATGCTGGTCGACTCGGTGCTCAAGTCCATCGACAAGCGCCGGCCGCAGGTGCTCATCAAGGCCCAGATCGTCGAGATGAGTGTGGACGACTCGCGGGACCTGGGGCTCAGCTACAAGGCGGGCGCCCGGCAGATCGACTTTGACTCGGGCCGCAGCGATGGCACCTTTACCTACGACACCGTCGCAAATGGTGCTCTCAACTTCCAGGTCAGGCTCAACGCGCTCGTGACCGCCAGGAAGGCGAAAGTCCTCGCGAGCCCGCAGTTGCTCGCCATGGACAACCGCACCTCCCTCATCAAGATCACCGACCAGATCGTTGGCAAGATGGAAACGAGCACCACCCAGAACGCCAACACCACAGTCTTGACGAAAACCATCACGCTCGACGAAGCAGGCGTAACGCTGGAACTGACCCCCCGGATCGACTCCAACAACGGGGTGTCCATGAGTATCCACCCGGTCATCTCGGTACCCGGCGAGCAGATCCGCAACACCCAAAACGGGGACCTCATCGCGACCCTGAAGAGCACCCGCGAATATCAGGCGCAAGAGGTCTATGTCCAGGACGGTCAAACGATCGTGATCGGCGGCCTCATCCAGGATCGCAAGTCAGAAGAGGTCAGAAAGCTCCCCCTCCTGGGCGATCTTCCTTTCCTCGGAGGCCTGTTCCAAACGCGCAACAACACCAGCAAGCAGACCGAAGTCAAGATCTTGCTGACCCCGGAGGTAATCAAGGATGAAAAGCCGCGCGCATAAGCCGCTCCTCCTGAGCATGGCGGCTTTTGGTCTACTGACGACGACCACCGCCTGCAATCCGGCCAACTACTTCAACACGCTGGCCGACACGAGCCGGGTGGCGGCCGTAGTCACGACCCCCGGCCAGATCAACTGGGCCTACCGGCGCCAGCGCGACGGCGGCATGATCTATGAAGGCAGCGGCAAGGTGACGGTGACCCCGCCGGTCATCTCGCTCACGCTCGACGCCAACTCGTCGCCCATCCGCTACTCCAGCGCGCGAGCCCAGTTCTTCGACCCCGCGACTCTGCAGGTCTCCCCCACCTCGGGCCGGGTGACGCTCCCGGCCACCCCGTTCAGTACCCCCACGGTCGTCCCGATCCCCCTCGTCCTGATGCAGAAGGATCGCGCGACCGCCCCGAGCCCCGTTTCGGTGACGCTCGATGGCCTCATCACGCAGGACCTGATCAACCGCACCGACCAAAGCGCCACCGGCTCGGCCATTCCCATGGTGACCGCCGAGGTGACGCTGGTCGGAATCAACGACTTCGGCGCCATGGCCAACACCAGGCTCTACGTTCCGATCAACGTCAACAGCACGTACACGGACGTCGACTAGGAAACCAAATGGCCATGGACTCCCGGGTGATCGCGATCGCACGTCTGACCTTCAAGGCGGCCCTCAACGAGAAGTTGCTTCACTTGGCGCTCCTCTTCGGCCTCGGCCTCATGGCCCTCTCGGTGGCCTTGGGGGACCTGGGGCCCGGGGCCGGCGCCAAGATCGTCCTCGACTTCGGCCTGGGCACCATGCAAATCGTCTCGACCCTGATTGCGATCGCCCTGGCCTCGCACGACATGCCGCGCGAGCTCGAACGTCGCACCCTCTACGTGGTGCTGAGCAAGCCGATCGGCCGCACGGCCTTGATCGTGGGCAAGTACCTGGGCCTCATCGCGGCCCTCGGCCTCTTGATCGTGGCCATGGCCGGCGTGTTCTACGGCATGCTCGCCGTCGTGGGCCTGCCGATCGTGCCGCACTACCTGGTGGCGATCGCCACCGGCGCCCTTGAAACCTTCGTGGTCGCGGGCATCGCCACGCTCTTCTCCCTGCTCACCTCGCCCACCCTCGCGGCCCTCTACACCCTGGCCCTGATGCTGCTCGGGCACCAGACGGAGATGATCCGGACCTACGGCCAGAATGCGGGCGGCTTCGCGGCGACCTTCTCGGAGTTCCTGTACCGGGCGATCCCGAACCTCGAGGCCCTGAACCTCAAGAACGAGGTGGTCTACGGCCTGCTCCCCCCAGTGCGCGAGCTCGGCCTCTCCGTCGCCTACGCCCTGTGCCTGATGATCGGCCTGACCGGCCTGTCGGTCCTGATCTTCAAGCGCAAGGAGTTCTAGCCATGGGGCTGAAGCTCTCGCCTCCCAGCATGGGCGGGGTGCGCAAGGCCATCCTCTGGCTCCTGACGGCCGGAGCGCTCGCAGGGTCCGCAAGCATCCTGGGCACCTTGCGCCATCCGGCCGATCCAGTACGCCACGGCTACCTCTCGGTGCCGCCGGCCCCCGTCGCACGGATGGTGATGGGCTTCGAGAACCTCGCCGCCGACGCCCTCTACATGCGCTTTGCCAGCTACTGGGGCTATCAGCTCACCCATGGGCGCCACTTCCAGAACCTGGCCCCCATCCTCAACCTCATCGTCGACCTGGATCCCGGCTTCAAGCCCGCTTACGACCTGGGCGCGCTCGCGCTCGCCGACAGCGGACAGGTAGACGCGGCGATCGCGCTGCTCGACAAGGGCGCGAAGCATCACCCGAACGATTACTGGTATCCCTACCAGGCGGGCTTCACCCTGTTCTTCTTCGGAGACGACTACCTGCGGGCGGCTCATTACTACGAGCGCGCTGCTGCCCTGCCCGGCGCACCGCCCGAGGCCCGCTACTTCATCGCGCGGATGTACGAGAAGGCCACCCGCAAGGATCTGGCGCTCGACGTCTGGCGACGCATTTTCGAAACCAGCCCGGATCCGAGCGTCCGACAAGTTGCGAAGAATTCGCTCGAACGCCTGGGGGTTAACGTGAAGATTTGAGATTCGCGTCTCCACGCTGTTAGAAGTAGACGGGCAGGGGTATAGACTGCAAGTAATCGTGTGTTCTAGGGGAGGACTTCTCAAGTGAAGATGTCTCGGCGCAACAATCAATCCGGCTTCACCCTGATCGAGGTGTCGCTCGCAATCGTTATCGGTGTCATCGTGCTGGCCGGCGCCATCACGCTGTACAACCAGTCCAAGGTTTCCGCGGGCAACTCGAAGGCTCAAGAGAAGGTTCTCGCCCTCGCGACCATCGTCGAGGAGATCGCGGCTAACCGTGGCGGTTCGTATCCCCCCGTCGCCGACCTGGCCAAGATGTGGGAGAGCCGTCGCGGTGAAGACGCCTCGAGCAGCCCCTGGGGCGGCGCCATCAAGGCCTCGGTCACCGGCACCTACGGCAACGACGGCACGACGGCCTTCAATTGGACCACCGGCTCCACCGATCGCTGGGCGACCACCGACACCGCGAGCGCGGGCGTGATGGTCTTCCAGAGCGGCCCGGGCGGCACCACGGTCTACGACTCGAACATCGCGGCGACCAAGAGCTTCGCGAACTTCTTCGTCGGTATCATTCCCCCGGGCGGCGACGGCGCAGCCTTCGTCCAGGGCGGCAAGTAAGACTTAGCTCATCCAACACAACGGTCCCCGGCCAGCTGGCCGGGGACCGTTGTGTTATAGGGGCGAGCGCGAGGCTAATGCTCCAAGCGATAGGCGCGAATCAGGAACTCGCGCCCCATACCGCCCTCCTCCTTGAGAATGAGGCGCACCATGCCCGCCGCAGGGTCGATGGCACGGGTGAGACGCACGGTCCCCTCAGCCGTCTGGCCCCCTTCGACCTGGGTCAGCACCAAGGGCAGCGAGGCCCAATCCACATCGCGGCTGTAGTCGCCGCTCAGATCGTCGGTGATGAGCAGACGGCCGAGCGCCGCCTCCGGCTTGAAGAAGCTGACGGGCGCGTCGGTCGTGTTCGTCACCTTCAAGGTCAGCAGGCTCTGGCCTTCGATCCCGATGAGGCGCTCGACGCGGACCTTCACCCCGGCGATGTTGACCGCGCTGCTCGTCCAGCTCACCTCGCGCACGGGCGCAGGGGTCGCGGGGGCCACGGTCGGTTGCGGCGTCGGTTCGGGGGCCGGGACCTCGCTCGGCATCGACGTGGGGGGCTGCTCGAACCCCGGGCGCGCGGCGAGCGCATCGCTCGGCGATGGCTGCGGCGCCTGCGGCTGCGGCAAGCCCCCGATGAGACCCGGGCCACCGAAGTACAGCCCGAGGCCCAGGCCAGCGACCGTGACCAGCCCCAAACCGCCCAGCATGATGGCTTTGAGCGGGGCGTTCCCTCGGGGCAAGAAACTGCCCGCGTTCATCTCCTCGTCCGCAGCGGCGAGCTCGGTGAGGAACTCGGCCATGCTGGGCGTCCGCGCCTCGAGCGCGACGGCCAGGGCCTTCATGAGCGGCGCATCCAGGGCCGGCGGCACCGCGAGGTTCAGGTGGCTCGGCGGGGCGAGCATTCCCTCGCTCTCTCCGCCCGCAAAGCGCCCCAAGAGCACCTCCGGGCCGTAGGGATAGCGCCCCGTGAGCAACTCGTACAGCACCACCGCGAGCGAGAAGACGTCGGATCGCGGATCCGCCGCCAAGCCCTGCAAGACTTCCGGCGCCATGTAGCGCGGAGTCCCGGCGGGCGCCACCTCCAACGGTTGCTCGGCGCCTGCGAGCGACGCGAGGCCGAAGTCGAGCACGGTCACTCGGCTCCCATCGCGCATCAGGTTCTCGGGCTTCAGGTCGCGGTGGACGACCCCCTGGTCGTGGGCATAGGCGAGCGCCTCGCCCACCTGCCGCACCAGATCCAGGGCCTCCTCGCAGCTCAGCACCGGACGACGACCGTCCAGGTGCTCGCGGACGTCGTGCCCCTCGAGCCACTCCATGACGACGTACGGATCCTCGTCCTCGACGAACTGGTCGAGGACCGTCACGATGCGCGGATGCACGAGGGTACGGGCGATCTGGGCCTCACGCAGCAGGCGCTGGACCATAACCCCACGCGCCTCGGCGGAGAGGGCCGGATCGATCAGGATCTTCTTGAGGGCCACCTCGTGGCCGCGCACCGCATCCACCGCCCGGTAGAGCAAGCTGTTACGCGTCCGCTTGACCAGGCGGCGCTCGCCGTAACGCGCGGACTTGGCGTCGGGCTGCCGCCCTTCTCGAAGGGCGAGCAAGCGCTCGCGGAAGGCCGCCATGGTCGAGAACCGCTGAGCGGGATCGAAGCGCAGCGCCTGTTGAATGACTTCGTCCAGGCCCTGAGGGGTAGCGGGCCGTGAGGCCGAGGGCGGGTTCCAGTACTTCTCGTCGAGATGGACCGGCGGACTGCCGACCAGGGCCTCGTACAACACGGCCCCGAGGGCGTACACGTCGGCGCGCACGTCCACCCGGTGATGCCCCTCGGCACCGAGCTTGAACTCGGGGGCGGCGTAGGGGCTCTCCTGGGCCATCTGGCGCAGGTCGAAGGTGGATCGCGTGCCAAGATCGGCCTTCTTGGCCATCTTGAAATTGGTGAGCTTCACCGCGCGGCCGGCCAGCAAGATGTTCTCCGGCCGAACGTTGCGATGCACGATCCCACGACCGTGAGCGTAGGAGAGGGCGTCCGCGCAGGCGATCGCCATATCCAGCGCGCTCTCGACGGTCAACACCCCCTGCGAAAGGGCCTCGCGCAGGTTCTGGGCCCCTTCGACCCACTCGCCCACGACGTAGTAGCAATCATCTTGCGGGATGAGCTGCTCGATCCGAGCGATCGCCGGATGGAACAGCTCCATGGTCAGCTTGGCCTCGCGCAGCAGCTCGGTTCGCACGCGGTCCAGGTCCTCGGGCCGCTGAAAGGGGTCGTAGGGCATCTCCCGGATGGTGACCAAGCGGTGCTTGAGGGTGTCGAAGGCGAGGTAGGTGGTGTGATCGCCCTGCCGCCCGAGCAGAGAGGTCAGGCGGTACTGGTTGACCATCCGGGGCGGCACCGGCGGGCGCAGCAGGTCGGCAGCCTGAGTGGTCCAGGGCGTGGCGCTCCCCCCCAGGGCGTCTTCGAGCCAGCGAACGAGCTTCGAGAGGGGCAGGATCGGTTGCTCGGCGTCCCCTTCGAGCTCGGTGCGATCCGGCACGACCACGGCGGTCAGAAGAGCGGCGGGCGCCGCCCCGTTGGCGCTCAGGTGCTCGAGCAAGGCGTCAGCCTTGTCGCTCAAGTTCGCAAGGGGGTTGGGGCGCGGCTCGGATCCGCCTGCCGCGTAGTGCAGGATCCAGGGAGTCGGCGGCTCGGAAACGGTCAAGCGTCCATGCCAATGGCGATACTCGATCAGCGCGGCCCCGCCGGGCCCCAGCACGACCACGTCCAGGTCGTCGGGGTTGCGCGGCCCGAGCATGCCGCTCAAGAGCAGGTGCGGCAGGACGACGTAGGCGTCCCCCAACGCCAAGAGGGCCGAGACGATGGCCGCCTCGCCCCTTTCGGTGAGTTCGCGATGGGTGCGTAGATCAGCCATGAAGCTTCATGTCCTTGCGGGCTTTCTCCTGCTGCGCGCGCAGGCTCTGGATGCGATCGCGCAGGGCGGCAGCGGTCTCGAAGTCCAGGATCTGCGCGGCCGCCTTCATCTGGACCTCCAGGTCCTTGATGACCGCCCCGAGATCCTCGGAGTTCGGGGGCGCGGCCATGGGCACCGTGGCCCCCTTCCCGTCCACCGCGCTGAGGCTCTCGAGGATGAGGTTGCGCGTGCTCTTGACGATCGCCTTGGGGACGATGCCGTGCCGCTCGTTATGAGCGACTTGCAGGGTCCGACGGCGCTCCGTCTCGTCCAAGGCCTTAATCATGGAGTCGGTCAGCTTGTCCGCGTACATCAGGACCTGGCCGTTGGGGTGGCGGGCGGCGCGGCCGATCATCTGGATCAGCGAACGGTGCGCGCGCAGGAAGCCTTCCTTGTCGGCGTCGAGGATCGCGACCAGCGAGACCTCGGGCAGGTCGAGCCCTTCTCGCAAGAGGTTGACGCCCACCAGCACGTCGAACACCCCCATGCGCAGGTCACGCAGGATCTCGATGCGCTCCAGGCTCTTGATGTCCGAGTGCAGGTAGCGCACCCGGATGCCGACCTCCTGGAGGTACTCGGTCAGGTCCTCGGCCATTTTCTTGGTGAGAGTCGTGACCAGGACGCGCTCCTCGCGCGAAATGCGCGCACGGACCTCGCCCAGCAGATCGTCGATCTGGCCCTCGATGGGACGGACCATGACCTCGGGATCCAGCAAGCCGGTCGGACGGATGATCTGCTCGACCACCTGCTCCGAGACCTTCAACTCGTAATCGCCGGGCGTCGCCGAGACGAAGATCTTCTGACCGACCCGCTGCCAGAACTCCTCGATCCTCAGCGGCCGGTTGTCCTTCGCGCTCGGCAGGCGGAAGCCGTGCTCAACCAACGTTTCCTTGCGGACGCGATCGCCCTGGTACATCCCCTGGATCTGGGGAATGCTCACGTGGCTCTCGTCGATGACCACCAGGAAGTCGTCGGGGAAGTAATCGAGTAGGGTGGGGGGCGGCTCGCCCGGCGCGCGGCCGGTGAAGTGGCGCGAGTAGTTCTCGACGCCATTGCAGTAGCCGATCTCCCGGATCATCTCCAGGTCGTAGTTGGTCCGCTGCTCAAGGCGCTGGGCTTCGAGCAGCTTGTTCTGGCCCCTCAGCTCGGGCAAGCGGTGCTCGAGCTCGCGCTCGATGTCCGCGATGATTGTCTGCATGCGATCGTCGGAGGTGACGAAATGCTTGGCCGGATAGATCGCAAGCTCGTCACGGGTGCTGACGATCTCGCCCGTCACCGGGTCGATCTCGGTGATGCGATCGATCTCGTCGCCGAA
This sequence comes from bacterium, assembly GCA_017744355.1. NCBI lineage: Bacteria > bacterium. Next base: position 380,902 of record JAGIBK010000002.1, on the reverse strand, counting down.
GAACTCGATCCGGAAGACGTTCTCCTCCCATGCGGGGACGATCTCGAGGGTGTCCCCCCGGACCCGGAAGCGCCCGCGCATCAGCTCCACGTCATTACGCTCGTACTGGACGCCGACCAGGTGCAGCAGCAGGTCATCGCGGCCCATCTCGTCGCCGCGCTTGAGGAAGACCGTCCCCTTGAGGTACTCCTCAGGAGCACCCAGGCCGTAGATGCACGAGACGGAGGCCACGACGATGGTGTCACGCCGCTCGAGCAGCGAGCGCGTGGCCGAGTGGCGCAGCTTGTCGATCTCGTCGTTGACGCTCGAGGTCTTCTCGATGTAGGTGTCGCTCGAGGGGATGTAGGCCTCGGGCTGGTAGTAGTCGTAGTACGAGATGAAGAACTCGACGCGGTTGTTCGGGAAGAACTCGCGCAGCTCGTTGCAGAGCTGCGCCGCCAGGGTCTTGTTGTGCGCGATGACCAGCGTCGGGCGCTGCGCGGCCTGGATCACCTGGGCGATGGTGTAGGTCTTGCCGGTGCCGGTCGCCCCCAGGAGGGTCTGGGCGTCAATCCCTCGATCGAGACCCTCTTTGAGCTGGGCGATCGCCTTGGGCTGGTCACCGGCAGGCTGGTAAGCGGATTTGATCTCGAAGGGATGTGCCACCTGGTACCTCTACGCGTCCTCGCGGGGCTTCTGGCTCGACGCGTCGGCGTCCTGGGCCTTGGGAGCTTCGGGTGATCGGTTCATCTCGCGCTTGAAGGCGTCTTGCGCCTCCTCGGCGCCGGCCTTGAACTCGGAGAGGCTCTTGCCGAGCGAGCGGGCCAGCTCGGGGAGCTTCTTGGGGCCGAAGATGACGAGCGCCCCGATGGCGACGATGGCAACGGTGGTAGGACTGAGCATGGAAGACCTCGCTGAAAGTGGAGGGGGCGAGCGCCGCGCACCGAGCGCGCTGCCTCGCAGCTCCATTATATCCCGCCCCATGGGGCGCGTCCACGGACTCAGGAGTGCGGCAGGTGTACGGTGAAAGTCGCGCCCTCGCCCGGTGTGCTGGCCACCGAGATGGTGCCCTGGTGAGCCTCGACCAGCGCCTTGGTGATGGGCAGGCCGAGCCCGGTCCCCTTGTAGCTTCGCGTCAGGGAGCTCTCCGCCTGGAAGAACTTCTCGAAGAGGTGGGGCAAGTGCTCTGCGAGGATCCCGATCCCTGTATCCGCCACGACGAAGGTCGTCTCGGTATCGCTCTGGCTCAGGGACAACGTGACCGAGCCGCCCGGCGGCGTGAACTTCAGGGCGTTGCTCAAGAGATTGTTCAGGATCTGGACCAGCCGGTTGGGATCCGCCAAGACCTCCAGGGGCGAGGGCGGTGCGCTCACCGTCAACGAGAGCTCCCGGGCGCTGGCGATGGGGTCGAAGGCTTCGCCCACCTGGCGCAGGATGGCGCTCGCATCGCACGGCTGGCGACGCACTGCGAACTCGCCTGCCTCGATCCGCGCGTAGTCCAACAAGTCGTCGACCAGCAGCTCCAACTGCTGGGCACCGCGCTGAAGCTGCGCGAGAAAGGCATGCTGCTCGGGCGATAGGGGCCCGAGCAACT